>JAFUMG010000020.1 GCA_017473225.1 Oscillospiraceae bacterium | reverse complement strand
AATGCAGCGATATTAACGCCATGCTGACCCAGAGCGGGGCCAACAGGGGGGGAAGCGGTAGCCTTTGCGGCGTTGATCTGAAGCTTAATAATGCCAGTGACTTTCTGTGCCATAATAAGCACCTCCTGAATAAAATGTGGTAATATGCGCTCTGCGCATTTCTTGCGGGGCTCTGCGCCCCTCCCACGTTCCGATAGGCCGGGCCTATCCGATGCGTTTACTGGGAGATGACCTCAACCTGATCGAGCTCGAACTCGACGGGGGTCTCACGGCCAAACATGGAAACAATCACGGTGACCGTATTGTTATCGACCTCGATGTTATCCACAGTACCGGTGAAGCTGCTCAGGGGACCGTCGAGGATCCGGACGGTATCGCCAACGGCATAGTTGACGATAATCTCCTTCTTCTCCACGCCCATGGCGTAAACTTCTTCCTCGGACAGAGGGATGGGGTCGTTGCTGGATGTACCAACGAAGCCGGTCACACCGCGTACATCCTTGATGACATGCCAGGTGTCATCACTGTAGAACATCTTGACCAGAACATAGCCGGGGTACACCTTGCGGTCGTAGGTCTTGCTTACGCCGGACTCAGTGATCTCGGTGACGGTCTCCAGGGGAATGGAGACGGCCAGGATCTGATCGTGGAGACCGCGGCTTTCGACGGTCTTCTCGATGGTCGCCTTAACGGTATTCTCGTAACCGGAATAGGTATGCACTACATACCATCTTGCAGTATCTGCCATGGCCTCTTACCTTACTTGAAGGCGCTGATCAGGGCAGTAATGCCGATTTCAGCAACAAAGTCGAACAGCCAGATGAAAACGCCGACCACGACAACGCATGTGACGACCACCAGGGTGTTCTTCAGTACCTGCTGAGGGGTGGGCCAAACGACCTTCTTCAGCTCACTGCGGAGCTCACGGAAGTACTTGCAGACCTTGCCCCAGGTTCTCTTGAACCAGTTTTCCTTTTTAGCTTCTGCCATTTTGGGGGGCCTCCTTACTTGGTCTCGTTGTGAGTGGTGTGCTTTCTGCAGAATCTGCAGTACTTCTTCATCTCGAGACGGTCGGGGTCGTTCTTCTTGTTCTTCATGGTGTTGTAGTTTCTCTGCTTGCACTCAGAGCATCTCAAAGTGACTTTAACGCGCATAACGGCACCTCCTTAAAAATTGCCTCCCTGTATCACCCCGTCTATGAAAAAATTTAGTAAGCGGAAAACTACAATTGCCGCTCCGGGGCTGAAAAATGGGCATAAAAATAAACCCTTTTTCACAGGTAAAATCATTCTATCACGGGGGGCTTCGCTTGTCAATAACTTTTTTCTATATTTTTTTACAATCTCAAAACTATTTTTTAGGCCGGAAAATTACGGAGCAATGGTCTTTATTTTCCGCCCGTTCTGTAGTACAATAGAGCAAAAGAATGAAAGGCGGAAGTATTATGAAAAAGATCATGGGCGTCGATTACGGCGACGCCAGAACGGGCATTGCCATCTCCGACCTGCTGTGCAGCATCGTGGGCACCACCACCGTCATCCACAGCCGCAAGGATGAGAAGACCATTGCGGAGATCCGGAAGCTCATCGCGGAAAACGGAGTAGGGGAGATCGTGGTGGGCCTCCCCAAGAATATGGACGGCACCGAGGGTCCCAGAGCCGAGGTCTGCCGGGCCTTTGCGGAGCAGCTGAAAGCCGCCACCGGCCTGCCCGTCGCCATGTGGGACGAGCGCCGCACCACCGTGGAAGCCCACAATATCCTCAGCGAGCACAATTACCACGGCAAGAAGCGCAAGAACACCGTGGATGCCGTGGCAGCGTCGCTGATCCTGGAGGGGTATCTGGCTTTTAAGAAGCGTTAAATGTCTGAAATATCATTGTAGGGGCGTGCATTGCACGTCCGCGGTACCGGTTACGCATTCGCCGCGGCGCAGGCAAATTCGTAACACATTACTGCCGGACGAGCGATGCTCGCCCCTACATTTATTTTTTGACATGAAAGAATAATTCCCGTGCACCGGCGGCAATGAGGACGACGCCGAAGAGCTTTTTCAGCAGCTCCACATCCAGCCGCCAGGAAAGCCAGGAGAACAGCGCCGCCGCGGCGCAGCCGGCGAGGACCGCGGGAAGGACAGCCCTGAGCTTCAGCGTACCCTGCTTCAGCCGGAAGAAGCAGGCGATCAGCGCCGAGGGGATAAAGAACAGCAGATTGATGATCCGGGCGATGGCCGGGTCCGTGTCAAGGACGATGGTCAGCCACAGGATCAGCAGGCTCCCGCCGCCGATGCCAAGGCCGGACAGAAAGCCCAGCACCGTGCCGACGGCCAGCATCACAGGCCAGGTTTCCAGCATAGATATCTCAGCCCTCCCCAGACGATCAGGATGCCCAGCCCCTGGTGGAGCCAGACCGTTGGGATCTTCTGCCCGAGAAACCCTGCCAGCACACCTCCCGCTGCGCTGCCCAGCAGCCAGGGCAGCGCAGCGGACCATGGGATGCCGGACTGCAGCCCCGAAACGGTCAGGGACACCAGACAGATGGGCAGGATGATGGCAATGGAGGAGGAAAAGACCTCCTGATCCTCCAGATCCGTCAGCAGGCTCAGTAGCGGCACCAGCACCATGCCGCCCCCGGCGCCGAAAAGTCCGTTCACCGCCCCGGCCCCCAACCCCGCCAGGACCAGGCCCGCATATTTTGGCTTCTTCAAAAAAATCGCCTCCTGTGGAAATTTTCTCCACAGGAGGCCGTTTTATTCAGGATTTCTTCCGGGTCAGCAGGATGCCGCTGGTGATGGCGGTCAGGGGGGCGACGGTGACGAGACCGAAGGAGCCCACGATGGTATGGATGATCTCAGCCGCCACATATTTATAATTGAGCAGCATCTCCACCGGGGTGCCCTGGGCCATGAAGACCATCAGCAGGGCGATATAGCTGCCGGAATAGGCCAGCAGCAGGGTCGTGGTGGTGGAGCCGCAGGCGGCACGGCCCACGGCAAAGCCGGAAGCGATGGCCTCCCGCGCGGTGATCTCAGGCTTTTTCAGCACCACCTCATGGACCGCGGAGCAGATGTCCACGGAAAGATCCATCACCGCGCCGGAGGAGCCCAGGAAGATGGACGCCACGAAGATCTGATTCAGATCCAGATACTGATAGCCCGAATACAGCAGGCTTTCGCTGTACTCCATGACGGCGCCGTGGATCTTGAACAGGTCGGTGAAGAGGTAGCCCAGCACCGTCGTGACGCCGATGGCCAGCGCCGCGCCGGATACTGCCGCCAGACACCGCCGGTCCAGTCCGTAGATCAGGCTCAGGACCAGGATCGTCAGCACCAGCACCAGCCCAAGGCTGACCCAGACGGGATTGTAGCCGTTCAGCAGGCAGGGGACCAGCACCTTCCACATTAGCAGGATGGTATCAATGAAGGACAGAATGGCCCGCAGTCCGGTGGTGCCCGCGAAGAGCAGCAGGAGCAGCAGGAACGCCCCTGCCAGCAGTGCTTCCTTATCCAGCCGGTAGTGGTCGCTCATGGAGACGGTGGTGATCTGGCCGCCGGAGTGGCTGACCACCACGAAGGCATAGTCGCCTTCGGAGAAGAGCTTGTCCTCCGCCAGGGAGCCGTTGAGCCGGTTGACCGCTTCGGTCTCAGTGCCCTCGAATTGGCCGCCCAGGATGCGGACCTGGCAGTGCTGCTCGCCGCTGCGGACCAGGCCGGTATCGATGATGCTGCTTTCGTCGGTGGACAGCACCAGCGCCTTGACCCGGTCGGCATTCTGGTAGGACAGGGCCCCTTCGTAGCCCGTGGGCATCAGGAGCAGGAGGATCATCAGGACCAGCGCCAGCAGGACCGGTCCGAAGGTCTGACGGGACAGGAGTTTTTGGAAGTGTTTTTTCATGGTTCCTCCATAAAGCCCTATCGCAGGGGACGGAAATCCGCCCCCTGCGTTTTGGGTTTTGTGTTACTGAACGTCGACCAGAGCCGCCAGCTTGTTGAAGATATCGGTGTTATCGTAGTAACCGCCGAAGTCCTCAGCGCCGACGCCGTCAGCGAAGACCGCGACAGGCAGGCCGGTGTGGGAGTAGCTGGTGAAGTCGATGCCGGACTTGTTGTTCAGGATGTGGGTGATGGTGACGGAGAAGGGGTTGTAGGTGCCGTAGAGCACATACTGCTCCTGGGTGTAGTCGGAGGAGGAGTAGTCGGAGATGGCCAGCTCGTAAGCGGTGCGCAGACGCTGGGTCTCGTACTCAGTCAGGACCAGACGGTCGTCCTCTTCGCCCTCCAGCTTCAGGCCGAACAGCGCTTCCACGTCCTTCATGGCGTCCTCGAAGGAGGTCTGGTTCTCCTTGTAGCCCTCCACATATTCGGTGTCGAACTGAACGAAGGAGATGGACTGGTTGGTCAGGGTGTCCAGATAGGTGTCGTAGTCGGTGCCGGCGAAGCCGATGGTCAGACCGCCGGTCTCGTGGTCGCCGGTGACCAGGATCAGGGTCTCGTCGGGATGCTCAGCCGCGAAGTCGATGGCGACCTGCACGGCGTCAGCCAGAGCCAGAACGTCGTTGACGGTGGAAGCGGCGTCGTTCGCGTGGCAGGCCCAGTCGATCTTGCCGCCCTCGCACATCATGAAGAAGCCCTCGTCGTTGTCCAGGACCTCGATGCCCTTGGCGACATAGTCGGCCAGAGCCCACTGGTCGTCCTCGCGGTCGATCTCGTAGTCCATGGCGCTGGCGTCGGCCAGATACTCGTCGATCAGGATGACCTTCTCATCGGCGGCGGAGACAGCCTCGGCGTCCGCCTGGGTGAAGGTGACCTTGTAGCCGGCGGCTTCCGCCAGGTCGTACAGGTTTTCGGAGGGGTTCTCCTTGTCGTGGCCGTCGGGCTTCAGCAGACCGCCGCCGGCGAAGTACTCAAAGCCGGACTCGATCAGCTCCAGGCCGATGTCATAGTAGCTGGAGCGGCTGGCCTGATGGGCATAGAAAGCGGCGGGAGTGGCGTGGTTCAGGTTGACGGAGGAGATAACGCCTACCTTCCAGCCCTTCTGGCTGTGGAGCTTCTCGGCGATGGTCTCGAACTCGGTGGAGCCGGTCACGTCCACGTTGATCATACCGGAATAGGTCTTGTTGCCGGTGGCAATGGAGGTGGCGGTGGAGGCGGAGTCGGGAGCGAAGGAGCAGGAGTCATAGGTGACGGCGGAGCCAGCGACCTCGAAGTCCATGAAGTTCAGCTCCACGGGGCCGTCCAGAACGGAGGTGCGCTCGTCGTACTTCAGGCTGGGCAGCGCGCCCTCATAGTCCTCGTCGGCCACGGCGCCCAGATAGTCGGAAGCGGCCTGGAACTGGGGATAGCTCATGCCGTCGCCGATGAACAGGAACACGTACTTGGGGGCGGAAATAGTTTCCGGTGCCTCTGTCGCAACGACAGGGTCGGTAGCCTTGACGGCATCGGTTGCGGCCTTGGTGTCATCGGCTGCGTTGCCCCCACAGGCGGTCATGGACAGGGCAGCGGCGACGCTCAAAAGACCGGCGATCAATCTTTTGTGTTTCATTTTCGATTAACTCCTAATTTTTAAATTCATGGGCAATGGATCATTGCCGAGAGCATCATACCACGCGGACCATCATATCCGAAATCGGAGTGTCGTAAAACCTTGGTAAAAATTGGGTGAGATTTGAAAAGAAAATGTAAAATGCATCCGCTGCCGCGGATGCGTAAAAATAAAAAGCGGGCTGCTTGCGCAGCCCGCTTTCGTGTTTCAATTAACCGTTGGTCAGGACCAGGTCCTTGGAGATATAATCGGTGTTCAGCTCGGTGACGGTCATGGGCTCGATCAGAGCGTTGAACCATGCGTCGGTGTCAGCGGACTTCAGGGTGTTGATGATCTGATAATCACGGTAGTTGGTCTCGCTGTCGCCGACGTAGTACATGACATGGTAGCCGTACTCGGTCTCGATGACATCGGTGTCGCCGGCCTTGCGGCTCTCGTCGAAGCACCAGTCGTTGAAGTTGGTCACCATCTGGCCGGGATAGACATCCTCGTACAGGCCGCCGGTGGTGCCGTCGCCGTCATCGGACTTCTCGTTGGCCAGAGCGGCGAAGGAGTCCTCGGTAGCCTCGCCGGCCTTCCAGTCGGCCAGGATGGCGTCAGCCTCGTCCTTGGCGGCTGCCTTCTCCTCGTCGGAGTAGGTGGTATTGCCGTTGTCATCGGTGGTGCCGCCCTCGAAGGCGACCAGGATGTGACGGACGTTGGCCAGAGCGAAGGTGTTGTCATTGGTGCCGACATAGTAAACGACATAGTAGCCGTTGACGGTCTCATACTCGGAGGAGTCCTCGTCGTCGGAATGGGTCTCGCCCTCGGCATGGGTGTGGGTGGTAGAAGCGATGTAGGTCACATCACCGGACACACGGCTCTCGTCGGTGACCCACTCCTGGACCACGGAGTTGATGCTGGCGTAGGCGGTATCCTCATAGGTGGTGCTGGCGGCGCCTTCGGTCTCGGCGTTGATCTCCAGAGCGGCGATAGCGGCGTCCAGATCAGCGACGGAAGCGTACTCGCCCTCGGCCAGAGCCTTGGCGGCTTCTTCAGCGGCGGTGACGGAAGCGGCCTTCTCCTCGTCGGAGTAGGTGGTGTTGCCCTCGTCGTCAGTGGTGCCGCCCTCCAGGAACTTGGAGGTGGAGAGGTAGTAGGTGTTGTAGCTGAAGGAGGAGTACTCGGCGTAGTTCTCGGACTCGGCCTCACGCAGAGCGGCGTCGTCGTAGACGAGAGAATCGGCGTAGTAGGTCTCGTAGGAGCTTGCCAGGCTGGTCAGCTCCGCGTAGGCACGGTAGGTCTTTTCGGTGGCGCCGTTGCCGTACATGGCCTTCAGGTAGTCCTCGGCATTGGAGTAGCCGTAGTAGCTGGCGTACAGGCTCAGATTGGACAGGTGGGTCTCGATCTCGGCCTTCTCCTCGTCGGACAGGGTGTAGCCCTGGGCCTTGGCCTCGTCAGCCAGAGCGTAGACGGCACGGGCGTTCTCCTTGGCGGAGTTCAGGAAATCGTCAGCCCAGGTGGCGCCGGTCTCTTCGTCGGTGACCTGCTCATTCAGGGGCAGGGTGGTGTCCAGGCCGAAGAGGGAGGCGTAGCTGCCGTACTGGCTGTAGAAATTATTGACGGCGTCGATGTAGAAGAAGTTCAGCTCGGCATTGCTGATCTCATGCTCGCCGACGGTCAGGGCGGTGGTGCCGCGCTCACGGACGCCGTTGTGGGCGATGGTATTGCTGACGGCGATCCACACGGCAGCCACGATCATCAGAGCCAGAACGACCACAAACACCGTGGTGTAGATTTTCAGTTTCTTTGCTTCCTTCTGCTCGGTCAGCTGCTTTTCGGTCAGCTTCTCAGCTTCCTGAGCCTTGCGGAGCTTTTTCTTGCTGGATGCACTCATGGTTAATCAATTCCTCTCATTTGTCCTAATTGGTACGTCGCGCAATGGGAAAATTGCGGATAGACCCCGGTATTATAACCCATCCGCGCCGCAGTTTCAAGTGCCAATGCGCTTGAAAATTTTAAATAATCGAAAAATTTACAGCAAATTATCCATATTTCTGAAAGACGGCTGAAAAAACAGACGAACGGGGACGGCTCTGGCCGGCCGCCCGGTTCCTGAGGACAAAAAACATGGGGAGCCGAAACTCCCCATGCAACCCCGCTTTGGCCGTGATGCATCAATTGTGACCTGCACGATAACGGCAGGTGGGATGCCGCTCCAGTCCTTCACTGCTCCCAACGTCCACCATACGTCTCAGCGCAGGCGGGAGGTCTGCAACCCGGAAAGGAAATCTAACGTCCCTATGATAAAATGTGGGTCCAAATGGACACACCACGCACCAAGCAGGAGATTAAACCTGCTGAATATTCTGTTATTCCTCGTCGTCCTCGTCTTCGGCGTAAAGCTCTTCCATGATCAGGTCATAGACGGCCTGAAGCTCCGCTTCGTCTTCGATGGCACAGAGGATGGGCTCGTCGTCTTCTTCGACGCTCTTGAGGATGCTGACCTCCAGGCTCTGGTCCTCTTCAGCCCCGGCGGGGATGACGGCGAGATAGGTGCAGCCATTGTACTCCAGGGTACTCAGAACTTCCAGCTCAAATTCGGTGCCGTCCTCGTCAACGATGGTCATGAAATCGGAACCGTACAGATCTTCCATATGACTGTCCTCCTGATGGTCTTTGCTTCCATGGCTATATTCTAACTGCTTTGCGCCGCAAAATCAAGAGGGAATATTGCCTAACCTTGACGGATTTTAGGACAGGTAATCCTCAAGAAGTTTGGCGAGATTTTCACTTGACTCCGCCCGGATGCCTTTTTCCAGGGCCCGCTGGTCCGCTTCCGGCAGGAGTTCCGCCCGGTAGGGGAAAACCTCCACAGGCTCCGGGCTGCCGTCGCTCCATAATGTGATAAATCCGTTCTGGATCCCCAGAAGAAATCCGAAAAACAGGGCAATATAGATGTGTCCCTTCTTTCTCATGACCACCGCCTCCTACGGCAGTAGTATTTCCTCGAATTTAATCTTTATTAATAAAATAGGTCTTTCGTTTTCGGGTGGGGTATGCTATAATCATATACGTAGTGCTATGCCCCTATGCACTTTTAGAAGCAATACACATTCTTTTGACATGAACCATACAGGCCTTTCGGCTGATGTAATGGAGGTTTTTTAACTATGGATATCAATCGTAGACGCAGAAAGAGCAAGCCGCGGCAGGAGTGGAATCCCCACTGGCTCCTGAAGCTCCTGTACGCGCTCTGGTCCGCCTGCTTCGCTGTTGTGAAGATCGCCCTGGGCGCCGTGGCGACGGTGCTGCTGATCTGCATCGTCTGTGCCTTCGTCTTTGTGGGCATCCTTGGCAATTACCTGCAGGACGATGTGCTGCCGGAGGCTAACTACAGCCTGGAAAACGCCGGCGTCAATCAGACTTCCTATGTATACTATGTGGACTCCGAGGGCAATATTCAGCAGCTCCAGCAGATCCACACCTCTGAGGACCGCCAGTGGGCGTCCCTGGAGGAGATGCCCGAGGACCTGATCCACGCTGCCATCGCCATCGAGGACAAGCGCTTCTATGAGCACCAGGGCGTGGACTGGATCACTACCGTCAAGGCCTGCGCCAATATGTTCTTCGGCGGCGGCTCCAAATTCGGCGGCTCCACCATCACCCAGCAGCTGATCAAGAACCTGACCGGCGAAAACAGCGTCACCGTTCAGCGTAAGGTGATGGAGATCTTCCGGGCCCAGCAGTTCGAGAGCCAGTATGACAAGGATACCATTATGGAATGGTACCTCAATACCATCTATTTCGGCAACGGCAAGTACGGCGTCAAGTCCGCCGCGGCGGAATACTTCGGCAAGGAGCTTCAGTCCCTGACCACCGCCGAGTGCGCCAGCCTGATCAGCATCACCAATAACCCTTCCATCTACGGCCCCTACAGCTCCACCTATGAGTGGACCTATAAGGATGAGAAGCGGGAATACACCGGCCCCGAGCGGAACAAGATCCGTCAGGAAAACACCCTCTGGTCCATGAAGGAGCAGGGCTGGCTGACGGCGGAGGAGTACCAGGCGGCAATTGACCAGGAGCTGGTGTTCAAGAAGGGCATCGACCTGGCTGACAAGTGGGTCCAGTGCTCCAAGTCCTCCTGCGGCTATGAGGGGACCGTCAGCACCCTGACTCAGGAAGGGGAGAGCTACTACTGCCCCCAGTGCGGCAGCGGCATCACCGTTACGGCCAGCTCCTCCCAGGTGATCTACTCCTGGTTCGTGGATACCGTTCTGGAGGATGTGGCCAGAGACTTGGCGGCCCTCAGCGGCGTGGATTATGACAGCCTGGACAAGGACGGCAAGAGCAACTGGATGACTCTGATCCAGCGGGGCGGCTACCATATTTATTCCACCCTGGACATGGATGTGCAGGAGGTTGTGGACGCGGTCTATACCGACCTGAGCCAGATCCCCACCACCAAGAGCAAGCAGCAGCTCCAGTCCGGCATCGTGGTCATTGACAACAGCACCGGCGACATCGTGGCCCTCTCCGGCGGTGTCGGCGAAAAGGCCACCCATGACGCCTTCAACCGGGCTACGGACGCCAAGCTCCAGACCGGCTCTTCCCAGAAGCCCCTGTCCGTTTACGCGCCCGCCTTTGAGGTCGGCGCCATCAGCCCCGCGTCCGTCATTACGGATCTGCCCATTTCCTATTCCGGCGGCACGTCCTTCCCCAAGAATGACAACCGTTCCTATTCCTATTCCCGCACCATCCTCAGCGGCGTGGTGTCCTCCGTCAACGCGGTGGCCATCAACACCCTGGAAAAGATCGGCTTTGAGTACGCCTTCAACTTCGCCAAGGATAAGTTCGGCCTGTCCACCCTGACGGACCATTACGAGACCGCCTCCGGCGATGTCAAGAGCGATATGGGCTACTCTCCTCTGGGCATGGGTGCCCTGACCGTGGGTGCGACCATCCGGGATATGAGCGCCGCCTATGCCACCTTCGCCAACAACGGCGTCTACCGGGAGGCCCGGACCTATACCAAGGTCTATGACAGCAACGGCAACCTGATCCTGGACAACACCCAGGAAAGCAGCCAGATCCTCAGCGAGAAGACGGTCAACTATATGAACTACTGCCTGTACAACGCGGTCCAGAGCGGCACCGGTACCGCCGCCCAGATCTCCGGCCAGAATGTGGCCGGCAAGACGGGCACTACCTCCAGCAATAAGGACCGGTGGTTCTGCGGCTTCACCAGCTACTATACCGCTGCCGTCTGGTGCGGCTATGATAACCCCGAGGTCATCAAGCTCACCGGCAACACCTCCAATCCCTCCGCCCGCCTGTGGAAGAAGGTCATGGAGCCCATCCATTCCGGACTGGCAAAGTCCGCCATCTATGACAGCTCCAGCTTCCGCTCCTACAGTGTTTGCCTGGACAGCGGCAAGCTGGCATCGGACGCCTGCAAGAAGGATACCCGCACCTATGAGTACAGCCTGAGCCGCGTCGCCACCGCCAACGCCTATAAGGAGGATGCGCCCACCGGGACCTGCGAAAAGCATGTGCTGGTCGACTACTGCTCCACCGGCAACGGCGTGGCCAACGAATACTGCAAGAAGTTCGCGGAGGTCAGCGATGTGAGCATCGTGGAGCGCTCCCTGGTGAAGATGACCGAGAGCGAGATCGAGGAGATCAAGGCTGCCGGCAATTACGGCCTGAACAGCGCCTATCTGGATGGTTCCTATGTTTACTATCTGGACGGCAACTGGCACGGCTTCAGCGGCAATTCCAACAAGGGCGTTGACGCCCCCTACCTGGTCTGCTCCGAGCACACCAAGGAGGCCTGGGATGCCTACCAGAAGGCCGAGCAGGACAAACAGCAGGCGGAGCAGGAAACCCAGCCTGTTACCCCCTGATTACAGAGAGATAAAGGAGAAAGCCAATGATTTGGATTTCTGATGAATGGAAAGATTATGAAGTTCTGGACACCTCCAACGGGGAGCGTCTGGAGCGGTGGGGCAAGTACCTGCTGGTCCGTCCGGATCCCCAGGTGATCTGGAATACCCCCCATTCCGCCCCGGAATGGAAGAAATACGACGCCCGCTATGTCCGCTCCAATACCGGCGGCGGACACTGGACGGACCACCACCTTCCTGAGCGGTGGCAGATCAAGTATAAGGACTACCTGACTTTTAACGTCAAGCCCATGAATTTCAAGCACACCGGTGTTTTCCCGGAGCAGGCTGCCAACTGGGATTTCATCCGGGAGAAGTGCGCGAATGCCGGACGGCCTGTCCGGGTGCTGAATCTCTTCGCCTATTCCGGCGGCGCCACCCTGGCTGCCGCCGCGGGCGGCGCGGAGGTCTGGCATGTGGACGCCGCCAAGAATATGGTTGCCTGGGCCAAGGAAAATGCCCAGGCTTCCGGCCTGGCTGACCGGCCCATCCACTGGATCGTGGATGACTGCGCCAAGTTCATCCAGCGGGAGATCCGCCGGGGCCGCCGCTATGACGGCATCATCATGGACCCGCCCAGCT
Source organism: Oscillospiraceae bacterium (assembly GCA_017473225.1). Taxonomy (GTDB): domain Bacteria; phylum Bacillota; class Clostridia; order Oscillospirales; family Oscillospiraceae; genus Faecousia. The sequence goes on along the minus strand of JAFUMG010000020.1, from coordinate 37,142 downwards.
ACGGCCGGGGCCCCAGCGGCGAGATCTGGAAGATGGAGACCAGCTTCTATCCCTTCCTGCTGGAGGTGGCGAAGATCCTGTCCGACGATCCGCTGTTTGTGATCATCAATTCCTATACCACGGGTCTGGCACCCTCCGCGGTGGGCTATGCCTCCGATGTGGTATTCGGCGCGGGCCATGGCGGACATACGGCGGTGGGCGAACTGGGCCTGCCCGTCCGGGAATCCGGCCTGATGCTGCCCTGCGGCTCCACGGGCCGCTGGACCCCCGACTGAGGAGGAAGAGCCTTGAGCGAGATCATTTCTGTGGAACATCTTGCGTACAGCTACCCGGGTGTGGATGACACACCCGGCGTCGCCGTATTCGAAGATATGAATTTAAAGGTGGAGGAGGGCAGCTTTGTGGCTGTTCTGGGCGGCAACGGCTGCGGCAAATCCACCCTTGCGAAGCATTTCAATTCCATCCTGCTGCCCTGCGGCGGCAGGGTGATGGTGTGCGGTATGGATACCGCCGACGAGGAGCGGCTGATCGCCGTCCGGCGGAACGTGGGCATGGTCTTCCAGAACCCGGACAACCAGATCGTTGCCAATGTGGTGGAGGAGGACGTGGCCTTCGGCCCGGAGAACCTGGGCATCTCCAGCGCGGAGATCCGCCGCCGGGTGGACAACGCCCTGCGCCAGGTGGGCATGAATGAATTTGCACAGCACGCGCCCCATCTTCTCTCCGGCGGACAGAAGCAGCGCATTGCCATCGCGGGCATCATCGCCATGGAGCCCAAGTGCATCGTTCTGGATGAGCCCACCGCCATGCTGGACCCCCGGGGACGCCGGGAGGTCATCGACACCGTCATGAAGCTGAACCGGGAAAAGGGCATCACCGTGGTGCTGATCACCCACCACATGGACGAGGCTGCCAAGGCCCAGCGGGTCGTGGTGCTCCATGAGGGCAAGGTCGCCGCGGACGGCACGCCGAAGGAAGTGTTTTCCCAGGTGGAGCTGCTCCACAGCCTGGGCCTGGCTGCTCCCGAGACGGTGGAGCTGTGCTGGGAGCTGAACAAACAGGGCTTCAGCCTGCCGCTGGACCGGCTGGGCGAGGAAGAATGCGCGCGTCTGCTTTATGACGCGGTAAAGACACAATGCCCGGGAGGAAACTGATTTGGAACCGATTCTGCAGGTTCAAAACCTGAATTATATTTACAGCCAGGGTACTCCCTTTGAGCACCAGGCGCTGATGGATGTGTCCTTCAGCGTCCGGCGGGGCGAGTTCCTGGGAATTATCGGACATACCGGCTCCGGCAAGTCCACCCTGATGCAGCAGCTCAACGGCCTGCTGAAGCCCACCTCCGGGAAGATCCTGCTGGACGGAAAGGATATCTGGTCCGACAAGAAGCTGACCCGGCAGGCCCGGTTCCGGGTGGGACTGGTGTTCCAGTACCCGGAATATCAGCTCTTTGAGGAGACTGTTTACAGAGATATCGCTTTCGGCCCCAGGAACATGGGCCTGAAGGAAGATGAGATCGACCGCCGGGTCCGGGACGCCGCCAGGGCCGTTGGTTTGACCGACGCCCAGCTGCAGGTGTCGCCCTTCGACCTGTCCGGCGGACAGAAGCGCCGGGTGGCCATTGCGGGCGTCATCGCCATGGAGCCGGAGGTCCTGATCCTGGATGAGCCCACCGCGGGACTTGATCCCGCCGGACGGGCGGAGATCCTGGGGTATATCGAGCATTACAGAAAGACCCACAACGCGGCCATTCTGATGGTGTCCCATTCCATGGACGATGTGGCCCGGCTGACGGAGCGGCTGCTGGTGATGAACGGCTCGAAGCTTGCCATGGACGGCACCCCCGCGGAGGTGTTTGCCCGGTCCGACGAGCTGCTGGAAATGGGCCTGAACATCCCGGAGGTCACCAGAGTCTTCCTGGATCTGAAAAAGATGGGACTGGACGTGGAGCCGGTGTATACCATCGGGCAGGCCGTGGAAGCGCTGAAGAAGCTGAAGGGAGGTGCTGCCGTATGTTGAAAGATATCACGCTGGGCCAGTATTTCCCGGGGAATTCCGTGATCCACCGCCTGGATCCCAGAACAAAGCTGATCATGCTGGTGGTCTACATCGTGGCGCTGTTCCTGGCGGTGAGCTGGGTCTCCTACGGCGTCATGCTGCTGTTTCTGATCGGCTCCATTAAGATCTCGGCCATTCCCCTGAAGTCCATTGTCCGGGGCATGAAGCCGCTGGTGATGATCCTGGTGTTTACGGGCGTTCTGAATCTCTTCTTTACGGAAGGTGAGACGGTCCTGCTGGAGTTCTGGGTCATTACCATTACAAAAGAAGCGCTGGTCCGGGCGTTTTTTATGGTCATCCGGATCCTGATGCTGGTCTGCGGCACCTTCCTGCTGACCTATACCACCTCTCCCATCAGCCTGACAGACGGACTGGAATCCCTGATGGGCCCGCTGAAGAAGCTCCATGTGCCCGTTCATGAGCTGAGCATGATGATGTGCATCGCCCTGCGGTTCATCCCCACCCTGATCGAGGAGACGGACAAGATCATGTCCGCCCAGAAGGCCAGGGGCGCGGATTTTGAGTCCGGCAGCCTGATCGACAAGGCCAAGGCCCTGATCCCCATTCTGGTGCCCCTGTTCATCAGTGCCTTCCGCCGGGCCGACGAGCTGGCCACGGCCATGGAATGCCGCTGCTACCAGGGCGGCGACGGTCGCACCAAGATGAAGCTGCTTCGTTACCGGCTCTGGGACTATGAGACCTTTGGCGTCGGCGCGGCGCTGATTGCCGTGGTCTGCGTGCTGCGGTCCTTCGGTCTGTGAGGTGCGCCATGCGGAATATCGCGATCTTTCTGAGCTATCTCGGCACCGCGTACCACGGCTGGCAGATGCAGAAGAACCTTCCCACGGTCCAGGAGACCATGGAGAAGGCCATCGCCATGGTGGTGGGCCACAGCGTCCACGTCACCGGCTGCGGCCGCACCGACGCGGGCGTCCACGCCAAATGCTATGTGGCCAATTTCCGGACCACCTCCACCATCCCGGTGGACCGGCTTCCTTACGCGCTGAATACCCATCTTCCCGAGGATGTGGTGGTGACAAAGGCCTTTGAGGTCCACGAGAACTTCAATGCCATCGGCTCCTGCGCCCGGAAGGAGTACACCTATCTGATCTACAATACCCGGCTGAAGGACCCCTTCTATGTCAACCGCGCCTGGTTCTATCCCAAGCACCTGGACGAGAAGGTCATGCAGGCGGCGGCAAGCCAGTTTGTGGGCACCCATGATTTTGCCGCTGTGCGCAGTGTGGGCACCGATGTCAAATCCACGGTCCGAACGGTATACTATTATAATGTGGAACGCCGGGGCGATATCATCGAGCTGAAGGTCTGCGCCAACGGCTTCCTGTACAACATGGCCCGGGCTATGGCCGGTACCGTGGTCTACGCCGCCGAGGGCAAGATCAAGCCCGAGGAGATCGGCGCCATCCTGGACTCCGGCAACCGCACGGCGGCAGGCCCCACGGTCCCGCCCGGAGGACTTTACATGAGCCACCTGTGGTATGACGACGGCATCGAATTGTTCGAGTGCACCCCTATGAGATGATCTAAAGTTGTAATGATCGGCTTTCATAAGCAAAACTGTTGGAATAACGGTGTCATCCTGAGCGAGCAAAGCGAGTCGAAGGATCTTCGCACCGATTTGACTGCAAATGTTAAAGAAGTGCGTAGATTCTTCGACTCCGCTTACGCTCCGCTCAGAATGACAGACTTGTTATCTGGTTGCTTCTACCGACTTGCGTACTGTAACCGATAGTCTGATCTAAAGTTTATAATTTGTTTTTCCTTTTTGGGACAGTATGTGCTATACTGTGCCAAAAAGGATATTTCCTTATGTAAGGAGTGAGGCGCAATGCAGCCGAAACTGTGCGCGAAGTGCAGAAAAAATGTAGCCGTGATCTTCATCACCCGGATGGAGAACGGCGCGACCCTCAATGAGGGCTATTGCCTGAAATGTGCCCGGAGTCTGGGTATTCCTCAGATCGACGAGGCCGTCAGGCAGATGGGCATTTCCGAGGACGACCTGGATATGCTCAGCGATGAAATGGGCAATTTCTTCGGCCAGATGGACGAGGGAGAGAAGCATGATGACGACGAGGTGGACAGTCAGACTGCCACCTTCCCGCTGCTGAACCAGCTGTTCGGCGGCGCGGGCAGCAATCTTCCCAGCCGCCCGGAGCCCAAGAAGGAAAAGGAAGAGAAGGGCGAGGGAGAGCATCCCAGGAAGAAGGCCAAAAAGCATAAGTTCCTGGACAGCTACTGCATGGACCTGACGGGCCGCGCGAAAAACGGCCAGCTGGATAAGGTCATCGGCCGGGATGTGGAGACTGAGCGGGTCATCCAGATCCTGAACCGCCGCCAGAAGAACAATCCCTGCCTGATCGGCGAGCCCGGTGTTGGTAAGACTGCCATCGCCGAGGGCCTGGCCCAGCGGATCGCCGCCGGTGACGTGCCCTACAAGCTGCGGGACAAGGAAGTGTTCCTGCTGGATCTGACGGCCCTGGTGGCCGGCACCCAGTTCCGGGGCCAGTTTGAAAGCCGCATGAAGAGCCTGATCGGCGAGATCAAGGAGTGCGGCAACATCATTCTGGTCATCGACGAGGTCCACAATCTGGTGGGCGCCGGTGATGCCGAGGGCTCCATGAACGCCGCCAACATCCTGAAGCCCGCTCTGAGCCGGGGCGAGATCCAGGTGATCGGCGCCACCACCTTCGCCGAGTACCGCAAGTATATCGAGAAGGACGCCGCGCTGGAGCGCCGGTTCCAGCCGGTCTCCGTGGCGGAGCCCACCATTGAGGAAGCCTGCCAGATCATGCAGGGCATCGCCAAGGCTTATTCCGAGTTCCATGGTGTGGCCATTTCTCCTGAGATCGCCCGGCAGTGCGTCATTCTGTCCGAGCGTTACATCACCGACCGGTTCCTGCCCGACAAGGCCATCGACCTGCTGGATGAAGCCTGCTCCGATGTGAATCTGCGGTGCAAGGAGATCTCCATGCTGGCGGAAGCCCGGAAGGAGCGGGACGACTATGAGCTGGAGCTGCGGATGCTCAACGAGGATACGGAGAATACCAACTATGAGCGCCTGGCCCATGTCCGCACCAAGCTGATGCAGGTGGCAGCCCGGATCGAGGAGCTGGAAAAGGTGCCCAAGCCCGCTGTGACCATGGAGAATCTGGCCCGGATCATCGAGTTGTGGACCAAGATCCCCGCTTCCAAGATCAAGGCTCAGGAATACGAGCAGATCAAGGGCCTGTCCGACCGGCTGAAGGCACATATTGTGGGACAGGACGAGGCGGTGGACGCCGTGTCCAGAGCCATCCGCCGCAACCGGGTGGGCATCAGCCCCAAGAAGCGGCCTGTGTCCTTCATCTTCGTAGGTCCCACGGGTGTGGGCAAGACGGAGCTGGTCAAGCAGCTGGCATCTGACCTCTTTGACAGCGTGGATTCCCTGATTCGGGTGGATATGTCCGAATATATGGAAAAGCACGCGGTCTCCAAGCTGATCGGCTCTCCTCCCGGCTATGTGGGTTACGACGAAGCGGGCCAGCTGACGGAGAAGATCCGCCGCAAGCCCTACAGCGTGGTGCTCTTCGACGAGATCGAGAAGGCCCATCCCGATGTGCTGAATATCCTGCTGCAGGTGCTGGACGACGGCCGGATCTCCGACGCCCAGGGCCGTGTGGTGAATTTCGAAAACACCATCATCGTCATGACCTCCAACGCAGGCAGCGAGGGACAGGTGGGCGGCATGGGCTTCGGCCGGACCTCCGGGGATATGGTGAAGGAGCGGACCATGAAGGCCCTCCAGGGCTTCCTGCGTCCCGAATTCATCAACCGTGTGGATGAGATCATCACCTTCAACCACCTGACCGAGGAGCACTTCCTGGGCATCGCGGATATCATGCTCTCCGAACTGAAGGAAAGTCTGTCTGGCCGCGGCCTGGAGCTGAGCTGGGACGAAAGCCTGCGGTCCTATCTGGTGAAAAAGGCTTACTCCATGGTCTATGGCGCTCGGAACCTGCGCCGGACCATCCAGAGAGATCTGGAGGACCCCATTTCCGAGAAGATCATCGACTCCTTCGAGTCTCCCATTTCTTCCATCCGCATTGCCGTCGAAAACGACGAAATCCGGGTAGAAGCGCGATAATATGGATACCGGGAAGTTTTTCGCTTCCCGGTATTTTTGCGCGGTCATTGTAGGGACCGGCCTCCCGGACGGTCCGTAGGAGCAAATTAATTTGTAAGATTTTTCATACTCGTGCGTCTAACAGGTGTAAGGAGGTGAGAGCGTGACGGAATTCGAGAGGATCTACCGGGAATATTTCCGGGATGTGGAACTGTACCTGCGGGCCATCTGCCGGGACGAGCATCTTGCGGAGGAGCTGACAGAGCAGGTATTCTTTCAGGCCCTGAAGGCGCTGCCAAAATTCCGGGGCGACTGCGATGTCCGCACCTGGTTGTGTGCTATGGGGAGAAACGCGTATTTGTCCCATCTGAGAAAGGCCAGGCCAGTGGAGGATATCGATGCGTTGGATATCCCGGACCCACGGAAGGGGATCGAGGAGCAGCTTTCGGATAAGGACCAGGCCCTGGCGGTTCACCGGATTCTCCACAGCCTGAAGGAACCTTACAAGGAGGTCTTTTCCCTGCGGGTATTCGGCCAGCTCTCCTTCCAGGACATCGGCGGCCTGTTCGGGAAGACCGCCAACTGGGCCTGTGTGACCTACCACCGGGCCCGGCAGAAAATTCGTGACGAAATGGAGGAATCGAAATGAAGGTTTCCTGTGATATTATCCGGGATATTCTGCCGCTGTACGCGGAGGATATGGTCAGTAAGGATACGAAGGAGCTGGTGGAGGAGCATCTGGGTGAATGTGAAAGCTGTACAGATGATCTGAAATTGCTTCGGAAAGCGGCTGTAATTCCGAAAGATGTGGAACTTTGGGGCATGAATGCCGTAAAAAAGAGCATTCAAAGGAGACGGATTTTGACCGCGCTGATGGTATTTCTGCTTACAGCTGCTGTTGCGATCGGGTTGTTCGCGTTTTTGACAAGGCCCATCGCGCTGACGGCAGAGGAAGCGGAAGCGAGAGTCATTGAATACGGCGACAAAGTATATATCGAGTTCGGAGAAAATGTAGATTGCTACAGCAAATCCATCCAGTGGGATGGATCCCACTCTCTCAGATTTGATATCACGGTTACGGCGTACCGTAGGCTCTGGAACGTTCACTACGGAAATCTGCGACTGTTTGAAGGTAATGCGAAAAATGGCGATGGCGGGGAGTATGCAAGTGGTACCCGCCGCATCTGCTACGGAAACGGGGAAAAGGGTGAAGAAAGCACGGTTCTTTGGGGAGAACCGCTGAGCGATCATGTGATAGAGCTTCCACGGCTGGTGCTGAATTACTATAATCTGATCGCGCTGGCGTGTGGTTTGGCGCTGCTGGGGATCTCGTTTTTGCTGCGTCGGAGAAGCGGCGGCAGCTGGGCATTCTGCGGCGCAATGTTGTTTCTTTGCTACATTGCCGCAGGCTGGGTCGTAACGGGAGGGGAGTTCCTGATTTATATCGCGGAGGATCTCCCGATCTATCTGGGCATGATCCTTGTGTGCACCATATTCCTGTGGTGCGCGTTCCTGTGCGGACGGAGTTTGTATATCATGAACAGACGTGAACGAAGCGCGTGAGCCAATTCATAGGGAACCGGGAGGGGGAAACTTCCCGGTTTTCTTTCGTCAAAATTCACAGTTTCCTGACGAATTTTTAAAAAACCTCGACAAAAGTCGAAAATAACAAAAAAAAAGAAAATTAGGTATGGAACTTCCTGTGAAATGTGTTAGAATAGTAGTGTAATTTACCCTTAGGCAAAAATTCAATTTAATTTCAGTACTATTGTGACGAAGGAGAAAAGTATTATGTCTAAGCAAGAAGCCATCTCTCCCGCCAGTTTCTTCGGTTCTGACAGACAGGAGGCTTACCTGGCTCTGATCGCCTGCCCCGGCGCTGAAGAGCTGACAAAGCTGGTCGACCAGCATCTGGTCGGCTGGTCCAAGCAGGCAGGCATCGACAAGGACACCTTCATCATCCCCTGCGACTGCCCCCGCTTCCAGAGCGGCGACGCGAAGGGCCTGGTGAAGAAGTCCATTCGCGGCCATGATGTTTATATCTTTGTGGATCCGGGCAACTACTCCCTGACCTATAACCTGTTTGGCCACGAAAACCACATGAGCCCCGACGATCATTTCGCCAACCTGAAGCGTATCATTCAGGCTGTCGCCGGCCGGGCCCACCGTGTGTCCGTCATCATGCCCAGCCTGTACGGCGGCCGCCAGCATCGCCGTATCAGCCGTGAGAGCCTGGACTGCGCCGTTGCGCTGCAGGAGCTGCAGGCCATGGGTGTTGCCAACATCATCACCTTTGACGCCCACGATCCCCGCCTGATGAACGCGGTGCCCCTGCTGAGCTTCGACAACGTCATGCCCACCTACCAGGTGCTGAAGACCCTGCTGCACCATATGCCCGACCTGAACTTCGACAAGGAGCACTTCATGGTCGTGTCCCCCGACGAGGGCGCCATGAACCGGAATATGTACTATTCCAGCGTTCTGGGCTGCAACCTGGGTATGTTCTACAAGCGCCGTGACTACTCCCGTGTCGTCAACGGCCGTAACCCCATCGTTGCCCACGAGTATCTGGGCGAGAGCGTGGAAGGCAAGACTGTCTTCATTGCTGACGACATCATCGCTTCCGGCGAGTCCATGCTGGAGGTCGCCCGTGAGCTGAAGAAGCGCGGCGCGAAGCACATCCTGACCAACGCCACCTTCCCCCTGTTCACCAGCGGCGTGGAGAAGTTCGACAAGGCCGTTGAGGAAGGCGTTCTGACCGCCGTCCTGGGCACCAACCTGACCTACCGCAAGCCCGAGCTGCTGGAGCGCGACTGGTACTTCGATGTGGACTGCTCCAAGTACACCGCTTACTTTGTTGCCGCCATCAACCATGACATGTCCGTGGAATCCGTCTGCAACCCCAACATCAAGGTGCAGAAGCTCCTGGAAGGCCGCAAGTAATTATCCTGAGTGATCAAAACCGCCCATCTTTTGATGGGCGGTTTTTGGTTACATATCGAATTCCTGATTCAGCTTATCGCTGATCTTCCAGGCCACATCCTCCACCTTGTTTGCCGCTTTGGCGGCCAGACGGCGGGTGGGATTGGTTCTGGGCATCATCAGAACTGCGACAGCGCCGGCCGCCGCGCCGATCCCCATGGTAATGGCCCATCCTTTCATCTGCATCAAAATCTCCCTCCTTTCGAGCTTATTATGCCCAGCGTGAAAAAATTCACTTCTGGAAAGCGTTTCTATCTTTTCAGGTGGGTTTTTCTGTGCTATAATGAGAAAAAATGGAATTGGAGGCCCCGCTATGTCCATTGATGTTCTGCAGGATAAGATCCGGAAAACGAAAAATCCGTCCATGATCGATCTGAGTCTCCCAGTTGCCGAGCTGCCGCCCCAGCTGGTGGCGGAGGAGGGGAGCGGGGCGAAGGCCTACGGCCGGTTCTGCCAGGAATTGCTGGAGCGGCTGAAGGGGATCGTGCCTGCCGTGCGCCTGAGCTTTACGCCCTTTGCCATCCTGGGCCCGGAGGGACTGGTCCAGCTGGGGGATGTCCTGAAGGCTGCCGCGGCCAATTACTATGTGGCGCTGGAGGCGCCGGAGATCCTGTCTCCCATGATGGCCGCGGCTGTCGCGGAGGCGGTCTTCGGAAGTGAGGAGAAGCTGTGGCCCTGCGACGGCCTGATCATCTCCTCCTATCCCGGTACGGACTGCGTGAAGCCCTTCCTGCCTTACTGTAAGGATAGCAAGAAGGATCTGTTCTGTGTGATCCGCACCTCCAATAAGTCCGCTCCGGAGCTGCAGGACCTGATGACCGGCTCCCGGCTGGTCCACACCGCCGCCGCGGATCTGATCAACCGCTTCGGCGGGGAAACTGCCGGAAAATGCGGCTATGCCCGGGTGGCGGCTGTGGCCGGCGGCAGCTCCGCCGAAAGCCTGCGCATCCTGCGGAGTAAATATCCCCGGTTGTTCCTGATGATCGACGATATCGACTATTCCGGCTGCAACGCCAAAAACTGCGCTGCCGCTTTCGATAAATTCGGCCATGGCGCGGTGGCCTGCATGGGCCCCACCGTTACCGCCGCCTGGAAGCAGGCGGGGACCGACGGCGCGGACTATCTGGATCAGGCTGCCGCCGCCGCGGAACGGATGAAGAAGAATCTGACCCGCTATACAACGGTTTTGTGAGGTAACGCTATGCTGAAAATTTATGGTTCCATGCTCTGCCCTGACTGCGTCCGGTGCCGTGAGGATCTGGACAGGGCTGGGGTTCCCTACGAATTTCTGGACTTCGGGGAGGCGCTGTCAAATCTGAAGGAGTTTCTGGTCCTCCGGGATGGTGATCCGCTGTTCGACGCGGTCCGGGAGAAGGGGAGCATCGGCATTCCCTGCATCCTCCGGGAGGACGGCAGCATTACCCTGCAGTGGGATGAATTCTGCCATATGTAAGAACAGTTCTGATTCTGAAGATCCAGAATCAGAACTGTTTTTTCGAAATGATATATTTTGCTCCGCGAAATGTGATATCCGCACCTGCGGCGTGGGTGATATCGAATCCGGGCGGCTTCGATGATATGTAATCCACCCGACCGGGTGGATTACATTGGGGAAACACCCCAATGGCCCTGCTTTTCAGTGATTGCGGGGCATCTGGCGGGCGCGGCCCTCGCCGGCGGCGTTGGTGGTGTCGGGGACCACATCACCGGGGACGGTGGCCACGTCGGTATGCTCCGTGGCGTTGGTGGCGGCGCCGGTGTGCTCCGTGGGCTGATGGGTGGCTTCCGTGGTGGGGGCGACAGTGGGCGCTGCGGTAGGCGCGGTGGTGGCGTGGGTCGTGGGCACCGTGGTGGGCTCCATGGGCTTGTTGGGGTTCCGGCAGCCGACCAGGCTGAATGCGGTAAGGACCAACACCAGGAAAAGAATGCTGTATTTTTTCATGATTTACCTCCTGAGTTTCTGAGTTCAGCCATATTATCTCCCGTTTGGCGTGAATTAGACAGGTAAAAATGTCCAGCGACGGTGTGTTAGCGTATGCTAACTAAAAGTTCTGTTTTTTCGCAATTTTATGTTGAATTTTTGTGAAAATCAGTGTATAATGTTGACGTAATAAAATCATTAAAAGGAGAGTTCTCAATATGAAGAAGCTCGCTGTTAAGAAGAATGAGCAGTGCATGGCATGTCTGGAGTGCGTCCGTGCATGCTCCAACGCTTTCTATAAGGAATTTGATCCCGATCTGAGCTGCATCCAGATCGTCGCCAAGGGCGCCGGCGCGAAGCCCAACACCTGCATCCAGTGCGGCAAGTGCGCCAAGGTCTGCGAGCAGGGCGCCATTACCCAGAACCCCAAGACCGGCGTGTACATGATCAACAAGAAGCTGTGCGTTTCCTGCGGCAAGTGTGTCGAGGCCTGCCCCATGAAGGTCATGGTCCTGAAAGAAGGCAATCCCGCTTCCAAGTGCATCGCCTGCGGCATCTGCGTCAAGGCCTGCCCCATGGAGATCCTGGAGATCGTTGAAAAGTAATTTTTCCCGCGTCTGAGATGACCGCCGAAGGGCGGTCATCTTTTTATATTTACAATAAATTTCAAACTGTAATAATTGCAATCACAGTGGGGATATGATATACTGTTATCAATCATACGCCCGGAGGAGTTTATGTCTGAAATGACTGATTTACAGAAGAATTTGAGGGATCTTTTGCCCGGAATGGAGCTTCGTATGGAGGAGCCCATGAGCCGCCACACTTCCTTCCGCATCGGCGGCCCGGCCGAGGTGATGGCATTTCCGAAAGACCGGGAAGAACTGGCGAAAATTTTGAAAGTGTCCGCTTTGTTGGACACAAAGCCTGCTATCTTAGGAGCAGGAACCAATATTCTGGCCCCAGATGACGGTATCCGGGGCCTGGTTGTCTGTCTGAAGGACTGCATGGACGGCATGGAGCGGACGGATGAAAATCATGTGCGGATCATGGCCGGCGTGACCATGACCCGGGCCGCCATGTTCGCCGCGAATCTGGGCCTTTCCGGGCTGGAATTTGCCCATGGCATTCCCGGCACGGTGGGCGGCGGCGTGTATATGAATGCCGGTGCCTACGGCGGTGAGATCTGCCAAGTCTGCGAATCTGTGGAGATCATGGACATGGCGGGGAATCTGCGCACCTGCGGCAAGGAGAAAATGAAATTTTCCTACCGCCACAGCATTCTGGAGGAGGAGCCGGGGATCGTAATCAGCGCGGTGTTCCGGCTGGAGCCGAAGAGCGCGGAGGAGATCAAGGCCCGCATGAAGGAGCTGCAGGAGAAGCGCTCCGCTTCCCAGCCCCTGAATCTGCCCTCCGCCGGGTCCGCCTTCAAGCGTCCCGTGGGCGGCTATGCCGCGGCGCTGATCGATCAGGCGGGGCTCAAGGGCTTCCGGGTCGGCGGCGCGGGCATTTCCGAAAAGCACGCGGGCTTTGCCGTCAACCTGGGCGGCGCCACTGCCGCGGATGTCAGAAATCTGCTGCGGCAGGTTTCCGACAGAGTTTACGAAAACTCCGGCATTCGCATCGAGCCGGAAGTCAGAATTTGGTAAGTTAGAAGGAGGCCGGTTATGGCCATTTCATTTTCCGGCAGCGCCAAGGCGGAGGTTTGCCGTATTTTTCCACAGCGGCAGTGCTGCGCCCTGGCGGAGTGCTTCGGCATCCTGCTGTACTGCAACAGCTTTACCGCCGATTCCATCAAGATCATCACCGAGAGCCGGGAATTTGCCCAGCTTCTGCCGAAGCTCTTCAAAAAGGCCTTCAATCTGACCTTTGACCTTTTCCCCAGCCTGGAAGCGCCGGGAAAGCTGGTGTTCCAGATCGTGGATGAGGAAAAGATCGCCGCCATCATGGAGTCCTGCGGCTTCAGCCGGGAGGATACGCTGGCGCTCCATGTCAATTATCCCCTGGTGGAGGAGGAATGCTGCAAGGCGGCATTCCTGCGGGGGGCGTTTCTCGCCGGTGGCAGCGTGACGGATCCTGAAAAGGGCTACCATATGGAGATCAGCACCACCCACAGCGCGGTGGCCCGGGAGACCTATCTGCTGATGCACGATTCCATGAACATCTCCCCCAAGACCGCCAGCCGGGGCGGGGGACAGGTGCTGTACATCAAGCAGAGCGAGCTGATCTCCGATTACTTAACCTATTTGGGCGCGCCGGTGGCCGCCATGGGCATTATGGAGGCAAGGCTCGAAAAGGAACTGAACAACAAAGTCAACCGCCGCTGCAACTGCGACGACGCCAACATCTCCAAAGTGGTGGAGGCGGCCCAGGAGCAGCTGGCGGCGATCCGGGTCCTGAAGGAAGCGGGACTGCTGGATAAGATGCCCGCCAAGATCCTTCAGGCGGCAAAGGCCCGGGAGGCCCATCCCGCGTCCTCCCTTTCGGAGCTGGCGGAGATGATGGATCCCCCCATTACCAAGCCCGCCATGAACCACCGGCTGAAAAAGCTGGTGGAAGCGGCAAAGGAGGTCCGTTCATGAGCTTTGTACATCTGCATGTCCATACGGAATACTCCCTTCTGGACGGCGCCTGCCGCATCGACAGGATGATGGAACGGGTGAAGGAACTGGGCCAGACCGCCGTCGCCATCACCGACCACGGCGTCATGTACGGCTGTATTGATTTTTATAAGGCGGCGAAGGCTGCCGGTATCAAGCCCATCATCGGCTGCGAGGTCTATGTGGCCCGCCGGGGCATGACGGACAAGGTCCATGGCATTGACAATGACCCCTATCATCTGGTGCTCCTGTGCGAGAACCGGAAGGGCTACGAGAACCTGTGCTATATGGTCTCCCAGGCCTTTACCGAGGGCTTCTATGGCAAGCCCCGGGTGGATCTTCAGCTGCTGGAGCGGCATCACGAGGGCCTGATCGCCACATCGGCCTGTCTGGCCGGCGCGATCCCCCAGTATCTGATGGGGGAGGACTACGACGCCGCGAAAAAATATGCTTTGCGGCTGGCCGAGATTTTCGGCCCGGAGCATTTCTATCTGGAGCTCCAGGACCACGGCATTGAGGAGCAGACGCCTGTGAACCAGGGCGTACTGCGTTTGGCCCGGGAAACAGGCCTGCCGCTGGTCGTTACCAACGACGCCCACTATCTGCGCAAAGAGGATGCCGAGATGCAGGACGTGCTGCTGTGTATCCAGACCGGCAAGACTGTGGACGATCCCAACCGCATGAAATTCCAGACGGAGGAATTCTACCTCAAGAGCGAGGAGGAGCTGCGGCAGCTGTTCCCCAATTGCCCGGAAGCCTTCGAAAATACGGTGAAGATCGCCGAGATGTGCAATCTGGAATTCACCTTTCACGAATACCATCTGCCCTCCTTCCCGGTGCCCGAGGGGTATACCAATGAGGAATACTTCCGCAAGCTCTGTATGGACGGCTTCAAAGAGCGCTATGAAAATCCCCCGCAGGAGTATGTTGACCGGCTGGAATATGAGATCGGCGTCATCAGCCGCATGGGCTACGTCAATTACTACCTGATCGTCTGGGATTTCATCCGCTATGCCAAGGAGTCCGGCATTCCTGTGGGGCCCGGCCGTGGCTCCGGCGCTGCTTCCATCGTGGCCTACTGTATGCACATCACGGAAGTGGACCCCATGAAGTATGCCCTGATCTTCGAGCGGTTTCTGAACCCCGAGCGGGTCAGTATGCCCGATTTCGATACGGACTTCTGCCAGGAGCGCCGGGGCGAGGTCATCGACTACGTCATGCGCAAGTATGGCGCCGACCATGTGGCTCAGATTGCCACCTTCGGCACCATGGCCGCCCGGGGCGCCATCCGGGATGTGGGCCGGGCACTGAATTTTACCTACGCGGAAACGGACGTGGTGGCCAAGCTGGTGCCTACGACCCTGCATATCACTCTGAAAGAGGCCCTGGAGGTCAGCCCGAAGCTGAAGGAGATGTACGACGGCGACGAGCGGGTGAAGAAGCTCATCGACACGGCGATGTCCCTGGAGGGTATGCCCCGTAATACCTCTACCCATGCCGCCGGCGTGGTCATCACCGCCGACCCGGTGTACACCTATGTACCTCTGAGCCGCAACGACGATACCATCGTTACCCAGTACACCATGACCACCATCGAGGAGCTGGGTCTGCTGAAGATGGACTTCCTGGGCCTGCGGAACCTGACGGTCATCCGGGACGCGGAGGAGCAGATCCGGACGCTGGAACCGGAATTTTCCATCGACAAGGCCCCGGATGATGATCCCGAAACCTTCCGGATGCTCACCGCCGGCAGGACCCAGGGCGTCTTCCAGCTGGAATCCGCCGGTATGACCGGCGTCTGCGTCAATATGAAGGCCGGCTCCATCGAGGACATCACGGCAATCGTGGCCCTCTACCGACCCGGCCCCATGGATTCCATCCCGACCTTTATCGCCAACAAGCTGGATGCCCGGAAGGTGACCTACAAAACGCCCCTGCTGGAGCCGATCCTGAAGGTCACCTACGGCTGCATCGTCTATCAGGAGCAGGTCATTGAGATCTTCCGCCAGTTGGGCGGCTATACCATGGGTCAGGCGGATAATATTCGCCGGGCCATTTCCAAGAAAAAGATGAAGGTCATCGAATCGGAACGGAAGACCTTCGTCTACGGCGACCCGGACCAGCATATCGACGGCTGCATTGCCCGGGGCGTCAGCGAAAGCGTGGGTCAGTCCATCTATGACGAGATCGTCGCTTTCGCCAACTACGCCTTCAACAAGGCCCATGCCGTGTGCTACGCGGTGGTGGCCTATCAGACGGCTTACCTGAAATGCCACTATCCGAAGCAGTATATGGCGGCGCTGATGACCTCCGTGCTGGATTCCGCCGTGAAGATCTCCGGCTATATCGCCGAATGCAAGGATATGGGCATCCCGGTGCTGCCGCCGGACATCAACCACTCCGTGGACCATTTCTGCGTGGAGGGCGACGCCATCCGCTTCGGCCTTGGTGCGGTGAAGAATGTGGGCCGGGGCCTGATCCGGTCCATGGTGGCCAAGCGGGAGGAGGGCGGTCCATTCAGATCCCTGGAGGATTTCCTCCAGCGGATGGGCGAGGGCGAGCTGAACAAGCGGGCTGTAGAGAATTTTATCAAGTGCGGCGCCATGGACTGCTTCGGTTATCACCGCAGCGAACTCCTGGCGGTCTACGACTCCATGATGGACAGCGTCTCTTCCACCCGGAAGAAGAATCTGGAAGGCCAGCTGGGCCTGTTCTCCATGCTGGAAGAGGATGACGCCGCCGCGGCGATCCCTATTCCGAAGCTGAAGGAGCTGAACAAGGCGGACCTGATGGCGATGGAGAAGGAGACCACCGGCATCTATCTCTCCGGCCACCCCATGGACGACTACCGTCCCTATCTGAAAAATACCCATGTGGTGCCCATCGGCGAGCTGATGGAGGAGGACAGCAGATTCCAGGATGACTCCATCGTCAGCGTGGCGGGCATCGTCCAGAACGTGAAGATGAAGACCACCCGGAACAACTCCATGATGTCCTACATCACCGTGGAGGACGACACCGCCGCCATTGAAATGCTGGCCTTCTCCAATGTGCTGACCCAGTACGGCGGATATCTGAAAGAGAACAGCGCGGTGGTCGTTACGGGCAGACTGTCGATCCGGGACGAGAAGGAGCCCCAGATCGTCATCAACCGGGCCCGGCCCATCTCCGACTATGCTGACGGCTCCCCGGAGCCGGAACCCGCCCCCCGGCGGGAGCAGGCGCCGCTTTCCGGCACACTGTATCTGAAGCTTGAAGGGGAGGGCGATCCCCGCTATCGAAAGGTCCGGGCCATCGTGAATATGTTCCCCGGCGACAGCCAGGTGAAGGTGTTCTTTGCAGACACCCGGAAAATGCGTGGCGCTCTGGCGGCGCTGGACCCGAGGATGCTCGGCGAGCTGAAAAATGTCCTGGGCGACGGAAATGTTGTAGTAAAATAACTTTCATTTTCAAAACATTTGTGTTATAATAAGCATTTGAAAGGAGCGATGCGCGTGACCGGAAGACGGCATGTTCTGACGCTTGTGTTTGCGGCAGCGCTGCTGCTGGGCGGATGCGCCCTGCGGACGGTGGACCAGATGTACAGTCTGCCCAAGCGTTCTCAGGAATATAACGATCTGCAGGCAGCCATTGATGCTTCGATGGGCAGCCTGGACTACTGCGCGCCCCTGTCCGGGGAGAACCAGCAGACGGTCCAGATGGCGGACCTGGACGGCGACGGGGTGGAGGAATACCTCCTCTTCGCCAAGGGTTCTTCCGACAAGCCCCTGCAGATCCTGGTCTTTGACCAGCAGGATGGAAACTGTTATCTGCGTGAGATCATCGAGAGCCGCGGCTCCGCCTTTGAGCTGATCGAATATGTGGATATCGACGGCCAGCCGGGGCTTGAGATGGTGGTGGGCCGCCAGGTCAGCGACCAGGTGCCCCGGGCTCTGACGGCCTATACCTTCTCCGGCGGCGGGGCGCAGCAGCTGCTGGCGGTCAGCTATTCCAAATTCGTCACGGCGGATCTGGATGAGGACGGCAGGATCGAGCTGATGGTGATCGCCCCCGGTGAATCGGAGTCGGATAACGCGGTGGCCTCCCTTTACAGCTATCGGGACGGCGCCATGAACCGCTCCGCGGAAGCCAATCTGTCGGAAACCGCCGACCATATCAAGCGGATCATGGTCAGCTGCCTGGAGGGCGGCACCCCGGCGGTATATGTGGCCAGCGCCGTGGAGGAAAGCGCCATCATCACCGATGTTTTCGCTCTGAAGGATGGCCGCTTCACCAACGTGTCCTTCTCCAATGAGTCCGGCACCAGCGTTCAGACCCTGCGCAATTATTACGTCTATGCCGATGACATCGATGACGACGGGGTGCTGGAGCTTCCCAGCCTGATCACGATGGCATCCAGGGACCGGAGCGCCGCCACCCATTATCTGATCCGCTGGTACGCCATGACGCCCGATGGGGAAGAGGTGGACAAGATGTACACCTTCCACAATTTTGACGGCGGCTGGTATGTGCGTCTGGATGGCCATTGGGCCTCCCGGATCATGGTGACCCAGGAGGGAAGCACCTTCTCCTTCTGTCTCTGGGATGAAGCGTTCCAGAATTATGAAAAGCTGATGACCGTATTTGCCCTGACCGGCTCCGGCCGGGATGAGGCTGCGGTGGAAGATAACCGTTTCGTGCTGTATAAGGCAGATGGCGTGGTTTATGCCGCGAAGCTGGAAGCCGCCGCGGTCTCCTGGGATATCACCCAGGAGCGCCTGACTGAAAGCTTCCATCTGATCCATCAGGACTGGAAGACGGGAGAAACGGAATGAGGTATTTATATGAAAAAAGTACTGATTATGGAAGATGAAGTGAACATCCGTTCCTTCGTTGTGATCAATCTGAAGCGGGCGGGCTATGATGTGATCGAGGCCGGCACCGGCCCCGAGGCGCTGGAAATGATCGCCCAGTATCCCGATATCGGCGTGGCGATCCTGGACATCATGGTCCCGGAGATCGACGGCTTCGAGGTTTGCCGCCGGATCAGGGCCACCAACAAGCAGATGGGCATCATCATGCTCACCGCCCGGACCCAGGAGATGGACAAGGTCACCGGCCTGATGACCGGCGCCGATGACTATGTGACCAAGCCCTTCTCTCCCGCGGAGCTCACAGCCCGGATCGACGCGCTGTACCGCCGCATCGGCGGCGACAGCACCGCCAGCTCCGAGCTGCTGACCCAGGGCCCCTTCGTGATGAATACCCGCAACCACACGCTGGAAAAGGCCGGCACCCGGATCCGCCTGACCCAGGTGGAGTACTCCATCATGAAACTGTTCATGCAGAATCCCGGCCGGGCCCTCAGCCGTGAGGACATCCTGTCCGCGGTCTGGGGCAGGGATTATGAGGGCGAGCTGAAGATCGTGGATGTGAACATCCGCCGTCTGCGGATCAAGATCGAGGACGATACCGCCAATCCCACCTACATCACCACTGTCTGGGGCTTCGGCTACAAGTGGGGCGCGTAAGACGGCGAAGAGAGGTTTTGTCATGAAAAAAGTCGGCGGTCTGCGCAGGCGTTGGCTGATGAATACCGTCGGCGTCATTTGCGCGCTGGGCATGGTCTGCGTTCTGGTGGTCACGGCGTCCTTTGCCGCCTATTATTATTCCAATATGGAGTCGGACATGCGCTACCGGGCCAGGACCACCACGGAGTTCTTTGCCGACTATATCAATCAGAATTATAACGAATATTACCAGTCCTGCATGACCTACGCCAAAACCTTTGAGGACCGGAACGATCTGGAGCTCCAGTTCATCAACAAGCAGGGGAAGCTGGTGGCTTCCTCCTATGGTGACTGGGCCGGCCAGTCGCCCACCACCTCCGAGATCGGGGAAGCCATGTCCACCCGGGGCGTCCGCAGCTATGTGGGCAGAGACCCGGTTACCGGCGAGCGGATCATGGCGGTGTCCAGCCCCATGATCTACAGCAATGGCGAGGTCATCGGCGTGCTGCGGTATGTGACCTCCATCAAGCTGGTGGACGGACAGATCTTCATGGTCGCTCTGACCTCCTTCGGCGTTCTGCTGGTGGTGCTGGCCATCGTGATCCTGAGCAGCAACTATTTCGTCCGCTCTGTGATGGTTCCTGTGGCTGAGATCACGGAAAAGGCCAAGATGATCTCCGGCGGCAGCTACGGCATCCAGATCAAGCGCCACTATGACGATGAGATCGGCGAGTTGGCGGAGACCATCAATGAGATGTCCGCGAAGATCAGCCAGAATGAGAAAATGCAGGCGGAATTCATCTCCCAGCTGTCCCATGAGCTGCGGACGCCCCTGACGGTCATCAACGGCTGGAGCGAGACGCTGCTGATGGACGAGAATATGGATGCCGACACCCGGCAGGGCATGAAGATCATCTCCCGGGAGGCCAAGCGGCTGACTGAGATGGTGGTGGATCTGCTGGACTTTACCCGGATGCAGGACGGCCGCATGACGCTGAATGTGGAGCCTGCCGACATCCGCTCCGAGTTTGAGGACACGGTATTCATGTATGGCTCCAGACTGGCCCAGGAGGGCATCGATCTGGAGTACCTTGACAATGACGACGACATTCCGGAGATCCCCTGCGACCCCAAGCGGCTGCGGCAGGTCTGGCTGAATGTTCTGGATAACGCCGCCAAGCACGGCGGCGAGGGCGGGAGGATCGAGGCCTCCATGTCCTATGAGAGCGACCAGGTGGTATTCCGGATCCGGGACTACGGCCCCGGCATCCCGGAGGATGAGATCCCCCTGGTGAAGAAAAAATTCTATAAGGGCAGCTCCAAGGCCCGGGGCACCGGCATCGGTCTGGCGGTCAGCGACGAGATCATGGAGATGCACGGCGGCAGCCTGACTCTGGAAAACGCGGAGGGCGGCGGCACGCTGGTGACCATTTCGCTGCCCGCGGCCTTATAAGGAAGGAATACAAATGGCAAAAAAAGAAACCCAATGTTGCAATGAAAAATTCAAGACCTCCATCGGCGGCCAGGCCCTGATCGAGGGCATCATGATGCGGGGCCCCGAGAAGGACGCCGTGGTGGTCCTGGGCAAGGACGGCATGACGCTGGAGGTGACCCCCAGAAAGATCCGCAAAAAAGGCAGCTTCGCCACCTGGCCCCTGATCCGGGGCGCGGTGAATTTCTTCGATTCCCAGGTGGTTGGCGTCAAGGCGCTGATGCGCTCGGCGGATCTGGCTCCCGAGGAATATACCGAGGAGGAACAGCCTTCCAAGCTGGACCTCTGGCTGGAAAAGAAGCTGGGCAACGAGAAGTTCCAGCAGTTTCTGGTGGGCTTCGCGGTGTTCCTGGGACTGGCCATGTCCATCGGCCTGTTCTTCCTGCTGCCCATGATCGTCAGCAGTCTCTTCGACGGTATCGTCACCAGCAATCTGCTGCTGACGCTGCTGGAGGGTCTGGTGCGGATGGTCATCTTTATGGCCTACATGATCCTGGTCTCCCGGATGAAGGAGATGAAGCGGGTATTCGCCTACCACGGCGCGGAGCACAAGACCATCCGCTGCTATGAGGCGGGCCTGCCGCTGACGGTGGAAAATGTCCGGGCCCAGACCCGGCTGCATCCCCGCTGCGGCACCAGCTTCCTGCTGGTGGTGATGGTGATCTCCATTCTGGTGTTCAGTGTCGCGTCCAGCCTGCTGCTGAGCGTGGTGCCTGCGTTGGCTGCCATACGGGGCACCATCGGTTATAAGCTGATCATGATCGCCTTCAAGCTGCTCCTGCTGCCGCTGATCGTGGCCATCACCTATGAGATCAACCGCTGGGCCGGCCGGCATGACAACGGCTTCACCCGGATCCTGACTGCTCCCGGCATGTGGATGCAGAATTTCACCACCAACGAGCCGGATGATTCCATGATCGAGGTCGGCATTGCCGCTGTGAAGGCGGTCCTGCCGGAAGAGGAGGGCGCGGACCGGTGGTAAAGAAATATTCCGATCTATACCTGGAATGCCGCCGGGCTCTGCTGCAGCAGGAGGACGCTGCCACCGCCGGCATGATGGCGAGAAACTTGCTGGCCCATTATTCCGGCCGATCCCAGGAGGAGATCCTCACCGACCGGGACATGTATGCCGGTGAGGAGGTCTGCCGCGGCATGGAGGACGCGACGCAGCGTCTTCTGGCCGGGGAGCCCCTGCCCTATATTCTGGGCGAGTGGGAATTCTACGGCCTGACGCTGCATGTGAACAAAAACGTACTGATCCCCCGGGATGATACGGTGGCTGTAGCACAGCTGGCCATCAATCAGGGCATTTTCCTGCCCTCCGATCCCCGGATTTTGGATCTTTGCACCGGCTCCGGCTGTATCGGTCTGGCCATTGCCAGCCGCATCAAGGACGCCCGGGTGACCCTGGCGGATATCTCCAAGGACGCCCTGGCGGTGGCGAAAAAGAATATCACCACCCATAAGCTCTCCGGCCGGGTGTCCTGCATCCAGGCGGACGCCCTGAAGCCCGCCCCCGGCGTGCTGGGCAAATTTGATATGATCGTTTCCAACCCTCCCTACATAACCGGGGCGGAAATGAAGGAGCTTCCTCCCAGCGTTGCGGATTACGAGCCCCATCTGGCGCTCTACGGCGGCGAGGACGGTCTGGATTTCTACCGCTCCATCGCGGAAAATTACACCCGGGCCCTGAAGCCCGGCGGCTACCTGTGTCTGGAGTATGACCCCAGCCAGGGCGACGACATCTGCGCCATTTTGGAGGATCACGGGTATACCATCCTGGAGCGAGCCAGGGATTATAATGACAGAGAACGTGCCGTGTTGGCTCAGTACGGCAGGAAGGAAGATTGATTATGGCTACGAAAAAGACTGTATATGAAGCCCCCGCCCCCGCATCCGATAAGAAGAAAGCCCTGCAGACCGCCCTGGCCCAGATCGACAAGAACTTCGGCAAGGGTACCGTCATGCGTCTGGGCGACCGCCCCGAAATGAACGTGGAAGCGATCCCCACCGGCTCTCTGGCGCTGGATGCCGCCCTTGGTATCGGCGGCGTGCCCAAGGGCAGAATCATTGAGATCTACGGCCCCGAATCCTCCGGTAAGACCACTCTGGCCCTGCACATCCTGGCGGAAGCCCAGAAGCAGGGCGGCGAGGTGGCCTTCGTGGACGCGGAGCACGCCCTGGACCCGGTCTATGCCGCGGCTCTGGGTGTGGATATTGACAATCTGCTGGTTTCCCAGCCCGATACCGGTGAGCAGGCCCTGGAGATCACCGACGCGCTGGTCCGTTCCGGCGCCGTGGACGCGGTGGTCGTGGACTCTGTCGCCGCTCTGGTCCCCAAGCAGGAGATCGAGGGCGAGATGGGCGATACCTTTGTGGGCCTGCAGGCAAGACTGATGAGCCAGGCTCTGCGGAAGCTGGCCGGCACCATCGCCAAGACCAACTGCGTCGTCATCTTCATCAACCAGCTGCGTATGAAGATCGGCGTCATGTACGGCAATCCCGAGACCACCACCGGCGGCAACGCCCTGAAGTTCTACGCTTCCGTCCGTCTGGATGTGCGCCGTGTGGAGTCCATCAAGGAGGGCGGCAATGTCATCGGCAACAAGACCCGTGTAAAGGTGGTCAAGAACAAGGTGGCTCCTCCCTTCAAGGAGGCCTATTTCGACATCATGTACGGTCAGGGTATCTCCAAGTGGGGCGAGCTGGTGGACATGGCGGTTCAGATGGACATTGTCCAGAAGAGCGGCAGCTGGTTCTCCATGGGCGACGAGCGCATCGGCCAGGGTGCCAACTCCGTCAAGGAGTACCTGATGAACAATCCCGAGATCGCCGAGAAGGTGGAAGACCAGGTCCGTGAGAACCTGATGAACATGACCGCCGGCGCGGCGAAGGCTCCCGCGAAGGCCGCTGAAAAGGCGGTGCAGGTAAGCGCCGACGACTTCGACGATGAGGATTGATCTTTTAAAGACGACTCCCGACCGGGCCGGGCGCTATTGGGTCACCTTTTCCGATGGCACCCGGATGGCCCTGTACCGCCAGACTGTGGAGGATTTCTGCCTGTATTCCGGCAAGGAACTGTCTGACGATGAAATGACAGCCCTGCGGGAGGCGGCAGGCAACATGTCCGCCAGGATGCGGGCGGTCCGCATCGTCTCCGCCGCCAGCGTCTCCAAGCGGGACCTGGAGCAGCGGCTGGTGCGGAAAGGGGAGGACCCCACCCAGGCGAAGGAAGCCGTGCGTTGGATGTCCGACCTGGACCTGCTGGACGACGCCAAGGTCGCCGAGCAGGTGGTGCGCCGCTGCGTTGCCAAGGGCTACGGCCCTGCCAGGGCGAAGCAGGCCCTGTATGAGAAGCAGGTCCCAAAGGAGTATTGGGAGGACGCGTTGGCGGATTATCCCGATATGACGGACAAAATCGAAGAATTTCTCCGGTCAAAGCTGGGGAACGACTATGACGACCGGGAGGTCAAGCGGGCGGTGGACGCCCTGCTGCGCCGGGGCCACAGCTACGGCTCTGTCCGGAAAGCATTGAACCAGCTCCGGCTGGATACTGAAGAATTCCTGGAGGAATGAGAAAAAATGGCGAAAATTGGTTTTATTTCCCTGGGCTGCGCCAAAAACCAGGTGGACTGCGAGCGGATGATGTACCGCGTTCAGGAAGCCGGCCATGAAGTCTGCCCTGATGTGGTGGGCTGCGATGTGGTGGTCATCAACACCTGTGGCTTCATCGACTCCGCCAAGGCCGAGGCCATCGACTATATCCTGTCCACCGCCGGTTTGAAGGCAGACGGATTCGTGGGCAAGATCCTGGTCACCGGTTGCCTGGCCCAGCGGTATCAGGAGGAGATCCTGAAGGAGATGCCCGAGGTGGACGGCATCCTGGGCACCGGCAGCTATACGGAGATCGTACCTGCCATTGAAGCGCTGCTGGAAGACCGGCAGGTCATGAGCTTCGCGTCCATTGATCTGCCTGAGGTGGAGACTGGGCGCATCCTGACCACGCCGGAGCACTATGCCTTCATCAAGATCGCTGAGGGCTGCGACAATAAGTGCTCCTACTGCGTGATCCCCTCTCTGCGGGGCAAGTTCCGCAGCCGTCAGATGGACGATGTGCTCTACGAAGCCCGCCTGCTGGCTGACGCCGGCGTCAAGGAGCTGATCGTGGTGGCCCAGGATACCAGCCGCTACGGTACTGATTTCCCCGAGCATAAGCGGCTGCTGCCGGAGCTGCTGCGCCAGCTTTGCAAGATCGAGGGCCTGCACTGGATCCGTGTCCACTATGTCTATCCCGACGAGCTGGATGATGAATTCATCGAGGTCATGGCCACGGAACCCAAGATCGTCAAATATCTGGATATTCCGATTCAGCACTGCAACTCCAATATCCTGAAGCTGATGAACCGCCGGGGCGACAAGCAGCTGCTGGAGGAGCTGTTCGCCAAGCTCCGGGCCCGGGTGCCCGGCATCGTCATCCGCACCAGCCTGATCACCGGCCTGCCCGGCGAGGGCGAGGAGGAATTTGAGGAACTGTGCAAATTCCTGAAGGAGCAGCGGCTGGAGCGTGTAGGCGCCTTCGCCTTCTCTCCCGAGGAGGGAACTCCTGCCGCGGAGATGGAGCGGGTGGACACCGAAGTGGCTCAGAAGCGTGCCGAGCTGGTGGAAATGATCCAGTCTCAGATCATGGACGACTACAACGCCGCCATGATCGGCAAGACCCTGGAAGTCCTGGTGGAGGGCTACGACGAGGAGTATGAACAGTTCTACGGCCGTACATACGCGGACTCTCCCGACATTGACGGAAAGGTCTGGATCGCTTCTGAGGAATCCCTGACAGAGGGCGAATTTATCTGGGTGACCATCGACAGCTGTGTTGACGGCGACCTGGCAGGCTATATCGTGGAGGAAGAATAAGAGATGACAACTGCAAGTAAAATTACCCTGGCCCGGGTGGTCATGATCCCCGCCTACATGGTGCTGATGTATCTCAGCGGCGGCCAGGCTGGACTTTGGATGTATCTGGCTCTGGCGGTGTTTATCATTGCCAGCCTGACGGATTTTGTGGATGGCTACATCGCCCGGCATTATAACCAGGTCAGTGATTTCGGCAAATTTATGGACCCCCTGGCGGATAAGCTGCTGACTATCGCGGCCATGTGCTGCTTCTGTGAGTGGGGCAAATTCCCCGCCTGGGCTCTGATGATCGTTCTGACCCGGGAATTCGCGGTCAGCGGCCTGCGGATGGTGGCCGGACCTAAGGGCAAGGTCATTGCCGCCGGCAAGAGCGGCAAGTTCAAGACCGCCAGCACCATGGTGGGTCTATGCGTACTGATGGCTTTCCCTGGCAATGTGGTCGTGGACTGGGTCGTCATCGCGCTGATCGTCATCACCACGGTCTATTCCGGCGTGGAGTATTTCGTCCAGAACTGGAACGTTCTGTGGGACTAAAATAATACAAACTGTCATTCCGAGCCAGTGCTCACACTGGCGTGGGAATCCCCTGTGACTTCAAATATGTCGGAAGATCCGGGGGATTGCCACACCAGTCTGCGGACTGGTTCGCAATGACAGTTTTTTCTGTTTTTGCAACATTTTTAGGGGTTCATTCGTATCTAAGGTGAAAGGAGGTGACGGCGATGCACACTTTGCAGCGTACGGGCAAGGAAATAACGGAAGTTTATGACCGTCATGTGGATACCGTCTACCGAATTTGTTTTTCCTTTATGAAAAATACGGCGGACACGGAGGACATGGTCCAGGAGACCTTCCTGCGGCTTCTGTCCGCCGGAAAGAAATTTCAATCGGTAGAACACGAAAAAGCCTGGCTCATCGTCACGGCTTCGAACCTGTGCAAGGACGCCCTGAAAAAATGGTGGCGCATGAATGAGAGCATCGAGGACTATGCAGGAGAATTGCAGGCACCGCCGTTCCGGATCGACAGCACATTGGATGCGATCCTGGAGCTGCCGGAGGATCAGAAAACCGTGGTGTACATGTACTATTATGAAGGCTATTCCACGAAGGAGATCGCGTCCGCCATGCGTTGTCCGCCGGCTACGGTCCGAAGCCGCCTGTCCAGAGCCAGGCAGCAGCTGAAATCAAAGTTAGGTGGTGATTTTTGATGACAAGACGATCCGTTCGAAAAGCATATGCCCCGGTCCGGCCCGATGACGCGGCGAAGGAGCGGATGCTGCAAAACATCCTGTCTGCCTCATCCGAAACCCCGCCTGCGGGAAAGGATGGACCTATGAAAAAACGTAAGATTTGGCGCACCCTGCTGGTCGCCGCGGCCATCATCCTGATGGCCTGTACCGTTGCCACTGCCGCGGAGCTGATCCGGGTCCCGGTGCGGTCCGCGGAAACCTTCGGCAGTGCCGACGGCACTATTGAATTTACGATGAACATCGATGAAGAGGTCTCCGGCGAGTTTATGCCCGTGCTGGAGGTGGCGCCCCATCAGATCACGCCGGAGGAAGCCAAGCGGGTGGCCTACGCCCTGTTCGGCGATACGGAGTATTATGAAGCGGAGGCGGCCAGGGAAGAGAATTATTCAAAAAGCGAGATCCGCCAAAGGCTCGACCGCTGGTCCCAATATACGACAGTGGAAGCGGTTCAGGAGCTCTACGGCTCCTGGGCAACGGAGGAAAAAGCGCAGGACGTCGTGGAGATCGTGGAGTCTTTCATTCAGGAGTACGAGGAACTGTACGAGACTGCGCCCGAAGATGGTACGCACATCCCCTGCAAATGGGAATTTCAGAGTGAAGCTTTCTATATGCTTTCCGCTGACGAATTGGCTGATACGGACCCGGGTGAATGGAACAGCAACATCGCAGCGATGATTTCTGTGGATGGCATTCCCTTCTGGTTCTGCGCTTCCAACCGGGATAAGGAAGATTTTAAGGTGAATACGCTGTCAGCCTGCATCTCCACCGGCATCACACCCAATGGCATCGACGAGGAGATCTTCCGGGCCCGGCTGCTGCGGACCCAGGAGCCTATTCAGGAGCAGCTGGATGCGGCAAAGGCCAAGGCTGAGAAAATGCTGGCGGATATGGACATGGGCACCTGGCTCATCGATGGGTGTTATGTGGATACCTGGCAAGTCAGCGAGGATGTAACGGAGTACAGCATCCATGTGACTGCTGTGCCGGTGCTGAATGGCGTCCCCGCTGTTCGAGTTCCCCAGTTCTACGCCCTGAGGGACGCGGAGGACCCCACGGTATCGAATTATTACTACGCGGACGTGGAATTTGACTTCGCGCCCAATGGGCAGCTGATAGACTTTACGATGTATTCACCCATCGAAATCGTGGATTCCGTGGAATATGACGGTGTTCTGTCCATGGACCAACTGCTGGAAAAAGCCAAGGATGCTCTGACTGCCAGCAATTACGGCGACTACAGCTATATCCCCATGGTTTATTCCGGCACGGATGAGCTGGGCTGCCGTGTCGATGTGACGGGTCTGGATTATAATCTGACCCGGGTCAACAAGCCGGGCTTTACGGACCGCTTCTATTATGTGCCGGGCATCACCCTTACTGGTGATGTGGAGTACTATGAAAAAGGGAGCAGCAAGGTGATTGAGACCTTTGAGAAGGAGACCCTGCTGATCCTGAACGGTACGGACGGCACCGTCATCGACGAAGCATATAATTGACAGACAGACAACACACCGCCGGGACAGCTCGAAAGAGCTGTCCCGGTTCTATTTTGCCCGGAGGGGGAATAGCATGAATCGAAAGGGGAGGGGAGTATGGTAGCAAATCGAAAAGTAACCGGCACAGCATCCTCCATGCCGGTGGGCTTCGTTCTTTCGGCCGGGGGCGCGCTGGCACTGACCTTGGGCGGAGCGGGGGTATTCGCCTGGCTGATCGCCGCGGAGCGTCTGGCGGAATCATCTATCGGCTATTGCGCTATGGCCATCGTCCTGCTGTCGGCGGCTCTGGGGGCCGCAGTGGCCGTGGGACGGATCAAACGGCGGAGGGTCTATGTCTGTGCCATTTCCGGACTGATCTACTACGGCGTCCTGCTGGGCATGACAGCGCTGTTCTTTGGAGGCCAGTATCAGGGCATGGGAGTCACGGCACTGCTGGTGCTTGCCGGCTGTGGGTCTGTGGCGCTGCTGGGCCTGCGGGGTGAAAAAACCTCCCGCCGACGGAAAAGAAAATACGGCTCTCGTTAACTTGTACAAAAGGAAATAACAGGTAAATTAAATTTACCTGTTATTAAAATTTGCAGCCAATCCTGCAAAACCAATATTTAGTGATTTGAGCGCGTAGGAATCCCAAGATATTGTCTGATAGTTGAAAATGATAAAGGTGTAAAGTGGAGTGGTTTCAAAAGTTGACATAATGATGTTGACATAAATATTGGCATAATTTACAAAAAACAGGAAAGTAGCGAAATTCCCTTGAAATTGTAGCGATTTTGGAGTATAGTATGGTTGTAATCAAGACATAGGGAAGAATTGTACCTGTGCCATTCACAAGCAAACCTGCAATGCTCCAAAGGCGCTCCTTTACCAAATTGCGGGAGGTTTGATGACATGGGCAGGTTTTTACATCTTAAATTGCCGTTTTCTTCACGCAGGAGCTCTGTGGCTGTTCTTGCGTTATCCTGGACACTTGGCCTGATCATAGGCGCCGTTTTTTCGGCAGCAGCAAGCGATTCCCTCATCCCCATGATGCGCGCGGCGGCTTGTGCCTGCGTGTCGATCACCGGCTTGCTGGCGGCAATCATCTTACCCTTCCTGTTATCCGCTTTGGCGGTTTATCTGCAGAGCCTGCGGCTCCTGCCGCTGATCGCCTTTGGGAAGGCCTTTCTGGTCTCCTTCCTGGGGCTCAGCCTGCTGGAAGCCTTCGGCTCCGCCGGACAGCTGGTCCGGTGGCTTCTGATGTTCAGCGACTGCTGCAGCCTGCCGCTGCTTTTCTGGTACTGGCTCCGGCATATTTCCGGCCCGGGCAGGCTCACCTGGTCCGGGACAGCCCTGGTGCTCCTGGTGGCGCTCCTCATCGGAGGCTTTGATTATTGTGTTGTCTCGCCGTTTCTGGCGGCTGTCATATCATAAAATGGAAGGGTAAAAGGTACGCCCGCTCATGTTGGATCTGATCAACGCTTATGAGAATTACCTGACAAAGGTAAAGCAGGCGTCGGCCAACACCGTTTTCTCCTATATGCGGGACATCCGGCAGTATTCCGGGTGGCTGCGGCAGACGGAGGATATCGATGTTGTTGACGCTTCCCAACTGAATATCAGCAATTATCTTGCCCACCTGCAGCAGGAAGGCCGCTCCGGCGCCACTGTTTCCAGAAATCTGGCAAGCCTGAAGAATTTCTACGCCTATGTGGTCTCCTCCGGTTTTCTGGAGAGCTCTCCGGTCCCGACGGATATCCATGTGGAGCGGGGGGAGAAGAAGCTCCCTCAGATCCTCAGCGGTAAGGAAGTGGAACTGCTGCTGGCGCAGCCCGTCTGCGTAGACGCCAAGGGCTTCCGGGACAAGGCCATGCTGGAAGTGATGTACGCCACCGGCATCCGGGTCACTGAGCTGATCGACCTGAATGTGGACGATGTGAATCTGGACCTGGGGCTGATCAAATGCTCCGGCGCCAAGAAGTCCAGGGCCATCCCCCTGTACCCCGGCGCCCTGAAGGCCCTGGGGGTCTATCTGCGGGATATCCGGGGCTCCATGATCGCGGACCCGGCGGAAAAGGCACTGTTCGTCAATGTAGGCGGCGCCCGGATGAGCCGCCAGGGCTTCTGGAAGATCCTGAAGCACTATCAGGCCTCTGCGCACATTGAGAAGGATATCACGCCCCACACCCTGCGTCACAGCTTCGCGGTGCATTTGCTGGAGAACGGCGCGGACCTGAACTCCGTCCAGGAGCTGATGGGCCATAGCGATATCTCTTCCACCCAGATGTACGCCCATATGATCAACAGCAAGCTCAAATCTGTCTACGAAAAATGCCATCCCAAAGCATAATAAACGCCCGAAACAGGTCTGTTCGGGCGTTTTTTGTTTGGAAAATAATCTCCGGGACAGCTTCCGATTTTAATAATTGATCCGGCTTGTGTTTTGATCATAGGCCGATTGGTGTTGACTTTGGAAATCCCGGATGCTATTATAATCTTAGTTAGCGGCTGCTATCTGGACTGCTGCCGCTATCTTTCAGAGAATGCTGACATTGATCGAAGGGGAGGGAAATATGGAGAATATCATCATTATCGCCATAGTGCTGATTGCCGTGGTTGCTGCGGTGATCCGAAGCAGAAAGCATTTCAAGGGTGGCTGCTGCGGCGGCAGTACCGTCGTACATTCCGAAAAAAAGCTGACGGAGCCGAAAATCGGGGAAAAGCTTCTAACCATTGAGGGGATGCACTGTGAGAACTGCGCGGTTCGTGTGGAGAATGCGCTGAACCGGCTGGATGGTGTGGCGTGCAGGGTGAAGCTGAGAAAGAAGACGGCTGTGGTGTCTTACAGCAGGGAAGTGCCCGACGCGCTGCTGAGGGGTACCATTGCGAAGGCGGGCTACCAAGTCACGGAGATCCGCTGAAGCCGGGAAAAACTTTCGGTAATTCATAAAAAAGTTACAAAAGCTCTTGACAAAATCAGGAAGAGGAAGTAATATAATCCATGTAGTTAGCGGGTGCTAATTATATCGATGAATCTAAAACGGGTGATACATATGAACTTATTGAACGCGCAGGAAGGCAAGGAATACATCATTCAGCAGATTGACACGGATGACGAAGAGCTCAATGCGTTTCTGTTCTCCTTGGGCTGTTACAGCGGCGAACCCATCACGGTGGTTGCAAGACGCAAGCGCAGCATGACAGTCTCCATCAAGGATGGCAGATACAATATTGACGATCAGTTAGCTGAAGCTATCATCATCTGACGGATGGCGATGGCGAAAGACAGTCTGCTGATTGTCTTTTGTTCAAAGGTTAGCTGGAACTAACTTGTTTCTGTATTTCAATAGCGATTGAAACCCGAAATGAAAGAGGAGGAAACCAAACTATGAGAATTGCTTTTGCGGGCAATCCCAACAGCGGTAAGACCACCATGTACAACGCGCTGACCGGACGCAATGAGAAGGTCGGCAACTGGGCTGGTGTTACCATCGACAAGAAAGAGGCTCTGATCAAAAAGGCCTACGCGGGCGACCAGGAACTGATCGCTGTCGACCTTCCCGGCGCCTACTCCATGTCTCCCTTCACTTCCGAAGAGAGCATCACCAGTTCTTACGTCAAGAACGAGAATCCCGATGCCATCATCAACATCGTGGATGCCACCAACCTGAGCCGCAGCCTGTTCTTCACCACTCAGCTGCTGGAGCTGGGCATCCCCATGGTCGTGGCGCTGAACAAGCATGACATCAACAACAAGAAGGAAACAAGGATCGACGTCAAGCTGCTGAGCGAGAAGCTGGGCTGCCCCGTCATCGACACCACCTCCACCACCGGCGAGGGCCTGAAGGATGTCGTCGCTGCCGCTGCTGCTCTGAAGGGCCAGACTCAGAAGGCTCCTTACAACCAGGGCAATATCGACCTGACTGACAAGAAGGCTGTTGAGGCTGCTGACCGCAAGCGTTTCGACTTCGTCAACAAGATCGTTGCCAAGGTTGAGACCCGTAAGGTCCTGACCAAGGATAAGAATGCTCAGGATACCATCGATGCAGTCCTGACCAATCCTGTCGGCGGTCTGGTTATTTTCGCCGCTGTTATGTTCCTGGTGTTCCAGATCTCCCAGGCTTGGGTCGGTCCTTGGATCGCTGAGTGGCTGTGCGGCTGGATCGATATGTTCGGTGAGTTTGTTGCAGGTCTCCTGGAAGGCGCAAATGACTTCCTGGCTGCTCTGCTGGTTGACGGCATCATCGGCGGCGTCAGTGCTGTCGTTGGCTTCCTGCCCCTGGTCATGGTCATGTACTTCCTGATCTCCCTGCTGGAGGACTGCGGCTACATGGCCCGTGCAACCGTCGTTCTGGACCCCATCTTCAAGAAGGTTGGTCTGTCCGGCAAGTCCGTCATCCCCTTCATCATCGGCACCGGCTGCGCCATTCCCGGCGTTATGGCTGCCCGTACCATCCGCAACGAGCGGGAACGCAATGCCACCGCTATGCTGACTCCCTTCATGCCCTGCGGCGCGAAGCTGCCCGTCATCGCCTTGTTCGCCGGCGCCTTCTTTGAGGATGCTTCCTGGGTCGGCACCGCTATGTATTTCGTGGGCATCGTCCTGATCCTGCTGGGCGCTCTGCTGGTCCAGAAGATCGCCGGTCACAAGAACCGCAAGTCCTTCTTCATCATCGAGCTGCCTGAGTACAAGATTCCTTCCCTGAAGCGTGCTTTCATGGATATGTGCAGCCGTGGCTGGGCTTACATCGTCAAGGCCGGTACCATCATCCTGGTCTGCAACGCTGTGGTCTTCATCATGCAGTCCTTCAACTGGAGCTTCCAGCTGGTTGAGGAGGGCGCTGAGTCCACCTCCATCCTGGCTTCCATCGCAAGCCCCATCGGCGTTCTGCTGGTTCCCATCATTGGCACCGCCGCATGGCAGCTGGCTGCCGCCGCTGTTACCGGCTTCATCGCCAAGGAGAACGTTGTCGGCACTCTGGCTGTCTGCTACAGCATCTCCAACCTGATCGATACTGACGCGCTGGAGCTGGTGGAAGGCGCCGGCACCGAGGTCGCCGCGATCTTCGGCCTGACCAAGGTCGCAGCTCTGGCTTACCTGATGTTCAACCTGTACACGCCTCCTTGTTTCGCGGCTCTGGGCGCTATGAACTCCGAGATCAAGGACCGTAAGTGGTTCTGGGGCGGCATCGCGCTGCAGTTCGCCACCGGCTACTCCGTTGCTTATCTGGTCTACACCATCGGTACTCTGATCACCGCTCCCGCGACCCTGAACATCGGCGCCGCACTGGCAGGTCTGGCTGTTGTGGTTGTGATCGCTGCCGTGATCGTCAGCATTATCCGCAAGACCAACAAGAATCTGACTGCTGAGTACGCGCTGAGCGGCAAGAAGTAAGATCAAAGAAAGGAGCAGGCTTATGCTGAAAAATATCATTCTGATTTTGGTGATCGCCGCGATCATTGGATCTGCCGTCCTCTATATCCACAAGGAAAAGAAGCGCGGCGTTAAATGCATCGGCTGTCCCAACGGCGCGGGCTGCTCCGGAAACTGCGGCCACTGCTCCGGCAGCTGCGGCTGTGCCGGAAATACGGACACAGAATAAAAGACGTATATATAGGAAATGCTCCTCCGCAAATCTTGCGGAGGAGCATTTGTTATTTTGACTTATTTATCAATGAGCCCGGTCATGGCGGTCAGGACGTCCACTTCCATCTGCTGGATGCCCTTCTTCATGGACAGGCCTTCATCGATATCCACATCGGTGAAGCCGCCATCGTGGGTGCAGACGATGCGGTTGTTTTTGCCGGCCAGCAGCAGCTCCACGGCCAGATAGCCCATCTTGGTGGCGTTGACCCGGTCACGGCCGGTGGGGGAGCCGCCGCGCTGGATGTGGCCCAGAACGGTGACACGGGGTTCCATATCGATGGCTTCGTGGATCTTGTCGGCGATCTCGGTGGCCTTGCCGGCGCCCTCGGCCACAACGATCATGTAGTGGGTGAAGCCTCTGAACCGGGCCTGGCGGATCTTCTCGATGACGTCCTGCTCGAAATCAATGGGCTTTTCGGGCACCAGAATGGCGGTAGCGCCCACAGCCAGACCCACATACATCGCCAGGTAACCGGCATTGCGTCCCATGACCTCCACCACGGAGCAGCGCTCGTGGGACTGCATGGTGTCACGCAGGCGGTCGATGCACTCGATGGCGGTGTTGGCAGCGGTGTCAAAGCCGATGCAGTAGTTGGTGCAGCTGATATCGTTATCAATGGTGCCGGGAATGCCGATGACGTTGATGCCATACTTGCTCAGCGCCCGGGCGCCCCGGAAGGTGCCGTCGCCGCCGATGGCGACGATGCTGTCCAGGCCCAGGAATTTGCAGGTGGAAACCGCCTTGCGCTGGCCGGCTTCGGTCATGAATTCCTCACTGCGGGCAGTGTAGAGAATGGTACCGCCCCGGTTGATGGTGTGGGCGATCTTGGATTCATCCATCTTGACCACATCGCCGGTGATCAGGCCATTCCAGCCGCGGCGAATGCCGTAGCATTCGATGTTATGGTACAGGCAGGTGCGGACGACCGCGCGAACCGCGGCATTCATGCCGGGGGCGTCGCCGCCGCTGGTCAGGACACCGATTCTTTTGACACTCATGTTGAATTCCTCCTATCAGAAATCCATGTATTCTATCTGATTGTATTTTACCTTCTGCGGGGCTGATTGTAAAGTCGTTTTTTGCACAAAAATAACATTTCACGGGGAAGGGCCTTTGGAAACAAAAGCCACCCGGGCGGAGCGGATCCCCTCGGGTGGCAATGGATTATTTCTTGGCGCGCTTGGCTTCCTTCTTCTTCTCCCGTGCGTCGACACAGATGGCGCAGGACGCGTCGCCGGTGATGTTGACAACGGTGCGGCCCATGTCCAGGATCCGGTCGATGCCGGCCACCAGAGCGATGCCCTCCAGAGGAAGGCCGACGCTCTGCAGGACCATGGCCAGCATGATCATGCCGGAGCCGGGAACGCCCGCAGTACCGATGGATGCCAGGGTGGCAGTCAGAATGATGGTCAGCTGCTGGGTCAGGCTCAGGTCGATGCCGAAGATCTGGGCGATGAAGATGGCGCAGACGCCCTGATAAATGGCAGTGCCGTCCATATTGATGGTAGCGCCCAGGGGCAGGACGAAGCTGGAGATCTCCTTCTTAACGCCCAGCCTTTCCGTGGCCTCCATATTGAAGGGGAGGGTACCAACGCTGCTGGCGCTGGAGAAGGCGAACAGCATGGGGCGGCTCATTTCCCGGAAGAATTTCAGGGGGCTCATTCCGGCAAAGCACTTGACAGATGCGGAATAGACGACCACCATGTGCACGATATAGCCGGTATAGGCAACCAGAACCACCTTCAGCAGGGGCAGCAGCACAGCGGGGCCGTTCTGAGCGACCACGGGGCAGATCAGCGCGAACACGCCGATGGGGGAGAGCTGAATGATCATGTCCATGATGCGGAAGGCCACTTCCGCGAAGCTGTCGACCACGTTCGCGGCGGTCTGGCCTTTTTCGCCGGCCAGAATGATGCCGAAGCCCAGGAACAGGGCCAGGACGATCACCTGGAGCATGGTCGCGCTGACCAGGGGCTCAAAGGCGTTGGAGGGGAAGATATTGACGATGGTGTCCATAATGCTGGGAGCTTCAGAAGCGGTGTAGCTCAGCTCACCGGCGGGCAGCACATAACCGGCGCCCACATTCAGCACATTGGCGAACAGCAGGCCCACTGTAACCGCCAGAGCGGTGGTGCACAGATAATACAAAACCGTACGCAATCCGATGGAGCCGACCTTGCGGATATCCTGCAAGGAGACGATACCCTGGGTAATGGACAGCAGCACCACGGGAACAACGATCATCTTGATGAGATTCAGATAGATCGTGCCGAAGGGCTTGACATAGCTGACCGCGAAATCAGAATAATTCTGAAGGGCGATACCAGCCAGGATACCCAGGATCAGGCTGATGGTGATTTTCGCCGTCAATGACAGCTTTTTGCCGGACTTTTTCATAAAAGCGGATCCTCCAATATGTTTTTATTTACAATAGCATACAATCTGCAATTTGGCAATCAAAAAAATTCATTTTTGCTCAAATTAGAGAGAAAGAAGGCGAAAGTGGCAGGCAAAGTTCAGAACGCAACAAAAAGAAGCCAGGAGCTCATAAAAAAACCGGGAACTATTCAAACCCTGAAAGCGGGAAAAGAGGGGGAAAGCCTTGAAAAGAACGAACGCAACAAAATGACAGAGGTTTTGTTGCGTTAGCCGAGTCTGACGACCTAGTATCATGTAACAGTAGGGCGGCGGGCGCACGGCACAGGGTCTCATTTCCGGCACGGCTGGAAAGGGCCCAGAGCATGAAAAAACCCCCACCCGGTTTCCCGGATGGGGGTTTTGGCTGTGCACGGACACCCCGAAGGGCGGCCCCGGTCAAGCCGGAGCGCCACAGGCCTGGCTAGACCAATGTACCACGGCGAACGACAAATGTCAAGCCCCAAATACGGCTGCTCCCCCTGTATGCCGCGTGCAGGCAGGGGGAGCGGGCTACGCGGTTTGTGTGGGTTGGGCCGCAGCAGGGCGCGGCCCGGCGAAGCCAGACGAGGGCACCCACAAGAGGAGGGCCGGAGCGGGTTGACAATTTTCGGACTGTCAACCACGCCGAAAAGCGGGCCCCGGGGGCCCGCCTCCACCAGGGCCGGAGCCCGGAGAGGGGCGCGATTCTCGCGCCCCTCGGGGGGACCCGCCCGGCGCAGCCGGGGAGGGGGGCGAAGCCCGGCCACAGGCCTGGCGCACCACGGAGCCCCCAGCG
>JAFUMG010000068.1 GCA_017473225.1 Oscillospiraceae bacterium | reverse complement strand
GATTGCCGTTAAAAACCTTGGCCCCCTCTCTGAGGGGGCTGGCACGGCGTTAGCCGTGACTGGGGGAGTGTCCTATCGTAAGGACGACACTCCCTCCGAGCCGCCTTCGGCGGCCCACCTCCCTCATAGAGGGAGGCAAGGCTTCATCATTCATTATTCATTTCATAAAGAGGAAACAGATTATGGAATTCTTAACTAACTCCCCCGAGGAGACGGAAGCGGTGGGCGCCGCTCTTGGAAAGGTCCTGACTCCCGGCACGATCCTTACCTACCGGGGCGATCTGGGCGCGGGGAAGACCGCCTTCACCCGGGGGCTGGCCCGGGGCCTGGGCTGCGGCGAGATCGTCACCAGCCCTACCTATACCATCGTCAATGAATATTTGAGCGGCCGGATGCCGCTGTTCCATTTCGATATGTACCGCCTGGCCTCCTCCGATGACCTGTGGGACATCGGCTGGGAGGATTATCTGGAGCGGGGCGGTGTCTGCGCCGTGGAATGGAGCGAGAATGTCAGCGACGCCATGGAGGACGCGATCCTCGTCACCATCGAAAAGACCGGGGAGGATTCCCGCCGCATTACCATCGAAGGAGGAGAAAAAATTGCTGATCTTAGCCTTTGAGACCTCTGCCAAGGCCGCGTCTGTCGCTCTGATGGATGAAAACCGGCTTTTGGGAGAATCCTATCAGAACACGGGCATGACCCACAGCCAGACCCTGCTGGCGATGGCGGAGGATCTTTTGAAGCAGTGCGGCAAGACCGCTCAGGATGTGACCGCCATAGCTGTGGCCCAGGGCCCCGGCAGCTTTACCGGCGTGCGCATCGGCGTGGCCGCGGCCAAGGGCTTCAGCTGGGGCAGGGAGCTCCCCTGCTGCGGCGTCTCCACCCTGGAAGCCATGGCCGAGAGCCTGGGTGTTTACGGCGGGTATGTCTGCGCCTGTATGGACGCCCGCCGGAGCCAGGTGTACAACGCCCTGTTCCGGGCGGAGAAGGGCCGCTTGAGCCGGGTATCCGATGATCGGGCCATTGCTCTCGCGGAGCTGGCGGAGGAGCTGAAAGCCCTGGAGGGCCCCGTCTTCCTGGTGGGCGACGGCAGCGAGCTGACCTTCCGTACGCTGGGGGAACAGATCCCTGGGTTGGTCCTGCCCGCCGAGCATCGGATGCATCAGCGGGCCGTGGGCGTGGCGCTCCTGGCGAAGCGCCAGATCCAGGCGGGCCTTGCCCCCAGCGGCGGCGAGCTGACCCCCAATTACCTGAGACTGTCTCAGGCGGAACGGGAAAAGCTGGAACGAATGAAGAAATGAATTGTAGTTTGTAGTTCTGTTTACATGCCATCGTAGGGACCGGCGTCCTCGACGGTCCGGCAGGAATACTCCACATTTTCGCACCTTTTTCGGCAAATTCGTAGTCTGCACGTTGCGGACCGTCCAGGAGGCCGGTCCCTACGGTGTGTTGCGTAGCGGAACGACAAACTACAATTTAAATCCCACATGAAGAAGGGAGAATGGGTATGTCTTCTGTCCATGTTCTTGATCATCCTCTGATCCAGCACAAGCTGGCGATCCTGCGGAACAAAAATACCGGCGTCAAGGAATTCCGGGAGGTGGTGGGGGAAATTTCCGGCCTGATGTGCTACGAAGCCACCCGGAGCCTGCCCACGGAGGAAGTGGAGGTGGAGACCCCGCTGATGACGGCGAAATGCCGGGTCCTCTCCGGCAAAAAGCTGGCCATCGTGCCGATCCTGCGGGCGGGCCTCGGCATGGTGGACGCCATGGTGGAGCTGATCCCCTCGGCCAAGGTGGGCCATATCGGCCTGTACCGGGACCCGGAGACCCACCTGCCGGTGGAATATTACTGCAAGCTGCCGGAGGACATCGGCGCGCGGCAGGTCTTCGTGGTGGATCCCATGCTGGCCACCGGCGGCAGCGCCGTGGCGGCGATCACCTTCCTGAAGGAGCACGGCTGCCGGAACATCATCATGATGAACATCATCGGCTGTCCCGAGGGCGTGAAGGCCGTGCGGGAGGCCCATCCCGATGTGGAAATCTATCTTGCTGCCATGGACGAAGGGCTCAACGACCAGGCCTATATCCTCCCCGGTCTCGGCGACGCCGGGGACCGGATCTTCGGAACGAAATAAAACGAAAGTCCACTCCCCTGCGGACAATGTCACTAAGTTAAGAAAGGCTGGGTCTCGCAGAAATGCGGGGCCCAGTTTTTTGTAACTATTTTCAAAATATCACTTGACAAACGAGGTAAAATATGCGGCCTTTTTGCTAACTGCGGTTAGCAAAAAGGCCTT
>JAFUMG010000019.1 GCA_017473225.1 Oscillospiraceae bacterium | reverse complement strand
TGCTCCAGGAAATTGTTGCGACAGATAACAAGGGCAGATATCGTTTCAGTCCAGACGGAAAGCGGATAAAGGCATGCCAGGGTCATTCCATTCCTTGGGTGGAGCCGGAGTTAGAAGTTAGGACACCGCCTGAGTATTTATACCACGGTACTACAACAGAAGCTCTGCAAGACATAATGAAAAGCGGCGCGATCTTAAAAATGAGCCGCCATGCTGTCCATCTGCAAGCGGATATCAATAAAGCCTGGCAATCAGCAGAACGGCGAAGGAATAAAACACCGGTAGTATTAAAAATTGCTGCCGGAAAAATGAGTCAAGAAGGCTTCGTGTTCAGCATCTCTGAAAATGATGTGTGGTTTTGCGAGCGTGTGCCAACAGAATACATCGTAGAATTCATCTATGCGCGGGAGGAATAATCATGGGCATATTTGACTGTTTTAGAAAAGTGCCGGAAAAAGATCCCTTTACCGTCTCCACCTTTAATTGCAAAAGGAATGGTATGGTTATTTGTGGCACTGAATATCGTCCAGAGGGTAACAATTTGCCTATTGCTATTGTGTGCCACGGTTTCATGGCATGGCAGGATACAGTTCGGCAGTATGCGAAGGAATTGGCACGAATGGGTTACTGTGCCTATTGCTTTGACTTCTGCGGCGGCAGTGTAATGAAGAAGGGCAAGAGCGACGGTGCAACTACGGATATGTCCGTGCTGACGGAGGTGCAGGATCTAGAAGCAGTAATCGAGTATGTTCAAAGCCTATCCT
Organism: Oscillospiraceae bacterium; assembly: GCA_017473225.1. GTDB lineage: Bacteria > Bacillota > Clostridia > Oscillospirales > Oscillospiraceae > Faecousia. The sequence goes on along the minus strand of JAFUMG010000019.1, from coordinate 17,781 downwards.
ATAACAGCAGTGATCTTCTGCTCATGGGATGTAGCCAGGGTGGTTTCGTGTCTGCGCTGGTCGCCGCCAAGCATCCCGAATTGGTTAACAAGCTGGTGCTATTCTATCCTGCCCTTTGTATCCCCGACGATGCCCGGTCGGGTAAAATGATGTTTGCCAGGTTTGACCCCAAAAACATTCCAGAGCGGATCAACTGCGGTCCCATGAAGCTGGGTCGGTGCTATGTGGCCGATGTAATTGGGATGGACCCCTACGAGAAAATAAAGTCCTATCGGGGCCCAGTCCTGATTGTCCATGGTACCAAGGACAGCATCGTGAAGCTGGATTATTCCCGGCGGGCACAGCGAGCTTACCCCAACGCCAAGCTCCATATCATTGAGGGCGGTACCCATGGATTCGGTAAGAAGCATGATGCTATCGCCATTGCACATTTGAAACGATTTCTTAGTTGAAAGAAAAACTCTAACTCGTTGACCGACCAAAGATGGTTATGTGGGTACATCTATTCTGTTCACTAATAAAAATCCGTAAGGAAGCTAGTGTCAAAACACAAAAAGTCGTTGCGGCACAACATTTTTTCGTGTTTCCCGGTCTCGATTCTGAAATCGACGGCATCTATTTTGTCAGCAATCGCCAGAAAAAGTCCGAATGCTTCGCATTCGGACTTTTTCAGTTATATTCGCCTTCGGCGAGTTCTATTGGCTGCGCCAGTGATATTTGCTTCGCAAGTGATATTGGGCTTCGCCCAGTTTGTTGGCGAATATAATATCACTTCTGCGTCAGCAGAAATATCACTATGCCGTAAGGCGGAATATCACGCAGCAACGCCCGAACCGTGACCGCGGTTCGGGCGTTCTTGTTTCTCTATTTCTCCCTTTCCCGGTGGGCCATGTCCTTGGCGCACCGGACCTGGACGGTTTCGTCCAGGATCAGTTCTTCGCGTTCATCGTACAGCCGCACCGCCACAGGCTGGGGCTGCAGGTTGAAGCTGTCCCGGTAGCCGCACATGTAGGAAAATTCGTATAAAAGGTACGCTTCGTTTCCCAGGCGCGTACCATGTTCCCAGCCCCATTCGTCCACATACCAGCTCTCGCTTTCCATGCGGATGTTGAAATGGAACCAGCCCGCTTCCTCCCGGTCGGATTCCAGCTGGAAGGTCCTCTCATAATAGACGTCGTTGACTGTCTCGCTGAGGGTAAATTCCAGCTCCGCCCGGACAGCCTTCGGATAATTGTCGAAAACAAAAATGGGCAGATCCAGCACATATTTGTCACTGGGGAAGTACCCGATGCCCGGCGCCGCCAGGACCGTCAGGTCCCCAGTCTTCTCCCGGTAGTACAGTGCGTCGGAGGAGTACAGGCTCCCGCTGTGGAGATAGAAGATCACGGCGCTGCCGTCATCGGCCACCAGCAGGTGCTCATAGTCGGAGCCCGCCGGCTCGTAGACCGCCAGGATCTCGGACGGACCCACCAAATTGGCTTTCTCCGCCCGGCGGAAATTCTGCTCCAGCGTAAATGCCGGGCAGCCCAGGAAGCAATAGACCTCGAAGGCCAGGACCACGATCCCCAGCAGGTTGATGCCGATCCGTGCCCGCCGGGGGATGTTGCCCCAAAGCCGTTTCAGCTTTCTCATGCCCCGTCACCTCCCGTCAGGTCGATGCGCAGCACGATGTCCCGCCCGGAGCGGTCATAGTGGATGTCGATCCAGTCCGCGTCCATGGAGCAGAAATTGCTGAGCCACATATCCAGCGTGTAGGTAAAGGGAGCGGAATGATAGCAGTTTCCCGTGACGCCGGGATCCCCGGCAACGGCATTGTCCAGATAAAAGGGATAGTAGTAATTCCCCAGACTGTCTTCCGCCCAGAGCCATTCATAGAATTCCGGCCTCCCCGCCCAGGGCCGGGGATTGAAAACCCTAATCTGAAAGCGGAAGGTATCCAGATCCTCCTGAGAATCGTCCACGAAATCGGTATGCCACCAGGCGGCCCGGGTGAGTGTCAGGTGAAAGCCGTCGGATTCGGCAGACTGGTCCGGCTCAGTGCGAAGCACCAGCTCCGTGACGCCCACCTCGTCGGAAATATAGGTATCCTCGTAGGGATCATAGCGGTTCCAGTCCGGCCCGGAATAGAAAGTATTCCGCAGATAGGGCACGGCGCAAAAGACCGCCGCGCAGAGGATCAGCGCCAGCGCGATCCGGGTGCCCCAGAGCAGCCAACCCCAGAAGGGATGGTGGACCGCCGCCAGCTGGGGCGCGATCTCCTCGGGGCTTCCCATGGCTTCCAGGGTCCGCCGCTCCGCCTCCTCCCTGCCGACCCCCGCTTCCATCAGGGCGTCGTAATGGTCCAGCATGTGGGCGTAGAGCTCCGCCATCACCGCGTCCTGGTCCGGCGGAAAGCGGATCTGGGCGATGGCCCGCAGGCACCAGGTCTTGAAGCTGTAGTTCAGGTAGTTTGCCATGGCAGCGCCCTCACACGGGGCTGAAGCCCAGCACCGCGTTGACCTTCTCGGAAAACACCTTCCACTCCTTTTCCTTGTATTCCAGCTGTTCCCGGCCCTGACCCGTCAGGCGGTAGTATTTCCGCTCCCGGCCGGTGGGGGTCTCCTTGATGTAGGAGCTGACCCAGTGGTTTTTCTCCAGAGTATGGAGGAGCGGATAGAGGGTGCCCTCCTTCAGTTGGAAGGTATCGTCGGACCGCTTGGCCAGCTCCGCCACCATTTCATAGCCGTACTTGTCGCCGTCCTTCAGCAGGCTCAGCACCAGCATGGGGGTGCTGCCGGACAGCAGGCTTTTTTCTATTTTCATATTCTGTACCTCCCTCATTCCGGTTCCCGGAGCGTCAGTTCCCGCTCCGTGATCAGGTCGTTTTCTTCGTCATAGAGCCGCACCGTGGCGGTGATGGACGCGCTGCTGGTGGGGAGCCGGCCTTCCAGATTGCTGAAGGTCTCCGCCAGCAGGTCCAGGGCGTAGCCGTCGGCGCCGTGCTTCGCGTCGATATCGTTTCCGTAGTCATCCAGGGTGCTGACGAAGGGCAGCTCCAGCTGAAACCGGAAGAAATGCTCCGCTTCCCGGTCAGCTTTCAGGGAATAGTGGTGATCCAGCGGGATCTCAAGCTTTTCGCCGTTGAGATGGATGACGTAGGTCCCCTCGATATGGAGCTCCAGCTCCGCCCGAATGGCTTCCGGCACATCGTCCACCACGAACACCGGGAGCCGCACTTCGAAATTGAAGTATCCCCAGTTGAAGGGCCCCTTCGGCGCGGCGACGACGGTGATATCCCCGGTCTTTTCGGTGTAGCACAGGTCGGGGGACCAGGTCTCATCGGAAACGTAGGTAATAACGCCGTAGTCCGTCTCCGCCAGGATCAGGTGCTGATAGTCGTAGTTCTTCACATCCTCGTTGAACAGGATGTCTGAGGGCCCGATCAGCTCCGCCTTCTCCGCCCGGCGGAAGGCCAGCTCCTCCGTCAGGGTCGGCGCGCCGATGCTGACATAGAAGGTGACCGCGACCAGAAGGATCAGGCCCGCGTTACCAATGGCCCGGACCCGCCGGGGGATGCGGAGCCAGAAATTTTTCAGCTTTCTCATGCCCCGTCACCTCCCGTCAGGTCGATGTGCCAGGTCAGATCCCGTCCGTCCCGGTCGTAGTGAATGGTGATCCATTCGGTGTTTTCAACATCAAAATCGTTGATCCAGAGCTTGTAGGTGTAGGTAAGGGGGCCGGATTGGTCGCCGTAGGCGCAGAGGTAGTTTTCCTCGCTGTAAGCATTGTTCTCTTTGGTGCAGCCGTAGATATTGCCCAGGCTGTCCTCGGCCCAGAACCACTGGCCCACCTCCCGGTGCTCCGCCCAGGGAAGGGGGTGAAATTCCGTCATGCGCAGACTGAGGACCTCTGTGATCTTCTCCGTGCCGTCGCCGGGGGCGTAGCGGTAGAGCCACTCCACCGCGTCGGTGACGGTGAAGGTATAGCCGTCGGAGCGGACCGTCGCATCCGGCTCCAGGCGGCGCAGGAAGGTGTGTCCCTTTTCCGCGAAGGCCTCCGAGTCACGGATGTCGAAGCCCCACACCGTATTTTCCCGGTAGGGCTCGTTCCAGATGTATTTCCCGAAGGGGATAACGGTGATGATCAGCAAAAGCACCAGAATGATCCGGGTGGCCCGGAGGAAATACCCCCAGAAGGGCCGATGGACCGCCGCCAGGTCCTTCGCCACCGCCCAGGGGTCCCCCATGGCCTGGACGGTCTCCCGCACCGCCTCCTCCTTGTCCATGCCCTGGTCCAGCAGGTCCTGGTAGTGGTCCTCCATGTGCTGGTACAGCTCCTCACACACCTTCTCCCGGTCTGGCGGAAAGACGATCCCGGACACCGCGTCGGAGCACCAGTACTTGAATTTATACTTGCCCATGTACATCGGATGGTCACACCTCCTATACCTAGATTATCTATGCTTATTATACCTAGATAATCTAGGCTTGTCAAGCAGAAAAAAGCCGCCGGATAACCGGCGGCTGGGAAATTATGGTTTGCGCTTGGTTCCTGCGATGTACTCCGAATCACTTCCCCAATTCCTGATTCCGCCGGTAGGCGGCAAGGACGCAGTCCATGACGGTGCCCCGGAAGGCGTGGTCCTCCAGGGCCCGGACGCCGGCGATGGTGCTGCCGCCGGGGGAGCAGACGGCATCCTTCAACGCGCCGGGGTGGGCGCCGGACTGCAGGACCATTTCCGCCGCGCCGGACAGGGTGGCGGCGGCGTATTCCATAGCCTGAGCCCGGGGTACGCCGCAGGCGACGGCCCCGTCGGCCATGGCTTCGATAAACATATACACATAGGCCGGGCCGCAGCCGGTGACGGTGCCCGCGGCATCGAACAGCCGCTCCTCGATCCTGTCAAAGCGGCCCGCCGCTTCCATATCCTCCAGGAAGGATGTCAGGACCTCCTCCGAGACCCGCTCGTTGGCGCAGTACAGCACCAGCCCCTTGCCTACGGACACGGGGGTATTGGGCATGATGCGAATGATGGGGAACCCGCCGCCTGCCATGGCGTCGATCTGCGCCATGGTCAGTCCCGCCGCCATGGTGATGAGCAGCGGCTTATTTTCCGCCAGCGCGGGCTTCAGCGCTTCCAGGACCCCCGCCATCATCTGGGGCTTGACCCCCAGAAATACCCGGTCCGCGCCGGAGGCGATCCGGGCGGCATCGGTATAGGGATAGCCCAAGGCCTTCGCCCTTCCGCTGCGGTCCGAGACGGCGAAGTCCGTCTCCTTCTTGGCCAGAGCCTTGGCCAGGGCGCCGCCCATGTTGCCGCAGCCGATGAATCCGTATTTCATGGCAGCCTCCTTAGCGCACATGGCCGTCGCCGTGGATCAGGTATTTGTAGGTGGTCAGCTCCCGCAGGCCCATGGGGCCCCGGGCGTGGAGCTTCTGGGTGGAGATGCCCATCTCACAGCCCAGGCCGAATTCGCCGCCGTCGGTGAACCGGGTGGAGGCGTTCAGGTACACCGCCGCGCTGTCCACGCCGGAGGAGAACCGGGCCAGGGACACGGCGTCCCGGCTGACGATGGCTTCGCTGTGGCCTGTGGAGTGGGCGGCGATGTGGGCGATGGCGTCGTCCACGTTTTCCACACAGCGGACAGCCAGAATGTAATCCAGAAATTCCGTGTCGAAATCCTTGGGCCCTGCGGGGGTACCGGGGATGATGGTCTGGGCGGTCTCGTCCAGCCGCAGCTCCACGGGCACCTTCCCGGCGTTCTGCCGCATGGTCACCAGCCGGTCATACAGGTGGGGCAGGAATTTGGGGGCGATGGCTTTGTCCACCAGCAGCACCTCCTCGGCGTTGCAGACGCTGGGGCGGCTGGTCTTGGCGTTTTCAATGATGTTCAGGGCCATATCCAGATCGGCGGTCTTTTCCACATACACATGGCAGATGCCGGTGCCGGTGGCGATGCAGGGCACCGTGGCCTGGGTCACGCAGGCGTTGATCAGGCCCGCGCCGCCCCGGGGGATCAGCAGGTCGATGTAGCCGTTGGCGGTCATCAGCTGTGTGGCGCTGCCGCGGCTGGTGTCCTCCACCAGATTGACGGCGTTCTCCGTGACTCCCGCGGTCCGCAGGCCCTGGCGCAGGGCCTCCACAATGGCCTTGGCGGAGCGGAAGGCCTCCTTGCCGCCCCGGAGGACACAGACATTGCCGCTCTTCAGAGCCAGCGCCGCGGCGTCGGAGGTGACGTTGGGTCGGCTCTCATAGATGATGGCGATGACACCCATGGGAACGGAGATCTTCTGGATCTTCAATCCGTCCTCCCGGACGTGCTCCTCCAGAATGTTCCCAACGGGATCGGGCAGGTTGGCCACGTCCTTGATGCCCTGGGCCATGGCCTGGATCCGGGAGGAATTGAGCATCAGCCGGTCCAGCATGACCTGGGGGATGGTGTCCTGGGCGGCCATCAGGTCCTGGGCATTGGCCTGGAGGATGGCGGCTTCATTGCGGACCAGGCTCGCCGCCATGGCCCGGAGGGCGTTATTCTTCTGAGCGGAAGTCAGGCAGGAGACCTCCGCCTTGGCCGCTTTGGCCTTATTCAGCATTTCGATCATAACGTAACTCCTTTAAAGGTGGTTCCTACGGACTTACCGTCCAGGATATCGTAGAGGTTGGAGGGATCACGGCCGTTGGCGATGACCATATCGCAGCCGCAGGCCATGCAGATCTCTGCGGCCCGGAGCTTGGTGACCATGCCGCCGGTGCCCTGGCTGGAGGCGCTGCTGCCGCCCAGGGCCCGGACGGAATCGTCGATCTTTTCGATCCGGGAGATGAGCTTGGCCGTGGGGTCGGTGTGGGGGTCGGCGGTATACAGGCCGTCGATGTCCGACAGCAGGATCAGCCTGTCGGCCCCGATGCTCTGGGCCACGATGGCAGCCAGGGTATCATTGTCGCCGATGACGATCTCGTGGGTCGCCACGGTGTCATTTTCGTTGATGATGGGGATGGCCCCCAGCTCCAGCAGACGGTTCAATGTATTGCTGAAATTCTGATGGCGGGTTTCGTTTTCCACGTCCTCGCCGGTGATCAGCAGCTGGGCCACGGTATGATTGTATTCCCCGAATAGCTTGTCGTATGTATACATCAGCTCGCACTGGCCCACGGCCGCCGCGGCCTGCTTGGTGGGGATGTCCTTGGGCCGCTGCAGCAGACCCAGCTTGCCCACGCCCATGCCGATGGCGCCGGAGGATACCACGATGACCTCGTGGCCGGCGTTTTTGATATCGCTGATGGTTTTGCAGAGCTGTTCGACCAGCCGGACATTCAGCAGACCCGTGGGATGGGCCAGCGTGCTGGTGCCGATTTTGATGACGATACGCATCATGTGTCGCCTCCTGCGGATAAATGTATGTCTATTATATACGCTTTGGTCCGATAAAGCAAGAAAAGAAAATCACCCGCGGGAAATTTGTAGCCGGCCCCGGAACCCGGCCCGTCCGCCCGGCACCGATCCAAACTTGACCATTTTTCCGGGATATGGTAGGATATAGGAGAAATTATCGACAGTTGGGTGAAAAACATGAATCAATTCCGGAAAAACCTTTCGATCCTTCTGATCCTCGGGCTGCTGCTGTCCCTCTTCGGCTGCGCCGCGAAGGACGCTCCCTCCGCCACGGAGGAGACCGCCCCGGCGGAAAGCTATACCGTCACCGTCCGCTCTGCCGGCGGCATGGCCCTGCCTGGCATCGACGTCTATGTCTATGCCGATGACACCCTCCAGGACCTGAAGCAGTACGGCGAGACCGACGAAAAGGGCCAGATCCTGTTCTCGCTGCCCCAGGGGGAGGATTACGCCATCACCCTCTCCGGCGCCCCCCGGGGCTACGCCGTGGAGCCTGCCTACGCCTTCTCCGGCAATGCCGCGGCGATCACCCTGACCTCCTCCCTGATCTCCGGGGAGAGCCTGTCCGGGGCCACTCTGGGCGTGGGCGATGTGATGTATGATTTTTCCGTCACCACCCCCGCCGGCGAGACCGTGACCCTCTCGGAAATGCTGGCGGAAAAGGACACGGTGCTGCTGAACTTCTGGTACACCACCTGCACCTACTGCGTGGCGGAATTCCCCTATATGGAGGAAGCCTGGCAGAGTTACAGCGACGACGTGGGCATCATCGCTCTGAATCCGCTGGAGGAGGACGAGGCCATCGCCTCCTTCCAGTCCATGTATGACCTGTCCCTGACCATGGCCAAATGCCCCGCCGCCTGGTCCGCCGCCTTCGGCATCTCCGGCTATCCCACCTCCATCATCGTGGACCGCTACGGCGTCATCTGCCTGATGGAGGCCGGCGGCATCACCAGCCTGCGGCCCTTTGTCAGCATCTTCGACCATTTCACCGGGGACGGCTACGAGCAGGTCCTCTATGGCAGTCTCAGCGAGCTGGTGACCACCGTCAGGCCCACCGTGACCATGGACACCTCCGAAGCCGTCAGCGCGGTCTTCGACGGCGGCACCCTGGACGTGACCTACCGGCCCGAGACCGAGGGGGAGAGTGCCGAATACGCCTGGCCCTTCGTCATCACCGAGAAAAACGGCGAAAGCTGCCTGAAGGCCTCCAATCAGGAGATCGAAAGCTCCTACGCCATCTTGTACGCGGACATCTATCTGGAAGCGGGGCAGGCCATCGGCTTTGACTATCTGGCTTCCTCCGAAAAATCCTGCGACATCCTCTATGTGATCGTGGACGACCAGCCCGCCCTCCAGATCTCCGGCTATGCCCAGGAGGAAAGCTGGGAGACCTGCTATCCCTGGGTGGCCCTGGAAAGCGGCTGGCATGAGGTGGCCCTGTGCTATCTGAAGGACAGCGACACCAACGAGGGCGACGACACGGTCTATCTGAAAAACCTGCACATTATGGACCAGAGTGAGATCAGCGTCCCCACCTATATCCCCCGGACCGCCGCCCAGGAGGTCGGCGATCTGGAATACGAGTATGTGGACATTTTCCTGAACGAAGCCGACGGCTATTACCATGTGGGCAGCGAAAAGGGCCCCCTGCTGCTGGCGGACCTGATGGGCTACACCATGTTCAACGAGGAGAAGACCGTCTGGGAGCTGGCCTACTACGGCGATATCACCATCGACGGCCACAGCTATTATGAGGAGCTGGTGGACTACTGCTCCTACGCCTCCAATTCCTCCCTCAACGGCGTCTGCACCGTCAATGAGGAGCTGGCGGAGCTGCTGCAGATCGTGGACGATGTGGCGGGCTTCGACAGCGGGGATGACCTGGAATGGCTGAAGATCTGCAAATACTATGAGGTCTACGGCACCGATGTCCAGCTGACTGACCCCATCAAGGGCCTTGCCACCTTCTGCGCCTATGACGCCCGGCTGGGCAGCAATACCATCTCCTATGACCGGCCCATTATGCCCCGGGGGCTGCTCAGCAAATTCGTCCCCCAAAAATCCGGTGTCTACCGGGTCACCTCCCACAGCGATTCCCAGCAGGGTGTGGACGGCTGGATCTTCCACGGAAACCGGGACAATATGTACACTTTTGAGCACGACGAGCGGATGTACGAGGACAGCGCCAACGTCTCCATGGTCTACTATATGGAGGCGGGCCAGACCTACTACATCGACATCGCCTACTGGGATCTCTACGAAGTTGGCACCATCCCCTACGACATCGAATACATCGGCCCGGAATACGACCTGTTCCGGCTGGCGGCACCCGGCTACTTCACCTACGATACCAACGCCACCGGCGAGCTGATGTACGCCCTGATCGCCGCAGGCATTGACGTGGTGCTGGGAGAGGACGGCTATTACCACGAGGATCTGGGCCTGGACGCCAAGGGCAACCAGCGCTACGGCAGCATCCTCTACGCCGACTTCACCGGCCTGACCCCCATTTTCAGCAAGCCCATCGCCACGGTCCACGCCTACAATGACGACGGCAGCTACCTGCTGGACGCCAACGGCGAGCCGGTGATGATCCAGGGCATGATCGACCTGGGCGGCTTCGATTTCAGCAAGACCGAGGATGACCTGTACATTCTGTCGGTGCTGGAAAAGTTTGACTATGACGAAGCAGCCGCTGACGCCTACCTGCGGGATCAGTGGGGCGAGGATTACGACGCCTACGCCGAATCCTATCAGCTGGCGGACGTCTGCGCCGGCCGCTACCACGGCAAGGGCCAGGACCTGACCGAAGAGATCCGGGGCTACCTGGACAAAATCATCACCTCCGGCAGCGAGGAAAAGCACGGCTGTGTCCCCGTGGACGAACGGCTGGCAGAGATTTTGCAGCTGGTCATGGATAAGTACACCTTCCAGAATGTGGACCATTCCTGGACCAAGCTGTGCTACTACTACGACCACCTGGGTCCCAAGGAATAACAAAAAAGGCACCGCCATCCAAAAAGATGGCGGTGCCTTTTGCTTACGCGGGGAGATTGCAGTTTGGCTGTGCGCAAAATTATACTTTACACACTACCTCCTCAAATACTTGCCGCCCTTCTTTTTATGGGTCAGCAGGAGGATCAGGACGATCACCAGGACCGCTCCGGCGGCGATGGCGATGGGTAGGAACGGACCGGTGTCCTCTTCCGGCTCCGGGGCTTCCGTGGGGGCGGGCTCCGTAGGCGGGGCCTCCGTGACAGGAGGTTCTGTGGGCGCTTCCGTGGGAACAGGCTCCAGCTTTTCCTCCGCCCGGGTGAATTCCAGGCCGCAGGCGCAGTGGCCGACGCTGAGGCCCTCCCGCTCCGTGGTGGGCTCCTCCGTCAGGACCCATTCGGTGACCGCGTGGTCCAGCAGCCGGTAATGATCGGTATAGGAATAGCCGCAGGTCTGGCATTCATAGACAGTATGACCGTAGGTGTAGCAGTCGGAGGGGACCACCGTCTCCCCATAGACCGGCTCGGCGCACATCTCCGGCCGCAGCTCCGCGTCGTATTCAAACTGCTCGTTGTTGAGGAAATCCTCCGTGTTGTCGGAGACGGTCCGGTAGGAGGTCATGTACTCGCCCACCAGTCCCTTGCAGTAGGCCCGGCGGTCGGAATTGTATTCAAAGAAGGTGATCCTTCCCGTGACGGAATTGCCCTGAATATTGCAGGTCCAGTCCCCCAGGGGATGGCGCATCAGCATACCCACCAGGCCGCCGTTGTGGGCGTAGCCGTATTCGGAGGAGTAGCCGTCGATGGTGACGGTACAGTTTTCAATGTCCATGAAGCCCGTGGCCAGGATACCGCCCATGAACTGCTCGTCCCTGGTGGTCTGGTCCGTATCGGTGCAGACGATGGTCACGTCCACGGCGCAGTCCCGAACGATGCCCGCGCCGTAGCCCGCGATGCCGCCCACACCGAACATCCGGTCATGGGCCCGGAGCTCCAGAAAACCCGTGACGGTGCAGCCGGTGATGGTGGTATCATCGCAGTAGCCCGTCAGGCCCGCCAGGAAGCAGGGGCTGTCCGTCTCCACAAAGCCCCGGACGTTCAGCAGCTTCAGATCCCGAACCTCGGCGTTTTTCAGGGTGCCGAAGAGGCCCACATAGGTAGTCTCGTAGAGCTTGCTGTTGCCGTCGCAGGAATCAGGAGTCTCGTCGCCGGGCTGGGACAGCGCCAGATTCAAAATGGCATGGCCATTGCCGTCGAAGCTGCCGCGAAAATCCACCGGCTTCCAGTCGATATCGGTCATGTCCAGGTCCGCCATCAGGATATAGCTGCCCTCGGGGTTTTTGGCCATGGCCGCCAGCTCCTCCGGGGTGCGGATCTCCGTGACCTCCTCCACCGCCAGCCCCGGCAGCGCCAATACCCAAAGCAGCACCAGGGCCCAGATCAGTTTCTTCATAGGCGATCCCTCGTTTCATGATAGTACCAAAACTATACCACATCCGCCGCCCTCCGTCAACAAATTGGCTTTTTCTTCCGTTTCCATTGACTTTTCCGCGCCAGAAATGTTAGGATAGCAATATGAAAAATCCAGGAGGCGCGCTTATGAAAAACAAACACCCGGAGTATATGACCACGCCGAAGGAGCGGGGCAGCTACTGGACCTACTTCGTCGGCCAGAACATCTATTATAACCTCACCGCCGCCTTTATCAGCACCTACCTCGCCATGCAGGGCGTCAGCCTGGGCAAGGTAGCCACGGTGCTGCTGATCGTGAAGATCTGGGACGCGGTGAACGACCCCATTTTCGGCTTCATCTTCGACAAGGTCAAGTTCAAAAACGGCCAGAAGAGCCTGCCCTGGCTGCGGATCGCCACAGCCCTGATCCCCATCGTCACCATCCTCCTCTTCGCCATCCCCTCGGGGCTCAGCGAGCTGGGCAAGCTGATCTGGTTCGGCGTGGCCTACCTGCTGTGGGACACCGTCTATACCCTCACCGACGTCCCGGCCTACTCCATGCTGACCACCATGACCGACAATCTGGCCGAGCGCAATACCCTCCTGTCCGTCAACCGGGTCTTCTCCGGCGCCGGCGTGCTGATCTACGGTGTGATGCTGCCCCTGCTGATCGGCGAAAGCGTCGGCATGAGCGCCTCCTGGGCCGTGGCGATCCTCGCCATCTTCAGCGCCCTGACCATGGTCCCCCTCTGCGTCAACTGCCGTGAGCGCAACTATAAGCCCGAGGAAGAGGAGGAAAATTTCACCCCCCGGCAGATGTTCAAATATCTGGGCCAGAACAAGTACCTGCTGCTCTACTACGCCGGCTACTGCTGCACCGACGCCCTGAAGACCTCCAACGCCGTGACGCTTTTCGTCTCCTTCTATCTCTTCGGCAGCTCCACCTTCTCCATCGTGCTGAATATCCTGAACATGGTCCCCGGCGTATTCGCCGCCATGGCCATGCCCTATATCCTGAAGAAGTTCGACAAATTCAAGACCCTCTTCTGGTGCAACATCGTCAATATCCTTCTGGGCCTTGTGATCTACTTCGCGGGCTACGAGAATAAGACCTTCTTCCTGATCCTCACCTGCATCCGTTGCGTACCCGTGAGCGTGGTGGGCATTCTGAACTACATGTTCACCCCGGACTGCGCCGAGTACGGCCAGTACAAGTCCGGCATCAGCGCCAAGGGCATCACCTTCGCCATCCAGACCTTCTCCGTGAAGATCACCGGCGCCATTTCCTCCTCGCTGGCGCTGGCGCTGCTGGGCCTGTTCTCCTGGATTACGGTGGAAGCCGAGAGCTTCGCCGAGCTCCAGGCCCTGGGCATCCAGCAGAGCGGCACCGCCCTGGGCGGACTGTGGTTCGTCTACGCCATGGTGCCCGTCATCGGCATGATCATCTCCACCTTCTTCTACCTGTTCTACAAGCTGAACGACAAGGACGTGCAGATCATGGCCAAGTGCAACTCCGGCGAGATCACCCGTGCCGAAGCGGAGAAGCTGCTATCCCGGAAGTATTAATGGGCGCCTCTAAAAACTCCCCTTTTGCGATTTGGACGGATCTTTGCCCCCAACTTAATTTGGAGTTAAATATCTCGCCCAAATCATCAAAAAAGAGTTTTCAGAGGTTGCCTAATGTGTACAAAATGCAAAGATCATGTGAACATTTTCGCCGGAATCTTGCGTTTTTTCTGAAATTCTGGTAGAATGCAGCCAGAAAGGATGTGCTTTTCATGGCATACTGTGAATACTGCGGCTCCCAGACCGGCGCCGGCGCGAAATACTGCCCCAACTGCGGTGCGCCCGTCCCTGTGAGCGCCGCCGAAACCAATACCGCGAATACCGTGGACACCACCCAGACTACCCAAACCTCCGACACCGCTAAAACCGCCGCCACCATTGCCGGCGCGGCGATGGGCGCTTCGCTGCTGGGCAGCCTGCTGCGCCCCCGGAGACGTCCTCCGATGCGTCCACCCCATGGCCCCATGGGCGGCATGGGCGGTCCCATGGGCGGCCGGCGGGGCGGCCCCGGCGGACCCGGCAGACCCGGAGGTCCCGGCGGCCGCGGCCCCGGCGGAAGACGCTGAATGCCTATGGACCCGTCGGCGGCTCACCCACCAAAGGCAAGACGGAATAGGTGCCTGGGCATCACATTCGCGCTGAAACAAAAAATGACAGGCCTGCCCGGATAATCCCGGATCAGGCCTGTTTTGTATTGAAAAATGATATATTTTGCTTCGCAAAATGTGATATCCGCGCCCGCGGCGCGGGTGATATCGAAACCTGACGGTTTCGGTGATATAAAATCCACCCTGACGGGTGGATTTTATTGCGGCAATGCCGGCGGCTTTTGTTTTATTCCTCTTCCTTGTGCTCGGGCTCCTTCACCAGGCCTGCCACATCGGAAACCGGCAGGGAGAAGGCGATGCCCTTCGCCTTCTTGGACATGCCCATCTCCTTGTAGATGGCATTGAGCACCGTGTCCCGGAGGGCCTTGTCCACCACCATCATCAGGATCTCCTTCTCGGTGTGGAGCGTAATGCCGAAGAAGGCCGCGGCCTCCTGATTGGCAACGCCGCGGGCGTTCAGGATCGTGCCGCCCCGGACGCCCAGCTCCCGGGCAATATCCATCACGTCCTCGGCGTAGCCGGAGTCCACGATGGCAAAAATCACTTCATGATTGTTCGTCGTCATATCTCATTCCCCTCTCTTCAGGCGGTTGTTGCTCATAAACTGGTACAGGTTCACGCCGATCACACTGCTGAACGGAACCGCGAAGGCCACGCCCTTGCCATTGCGGACGGTCTCGAATTTCTCCTCCAGGGTGTTCATGATCGCCGGGACCATATCCTCCCGGGCGACGCTGAGGATCACAGCCTTCTCGGGGTTCAGGCCCAGCAGGTCCACCAGCTCGCTTCTGGCGGTGCCCTGGCCGGCCATCAGCAGCTGGCAGTTGACCTCAAAACCGCCGATGACATCCAGATAGAATTCACCCTTGGGGCGGTCCACCACGGTGATGATCAGCTTCAGCTTCTTGACGGCAGGAACAGCCGCTTTCTCATTCTTAGCCATAGCGGGACCTCCTTTACATAAACTCGATGATCTGCTGATCGTCGGCATCCAGGATACGCTTCATAGCCCGGTGCTCGGCGATCTTCTCTGCCACGATGGCCCGGAAGCCCAGCAGCTGGATGGTGATCAGGGGCGTCATGGCCACCAGGGACACAACGCCGAAGCCGTCCCGCAGCACGGCGTCGCTGCCCTGCAGGGTCACGCAGGCGCCCAGCGCGAAAGGCAGGATGAAGCCAGAGGTCATGGGGCCGCTGGCAACGCCGCCGGAGTCGAAGGCGATGGCCGTATACACCGGGGGCACAAACAGGCTCAGAGCCAGGGAGATGAAATAGCCGGGAATGATGTAATAGACCAGGGAGAAGTCAAAGACGATGCGGATCATGCTCAGGGCAATGGAAGCGCCCACGCCGATGCACAGGCCCATCATCATGGACTTCTTGGTGATCAGGCCGCCGGTGACCTCCTCCACCTGCTTGTTCAGCACATGGATGGCAGGCTCCGCCAGCACCGTCAGCACGCCGGTGATCAGGCCGAAGACGATCAGGAACCGCTCATCCCAGGCGGCGATGGACGCGCCCAGCTTGTAGCCGATGGGCATGAAGCCCACATTGACGCCGGTGAGGAAGATCACGAGGCCCACATATGTAAAGCCTACGCCTACGGCGATCCGCTTCAGCCGCTTGGCGGGGAGCTTCAGGAACGCGAACTGGCAGATCATGAAGAACACCACGATCAGTCCCAGCGCGATGGCGACCTCCTGGGCGGTATGGCCCGCGGTATGGAGGAACGCTCCCAGAATGTCGGAGCTGACGGAATAATCCGGCACCTCATAGGTCAGGTTATTGCTGGAGAACAGGCCCAGGATCAGCACCGCCATGATGGGGCCGACGGAGCACAGGGCCACCAGACCGAAGCTGTTTTCCTTGCTCTTCCGGTCACCCAGAACGCTGGAAATACCGACGCCCAGCGCCATGATGAAGGGCACCGTAATGGGGCCGGTGGTCACGCCGCCGGAGTCAAAGGCCATGGGCAGCAGGTCCAGATTGTCATTCACCGCCAGCATCAGCGCCAGGGCGAAGAGCAGCATATAGAACAGCATCAGGATCTGGGACAGGGTTCTCTTGAAGACGATCTTCAGGATCGCCACCACCAGGAACGCGCCGACGCCCAGACCCACGGTATAGATCAGCAGCGTGCCGTTCATGACGGCGCTGACCTGATTGGCCAGGACCTGCAGGTCCGGCTCCGCCACGGTGATCAGCATACCCAGCACAAAGCAGACAACCAGCAGCAGCCCCAGCTTGCGCTGGCGGGACAGACCGGCACCCACCTGGGTACCCATGGGCGTCATGGCCAGGTCAGCGCCCAGGCTGAACAGGCCAATGCCCAGCACCAGCAGCACCGCGCCCACAGTAAACGTAATCAGCTCTGTCGTGGAAAACTCGAACAGAGGTGTCAGCGACATGATATAGACGATCACCGTGATCGGCAATGTGGATACCAGCGCTTCCAGGATCTTTTCTTTCAATTCACGCAATCGATTCACCCTTCCTTTTCTCGCTCATGCGCATAATCATATTTATTGTACCAGATAATCCTTCTATTGCCAAGCACAAAAACCGTTTTCCAAAATATTTCACAGAAAAGACAAACTTTTCCTCCCTTTTTTCGCAGCCATTGAAAAAGGGGCGGAGTTTATGTATAATAATGTAAACTCAGGTTGCGAATATCGGTTTTAGTCAGCAAAACGGTCAAAACGAACAACGTAACGACATGTCATTCCGAGCGGAGTGAAACGGAGTCGAGGAATCTACGCATTATGACAGCATTTGCAGTAAAATAGGTGCCAAGATCCTTCGACTCGCTCCGCTCGCTCAGGATGACAACTGCTTTTGTTGCCTTTCCGCTGTGCATGCTGTTTAAAGCCGATAACCACAATGCAAATTTCAATCGAAGGGGCGATTCTATGAAATTGCTGATCGTGCGCCACGGCGACCCCGACTATTCCATCGACTCTCTGACCGAGACCGGCTGGGCTGAAGCGGAACTGCTGTCCAGCCGCCTGTCGAAGCTGGACATCCGGGCCTTTTACTGCTCTCCCCTGGGCCGGGCAAAGGACACCTCCAGGGCCACTCTGGAAAAAATGGGCCGGAGCGCCGAGATCCTCCCCTGGCTCCGGGAATTCCCGCCGAAGGTCCGCAAGCCCGACGGTCACGGGACCGTCTCCTGGGACTGGCTGCCCCAGGACTGGACAGCGCGGGACTATTTCTACGACAGGGACCACTGGATGGACGCCCCGGAGTTCCGGGAAGCGGGGGTCCCGGAGGCCTACCGGCAGGTGTGCGCCGGTCTGGACGCTCTCACCGCCCGCCATGGCTACATCCGGGAGGGCAACGCCTACCGGGCGGAGCGGCCCAACGGGGACACCATCGTCCTGTTCTGCCATTTCGGTCTGGAATGCGTGCTGCTGTCCCATCTGCTGGGCATCTCACCCATGCCCCTGTGGCACGGCATGTGCGCCGCCCCCACCTCCGTCACCACCCTGATCACCGAGGAGCGGCGGGAGGGCACCGCTTCCTTCCGCATGAATGCCTTCGGCGACATCTCTCACCTGTACACCGCCGGCCGGGAGCCCTCCTTCTCCGCCCGGTTCTGCGAAATGTATTCCAATACCCACGAACGCCATGATTGATCGGAAGAGATTTTAAATTGTAGTTTATCTGTCAGTTGTCTGCCGCACCCAAAGGCCCCCTTGTGTAAAGGGGGCTGGCTCGGCGATAGCCGAGACTGGGGGATTGTGCAGCAGAAGTCTGGAATAACCACCAACATTTCGGCGAATTCGTACT
>JAFUMG010000018.1 GCA_017473225.1 Oscillospiraceae bacterium | reverse complement strand
TTGTCTCATCTCGGTAATTATCTGGCCGTATCTTGATACATCTGTCCATTTTCGCTTGCTCATAACAATACCCCCTAATGTAGTTATTATCCTACATTAGGGGGCTGTTTGTCTATTGTCCAGTTTTGCTGGTTCAGTTCAGACAGGTGGAGCTGTTTTTATCGAAATTTCGCATTCATCCCTCGATCAGACGGATGCCCCAGAGGTCGTAGATCGCATCAAAGACTGCCAGGATCTCATCGTAATGGTCGTCGATCACCTGCTGTGTCTGGGCCAGGGGTTCGCAGTAGACACCCGCATCATTGACGATCAGATCTCCGTTCAGCCATATCCATTCGGTCTCACCGATGCTGTCGAAGGTCAGCGCGACCTTATACCCGCCGCCCCACTGGGGATAGAAGAAGACATAAAAGAACGGATCCTGGTTCAGGTGGGGATCTCTGTTTTCGTCCAGATACACCACCGCGCCCACTTTATGGCAGACGCTGACAAAGCCACTGTTCCCCAGGAAGCCGGGCCTTTTCACGGTGAATTTATAGTCTCCCACCACGCTCTGGTAATCCGCCGTGGTCATGGCCGCTTCGTGGTCGGTCACCTTTTCCAGCTTGCTGCCCAGCACATCATAGGCCCGTGCATAGCCGAAATACCAGACGCAGGTCCAGACGGCCAGTATCACCGCTACGACCGCCAGCGTGACGCAGACGCCTTTTTTTACTGCCCTCCGCTTCGTCTCGTCCCATTTGGTTTTGATCTCCTCCAGGGGCTTCAGATCCTCAGGAGCGGTCTGCGGAAGCGCGATCTCCCCCCGCAGGTCCGCCAGCATGGCGCTGCAGCTTTCGCATTCTTTCAGATGCTCCTCCACCAGCGCTTTGCTGTCCTCGGAGCAAACCCCGTCATGATACATGGGCAGTAGGTCCTCATACACCTTACAGGTCAGTTTCATTTCAGTCCCTCCTTGATTTTCAGCCGGGCCCGGTGGTAAGTGACCCGCGCCCAGGTTTCTGTTTTGCCGAACAATTCCCCGATTTGCCGAAAGGAAAGCTCGCCGAAGGTCCGCAGGGAGAAAACCTCCTTGTAGGGCTCCTCCAGGGCGTGGAGCGCCCGGTGGACCTCGAAGGCCGATTCCCGCTCCAGCAGCCGCTCCTCCAGGCAGTCCCCGCCCGGGAGCAGGCTGGTGTCCGCCTCCCGTTCCAGATGCTTTTCCTTCCGGCAGTGGGAGAAATAGGTATTCTTCGCGATTTGGCACAGCCAGACGGTGATCCTGCATTTTCCGTCAAAGCGGTCCAGACTGTTCAGCGCCTTGAAGAAGGTCTCCTGGGTGATCTCCTCCGCCATGGACTCATTCCGGCACAGCGACAGGGCATATCGGTACACATCCCGGAAATACAGCTCATAAACCTCCGTAAAATCCGTCACTGTCTCACCCTCCCTTCACCCATATGACGCACTGCTTTCCGATTCGTTACAGCATTTTATCACATTTCACCCGGAATAGAAAGAAGCCTTCGCCGTCCATGCCGGCGAAGGCTTCCACGATCAGCAGTATTTATCCCGGTGGGACTTGATCTGTCCTTCCAGCGGAACGATGTCATAATATTCCGCACCGTTTTCTTCGATGCAGGCTCTCACGGCATCCAGCTGCTCCGGTTCGATCAGCAGAGACATGCCGCAGCTGAGCTTCCCCTGGATCGCCCGGGGCGCCGGGGCGATGCGGTTTTTGATATCATGCCGGTCCAGAAGGTCATGAAGGGCCAGACCCTGCTCATAATTCCGAAACAGAATATACCACCGGACGTGGCCATCAGCCATTGAGCATTTCCACGAAGGCGCCGATACGGGTCCGCAGCTGCTCGGCGTCGGTGTCGGCATAATCGGTCTCCAGGCTCAGGACGGGGATGCCCGCTTCCTTCAGAGCGCGGCTGACGGAATACTTTTCGGTATCGTACAGGCAGCAGAACTTCAGGCTGCAATCGATGACACCGTCCACCTTGTATTCCTTGCACAGGCGCAGGATATCGTCGATGCGGCCGGTGTTGGGAGTGAAGCAGGCGCAGTTGGTCTTCATGTACCGCTGGGACAGGGCCATGAACTGCTCGTCCAGAGTGGTCTTGCTCTCATCCACCAGATTCTCAAAATACCGGGTGCCGGTGCACATCTCCTCGCAGACCACAGCGGCGCCGCTGGTCTCGATGATGTTATGCAGCTTCCAGTTGGGCACGGCCAGGGGCGTTCCGGTGATCAGGATGCGCTTGGTGCCCGCGGGGACAACCGAAACGCCGTCAGCGATCCGCTGCTCCAGCTCGTCGGCCAGACGGTTGCACATCTGGGCGCAGCGGACAGGATCGTCAAAGAAGGAGATCTGGGTCATCAGCAGAGCGTCCCGTCCGGAGATGGGCAGGCACTCGGACTTGCGGCAGTCATAGACCCGCTGCAGAGCTTTGCGCTTCTCGTTGATGATGTGGATCGCTTCGCCCAGCTTCTCGGGAGTGATCTCGTTGCCGGTGATCTCCTCCACCTTCTTGGCGAATTCGGCGATCTCGTCCTTCCACTTGAGGATGTCCTTCTCACGCTTCATCTGGGGCACGTCCATGATATGCATGGGCACATCCTCGCCCAGGATCTCATAGGCCTTCTTCTTACCGTCGCAGGTGGTCTCACCGACGTAGACGTCCGCGATCCGGAAGAAGGGGCAGGTCTTGCCCAGTCTGGCGCCGACGGAGGCCTTCACCAGGGGGCAGGTGGACTTGGGCAGCACGGCCTCACCGTCGGGGACCCAGAACTGGGAACCGCCGCACAGGCCGGTGACAATGCCGTTCGCCGCGATCACCACTTCATCGGGCACATAGACGCAGAAGGTGCCAAAAACCTTACGGCCTTCCTTCTGAGCCGCGATCAGCTCGGCGGGCCGGATGCCATGGACCTCGGAGATCACCAGATCCCAGAAATCCATCGCCTTAGGACGGTTCTCCTGAGTCAGAAACACATCGCCCACGGCCGTGGGCAGCACCTGGCAGAGCAGGTCGTGGTTTTCCAGGTCCATGCCCAGATCCTTCCACATCTGTACGTAATCAGACATAAATAATTCCTCCAATGTATATTTTTCTTGTATTCTTTCGTCAGTTTAGCACA
Organism: Oscillospiraceae bacterium; assembly: GCA_017473225.1. Classification (GTDB taxonomy): domain Bacteria; phylum Bacillota; class Clostridia; order Oscillospirales; family Oscillospiraceae; genus Faecousia. The sequence goes on along the minus strand of JAFUMG010000018.1, from coordinate 18,948 downwards.
AATTTACAAGAATGTGAAATACCGATTATAGATAGAATCCATATATTTATTCGTTATATAAATAATAATCCCCGCCTGCCGATGGCAGGCGGGGAATCCTTATGACATAGGGAAATCAGTTATCCAGGACAGGGGTCCAGGCCAGATCCATGATCTCCTCGGCATCGTCCATGCCGGTGATCAGACCCAGGCGCAGGTAATTGTCAACGATCTCACGCAGAGAAGCCTCGGTGAAGGCATCGGAGGTACCGAACTGCATGGAGCCATTCAGCATGACGTTCATGTCGAAGTCACCGGCGTTCCAGCCACGGTCCAGCAGATACTGGGTAGCCTCAGCGGTGTTCTCACGCATGAAGGAGTGAGCCTTCTGGACGCACTGGATGATCTTCTTGGCGTGGACGGGGTTCTCCTCCACGAAGGTGCGGTTCATGGTGATGACGCAGCAGTTGTTGTCGGCGAAGTCCTCGTCCAGCAGGGAGCGGACGGCACGGAGCTTGCCTTCCTTGACCATGGCATAGGCGAAGGAGTCGCTGAACAGAGCGGCGGCGATCTCGCCGTTCTCCATAGCGGTGACGCAGGCGTCAGAGGAGACCTGAGTCAGGGTAACATCGGTCTGGGGGTTGATGCCGTCAGCATCCAGCATCATGCAGGTGATGTTGTAGTCAGCGTTGCCGATGCCGTTGGGGACGGAGATGGCGGTGCCCTTCAGGTCCTCGGTGGTCTCGTACTCGGAGTCAGCCAGAACGTACAGGGACTTGCAGCCGATGTGGGCGCCGCCGACGAAGGTCATGTCAACACCGTTGGTGATGGGGACCAGCAGCGTGGCGATGTGGCTGACAGCGACAGTTGCCTGCTGGGTGCCGATGGCTTCGACGATGGAGTTACCCTTGACGCCTTCAGCAATCAGGCCAGCCTGCTCGTAGTAGCCCAGGTCGTCAGCGACGGTGGGGCCGGAGGTGCAGCCGTCGGACATGTAGTACAGGACGGTCTGGCCGTAAGCGGGCTCGTTCTTCATGGCTTCCAGCTCTTCAGCGGTGGGAGTCAGGTCGTAGTCCAGCATATCGATGGCGCGGCCCTCGATATCAATGGGGGTAAACAGAGCTTCCCACTGACCGGCGGCGAAAGCCTCGGCAGCGTTCATGTGGACATCGGAAACGTTGACTTCGACCTCAACGCCATCCTGGCCCACTTCGATCTGGCCGTCGTTGTTCAGGTCGCCTTCCAGCTGACCCTCTTCGTCGGGCATGCAGGCTGCCAGAGCCATGACCATAGCCAGAGCCAGCAGCAGTGCAATCAGTTTCTTTGCATTCATTGTTGTATCTCCTCTTATGATTTTTTATTCAAATGCGTATAGCATTTTGAAACACGATCAGTTACTCGGCCTTCGCTCCGCCGAAGTGCAGCTTGTTCAGGATGTCATTACGATAGGCAACGAAGGAGGCGGAGGATCTGTCTCTGGGGAAGGGTTCCTCGATCTTGATGTCCGCCACGATCCGGCCGGGATTGGCATCCATGACCAGGACCCGGGTGCCCATGTAAATGGCCTCGTCCACATCGTGGGTGACCATGATGGCCAGCTGCTTGCGCTTGCGCCAGATCTTCAGGATCTCGTCCTGCATATTCATGCGGGTGAAGGCGTCCAGCGCGCCCAGTGGCTCGTCCAGCAGCAGGATATCCGGTTCATTGATCAGGGAACGGACCAGCGCCACACGCTGGGCCATGCCGCCGGAGAGCTGACCGGGATAATCATCCCGGAATTTCTCCAGACCGATGACACGGATCATCTCCTCGACCCGCTCCTCATTGCCCTTGAGCTTATCCTGCATCTTCAGGGAGAAGGCGATGTTCTTCTCCACCGTCAGCCAGGGGAACAGCGTCGGCTTCTGGAACACCATGCCCCGCTCCGGGGAGGGGCCCTTGATCTCCTTGCCGTCCACGGTGACAGCACCGGTGGTGGGCTGGATCAGGCCGGCCACCAGGCGCAGAATGGTGGACTTGCCGCAGCCGGAAGGGCCAACCAGGCTGATAAATTCGCCGCTTTCCATGGTGGCGCTGACCGCGCTCAGGGCATGGGTGACCTCGTCATTTTCAACTTTCGCAAAGCTCTTGGAGACTCCGTCGAGCTTCAGCACAACTTTTTTCTCTTCCATTACTTCTCAGCTCCATTCTGCCAGCGCAGCACATGCCGCTTGACTGCGTCCAGACTCTTGGTGACCACGGTAAAGATGATGCAGATGACAAACAGAGCGGCGAACATCTTATCGTAGCTGGCCCAGGACTTTGCCCAGTTCATATACCAGCCCAGGCCGGACTTGACGCCCAGCATCTCCGCGATCATAATGGCGACGCAGGAGGAACTCATGGCCTGGGTGCAGCCGGAGAGAATGGAGGGCATGGCGTGGGGAATGGCGACCCGGAACACCAGCTGACGCTCCGTGGCGCCCAGGGTGCGGGCGGCCTCAAAATAATCCTTGTCCACATTGGCGATGCCGTTCATGGAAGCCACGGTGACAGCGAACCAGGAGCCCAGGGCGATGATAAACACCGCACCGCCAAACAGGGACTTTGCCACGACCATCATGATGGGGATCCAGGTGGAAGTGGGAATGGGGCCCAGGAATTTGATGATCGGATCCACCCAGTAGCGGCAGCGCTTGGAATAGCCGCAGGTGATGCCGGTGATCAGACCCAGGACCACGCCGCTGGTATAGCCCAAGAACAGCAGCCACAGAGTATGGATGGTGCACTCGATCAGCATCTCCCGATCGTTCCATGCGGCGTTCAGCACGAAATTCAGGCAGGGCACGAAGGGCTGGGTCAGGATGCCGGTCTTCAGGGTCAGATAGTCATAGCCTGCCAGCAGCAGGAACAGGGCGGAAAACAGCGGCGCTTTGAAGCGAAGCTTCTCATAGACGCCCTTGTCGCCCCGTACGCGCTTGATGGCGGCGACCAGGCCGTAGATCACATAGGCGGCCACCAGAAGGATCAGGAATACGAGATAGGTGTTTGGATTGCGGTTGGTGCTGTTGTTGGGGACCAGCCGGTACTCCTGGATCGCCAGGATACCGCACACAAAGGGCAGGATCACGATGATCACTTCCAGAAAACGCTGGAAGGGCGTCATCTCTTTGGTCTCAAGCTCCTTCAGCTGCTGGCGGGTCATGCCCTCCATGTTGGTTTCTACTTGTTTGCTCATGGGATATACACTCCCTTATCTTTTTCGTCCATGACAGTATATCACACCGAAAATAGGTTGTGAAATACCAATAATAGATAAACCTTATTAACTTATTATAAATATTAATCGGTCCTCCGGCCAGAATTGGCCGGAGGACCGTACAATTTTCATTATTCTGCCAGCTCCGCAACGGCACGGACCGCTTCGTCCACCTCTTCCGGTGTATTGAACCAGGAAAAGCTGAACCGGACCGCGCCCTGCTCCGTGGTTCCCAGAGCTTCATGCATCCGCGGCGCGCAGTGGGCGCCGGGACGGGTGGCGATCTCATAATCCTCATAGAGGGTATCGGAGATGATGGCGGAGTCCTCATCCCGGATGTTCAGGGCCACCACGGCGGTGTGTTCAGATCCAAAATCGCCGTAAACCGTAACGCCGTCAATTTTGGAAACGCCTTCGTAAAACCGTCTCGTCAGCATGGCTTCCCGGTCCCGGATGGCTTCGATCCCCACCTCATTCAGATAATCCAGCGCGGCGGAAAGACCGGCGATGCCATGGGAGTTCAGCGTACCCGCTTCCAGCCGGGTGGGATAGGGGCTGGGCTGCTCCTTGTCATAGGAATGGACCCCGGAGCCGCCCACCTTAAAGGGCCGGATCTCCACGCCCTCCCGGATACACAGACCGCCGGTACCCTGGGGGCCCATCAGGCCCTTGTGGCCGGTGAAGCAGAGGATGTCGATGTTCATCCGCTCCATATCGATGGGCACCGCGCCGGCCGTCTGGGAGGCGTCCACAACGAAAAGGGCGCCATGGTCATGGGCGATTTTTCCCACGCGGGCAATATCGATCATATTGCCTGTCAGGTTGGAAGCGTGGGTGCAGACGATCGCCCGGGTATTGGGCCGCAGCAGAGACAAAAAAGCGTCCTGATCCGCCCTTCCCCGGCTGTCGGCGGGAACAAAGCTGAGGGAGATGATTCCCGCCTTCTCCAGCCGGTACAGGGGCCGCAGAACGGAATTATGCTCCAGGTCCGTGGTGATCACATGGTCACCCTGTTCAAAAATGCCGTTCAGGGCAATATTCAGGGCTTCTGTGGAATTGGAGGTGAACACCACATGGTCCGGCCGCTTGCAGCCGAAGAGCTTCGCGATCTTGCACCGGGCGTCATAAACCACCCGGGAGGCGGACAGGGCGTTGCTGTGGGCGCCCCGCCCGGGGTTGCCCATGGTATTCATAGCCCGCACCACCGCGTCGGTCACGCACTGGGGCTTGCGCAGCGTGGTAGCCGCGTTGTCTAAATAGATCATAAGATGAACCTTTCAAATTTCAGCTTATCGTGCTGTTGCACGAAATGCAGAATGCTAAATGCAAAATGCAAAATTATGGAGTTTTCTTTGGAAAACAATTCAAATCGTGCGCTTTGCGCACACAATCATTCTGCATTCTGCATTTTGCATTTTAAATTGCAATGCCCTGGGCAGCGCAATAATCTACAATTTACTTCCTGATCGCCGCGGCGCTCAGCGCGGCGCCGATGGCGCCGGCGTAGCGGGCGTCGGGGCAGGCTTCGACACTGATGCCCAGGGTCTTCTCCAAACGCTGGCGCAGATAATCGAATTCACACAGGCCGCCGGTCAGACAGACCTTGGAATCCTTCAGATTCAGCCGTCCCGCCTGGGTGGATACCTTTTTGACGATGGAGTCCACCACACCGAAGGCGATATTCTCCTTCTTCTCTCCCCTGCCGATCAGGCTGATGACCTCAGACTCGGCAAAAACCGTGCACATGGAGCTGATGGAGACGCCGCCGCCATGGGCGGCCAGGGAGCACAGCTCCTCCGGCTTCACTGCCAGAGTATTGGCCATGATCTCCAGGAACCGGCCCGTACCGGCGGAGCATTTGTCATTCATGATGAAATCCTTCACCACGCTATCATCCACGCAGATCAGCTTGGTGTCCTGTCCGCCGATGTCGATGACGGTCAGATCCTCCGAGCCGAAAATGTGGCAGGCGCCCCGGCCATGGCAGGTGATCTCGGTGACGCACTTGTCCGCGTAGGGCACGGAGATCCGGCCGTAGCCGGTGGCGACCACCGCGGCCCGATCCCAATCCACCCCCAGCTGTGTCAGCTTTTCCCGGATGGCTTCGGCGGTTTCGACGCTGCTCCAGCCCGTGGGCTGGAGCAGTCGGTGCAGGATATTTTTATTTTCGTCCAGAACAATGGTCTTGGCGCAGGTGGAGCCGATGTCAATGCCGATGTTGTATCTCATGTCCGTTCCTCAAATTTCAATGATGTGCATCTCTTCCCAGCCCAGGCCGGCCCCCTCCAGGGCGGCAGCAAGCAGCTCCCTGTCCCCGGGCGCTGCCTTCCAGCTCAGGCCGCAGCCGGCGGTGATCTCCCGGGGCACCGGGATGATCCGTCCGGGCAGGCTGTTTTCCAGGCAGTATTTTTCAACTGCCATGGCCTGGGTGGTGGTGGCAAAGGTAACGATCAGCGTCAGTTTTTTCTGTCTCATCAGGGCTTCACGATCAGGTCCGCGCCGGTCATTTTCTCAACGATGGTGTACATGTTGGTGACCTCGCCCACTGCCAGCTTCTCGGTCAGGCCGTAGAAATTCAGGCAGGTGCCGCAGGTCAGGATCTCCACGCCCTGGGCCTCCATGCTCTTCAGGTCCTCCAGAGAAACGGAGCCCTCGACAGGAATGTTGGCGCCGCCGTTATAGAACAGGATGGTGGTGGGCAGCTGCTCCTGCTGGCTCAGGGCATAGATAAAGCCCTTCATCAGCGCGGTGCCCAGCTCATCGCCGCCATGGCCCATGGCCTTGGAGGAAATGACGACGACGGTATTCTTCTTGCCGGTCCGGGGCAGCTCGCAGGTGACGTTCTCGGTGTCCACAGGCGCGGCCAGCGCGGCATCGCCCACCTCGATGGTGACCTTGAATTCCTTCTCGCCCAGCTTCTCGGACTTGACGGCGCAGCCCTTCTTATCGGCCATGCGGGTCAGGTTCTGGACGGCGGTCTCATTGTCCACCAGGGTCTCAATGATATCGGGTCCCTTCAGCTCCTTGATGGCGTTCAGGGTCTTCACAACGGGAATGGGGCAGGCATCGCCGATAGCATTAACAGTAATCATAATATATACTCTCCTATTTTTATTCTATTTGATTCAAATTACAGTGAATGCAAAATGCTGAGTGCAAAATGCAAAATGATTGTGTCCGCGGGGCGGACGATTTAAATTCATTGCCGCAGGCAATGCCGTCATTCAGCATTCTGCATTTTGAATTCTGCATTTATCAACCCAGCAGCTCGATGAAGGCACCCAGGCGGGTATCGATCTGGCCCTGGTCGGTGGTGGAATAATCCGTGGTGATGGACAGGAAGGGGATCCCCTTCTCCTTCGTCACGAACTGCTTCATGGCTTCGGATTCGATGGCGTAGGTATGGCAGGCCATCAGCACCACCTCGATGACACCGTCTACCTGATAATCGTCGATCTGCTCGGACAGTGCTTCATAGCGGCCCGGGTTAGGGCTCATAACGGAGCAGTTGACCCGGAGGTACTTCTCCGCCAGGGCAGTGATGGGATCCTTGGTCTCGTCCACTGGGTCCTTCTTCTCCCGGGGACCGCAGCAGTTCTCAAAGCCGACCACATCCGCGCCCAGCTCCTCAATGCGCTTGATGACCTTGTCGATGACGCCGTGGGTGGGGCAGCCGGAGATCAGGATCCGGGGCCGGGAGGGCTTCCCCTCATATTCACTGTGGTACTTCTCCACCAGCTCCGCGGTGCGCTTCTCCAGGAAGGCGATCTTCTTCTCGATGTCAAAGGCATACTCGTTGGAGGTGATGACGGTGTTCAGCTCATAGCCGGAGATGGGCGAAGGCTTCAGCCGGCCCACCTCGTAGTAGTCCAGAATGGCCTTCCGCTCCCGGTTGCGCAGTTTGATGGCCTCCCGGAGCTTTTCCTCCGTGATGGTGATGCCGTAGAAGTTTTCGATATCCTCCTTGGCGGCGACTACCTCCTGGCGCCAGTACTCCTGGGCGCCCCTGCCATCCCGTCCGGGGGGCAGCTGCATCACATGGGTGTGCTTCAGCTTATCCAGATATTCATACATTTTCTTCTTTCCGTCGCAGGTGCTCTCCGCCAGCACCATGTCGGAAAAATAGAAGAACGGGCAATGGTCCGTCACCGCGCCGCCGTAGCTGGCCTTGATCAGGGGACACAGGTTCTTGGGCAGCACCTTCTCCGCCGCGGGGATATTCTCCTCACCGATGGCGCAGAGACTGACGGAGGTGGCGTCCGCCGCGTCGATCAGCTCCTGGGGGGCGTAGGTGCAGAAAATACCCACCACTCTGCGGCCCTGCTCTTTCAGCGCTTTCAATGCCATGAATGCCTTTTTTCTTGCCTCGGGATAGGTCACAAAATCCTCGGGCAGTTTGATCTCCGGCATTTTGCACACTTCCTTTCTATGCTATTATTCCATTTTGGTAAGTATAGCACAGGCGCTTCCAAATGTTAAATGGATAATTCCGATAAAACCCCCGTTCTTATCCGCCATAATAATAAATCCTTGGAACGAAAAATAAAATCCACCCTGGCGGGTGGATTTTATTTCAGACTGTCGAAAAAGCCCCCAAATTAGCACGTCATTGCGAACCAGCCCGCATTGAATTGTGGTATGGCTGCCACCGGCAGCCATAATTATACTGATTCGCTGCGCGGAGCACCACTAGTGTGGCAATCCCGTAAATAGGGGTGAAATACTGGAGTCTACGACTGAAAATGTTTGAAAATCGACGGGATTCCCACGCCAGTGTGCGCACTGGCTCGGAATGACGTGGTTTTTTGACACGCTCAAATAAAATCCACCCTGGCGGGTGGATTTTATTTCACATATTCCGGTCCGGCGCAGCCGTCACGGCAGATCAAACTCCCGGTCGATGCTGTAGCGGAAGTTTTCCAGAACTTCCTCGTTATACTCCAGTTCCTCGGTGTCAAACATGAAGATGGTCCCGAAGATCATGGCCCGGACCAGATGGAGCTTCCGCTTCTGGGTCTTTCTGTCCCAGGGGCAGTCCGAGAACAGGTCCCGCTCCAGCTGCTGGCTGCGGCTGCTCATCTGGCCCCGGACCTTGTGGTAAATGTTGTCGAACTCCGCGTCCTTCAGCATCAGGATGGAGCGGTAGTAGGGCTTCTCCATCAGAAAACGGACGTAGTTGACGCTGACCTCCACGATCTGCTGGCGCAAACTGTCGCCGCAGGCAGCCAGGACCTCCTGCTGCCGCACCCGCCACTGCTCATTGACGTACTCAATGATGGCCGCGATGAAATCCCGCTTGTCCTTAAAATGCTTGTAAGGCGCGGCGCAGGATACCTTGCAGCTCTCCGCCACCCGGCGGATGGAAAAGCCGGTGACGCCATGGGCATTGATCTCGTCGATGCCCGCCAGGATCAACACTTCCCGCATATTTTTGATTCTCTCTGCCAAAATATTCCTCCCGTTCCGGCACGGCACGCCGGAACAGGAGTCCTTACCGGCGCAGCGCGGCCTTACAGATTTTGCCGCTGATGGTTTTGGGGATCGCGTCTGTGAATTCGATGAAGCGGATCCACTTATATTCCGCCATTCTGGCGTTGGAAAAATCCCGCAGCTCCTTTTCCAGCTCCTTGTCGGGGGTGAAGCCGGGGGCCAGGATCACATAAGCCTTGATGGCCTGACCGCGCAGGGCATCGGGAACACCCACAACGGCGCATTCCATAACCGCCTCATGCTCCATCAGGACATTCTCCACCTCGCCGGGGCCTACCCGGAAGCCGCCGGTCTTGATCAGGTCGTCGGCACGACCATGGAAATAGAAGCAGCCCTTTTCATCCTGCCAGCCGGTATCGCCGGTGTGATAAACGCCGCCCTTCCAGACCCGGGCGTAGCGCTCCGGATCGTTCAGATAACCGGAAAACAGACCGATGGGCCGCTTCCCGTCCCTGGGCACCACCACGATCTCGCCTACCTCACCCACAGGGGTCAGGCTGCCGTCGGGCTCCCGGATCTCCACCCGGTACTGGGGAGAAGGACGTCCCAGAGAACCCACCACATTTTCCTCGCCCGTCAGATTGCCCAGCAGCAATGTAGTCTCTGTCTGGCCATAGCCTTCCGCCAGAGACAGACCTGTCTGCTCGGTAAAGCGGCGGGAGATCTCAGGATTCAGCGTCTCACCGGCAGTGGTGGTGTGGCGCAGAGAGGGCATTTCGGGAATGCCCTTGCGGGTCAGATAACGGTATACCGTCGGCGGCGCGCAGAAGGTGGTGACGCCATAGGTATTGATGATGGTGCACAGCTGCTTGGGATCGAAATTATCGAAGTCGAACACCATCACCGCGCTGCCGACCAGCCACTGGCCGTAGATCTTGCCCCAGGAGGCCTTGGCCCAGCCGGTTTCCGCCACGGTGAAGTGAAGCCCGTCCTCCTGGGCCCGGTGCCAGAATTTGGCGGTGACCACATGGGCCAGAGGATAGGAAAAATCATGGATCACGCCCTTGGGGTAGCCGGTGGTGCCGGAGGTGAAATAGAGCAGCATGGGATCGGTCACCGCGGTCTCCACCCTGGGAAACTCCTCCGAAGCCTTCTCGATGGCCTCAGAGAGATTTTCATAGCCGGGAAGGGCCTGGCGGACCGTCCAGAGCTTGCAGCCCGGCGCCTTCTGCGCGGCAGCCTCCGCCATTCGTCCGGCGATGCCGCCGGTGGGGGTGCAGATGATGCCCTTGATCTCGATACAGCCCATCCGGTAGAGGATATCGTTTACGGTGAGCATATGGGTCACGGGGATCAGCACCGCGCCCAGCTTCTGCAGCGCGACAGCGGTGTACCAGTACTCATAGTGGCGCTTCAGGCACACCATCACATGGTCGCCCCGGCCGATGCCGGCCTGGCGCAGGACATTGGCTGCCCGGTTGCTCAGGCGGGAAATCTCAGAGAAGGTAAACTCCCGCTGGTCGCCTTCGGTGTTGCACCAGACGATGGCCCGCTTCTCGGGGGTCTGGGCCGCGATGGCATCCACAACGTCGTAGCCAAAATTGAAATTATCGGGATAATCAAAGCGGATATCGATCAGTCTGCCGGCTTCGTCAAAGGTCTCCCGGCAGTATTTTTGGTAAATACTCATACTGTTTCCTTCTCTTGTACGCCGATCCGGCGAAAACGTTCATACCGCTGCTGCAAAAGCAGGTCGTTGGCTTCGAGCGCTTCCAGCTCCTCCGTCAACAGCTGTCTGATCTGGGCGTAGAAAGAAGGATGACCGATATCAGTCTCCTTTATCATACGCTCAATTACCGAAAGTGTCAATGCGTCCCGGGCGGTCAATTTCAAATTTGCCGCCGCTTCGGCTGCTTTGCCCGCGTCCTTCCACAGAATGCTGGCGCAGCCCTCGGGGGAGATCACGGAATACACCGCGTTTTCCAGCATCCAGACCCGGTCGGCCACCGCCAGCGCCAGCGCGCCGCCGCTGCCGCCCTCGCCCACCAGAATGGAAATGATGGGGGTTTTCAGGGTCATCATTTCCATCAGGTTCTCGGCGATGGCCTGGCCCTGGCCCCGCTCCTCCGCCCCGATGCCGCAATAGGCGCCGGAGGTGTCAATAAAGCAGATCACGGGCCGGCGGAATTTCTCCGCTTGCTTCATCAGCCGCAGGGCCTTGCGGTAGCCCTCGGGATTGGGGGCGCCGAAGGCCCGGGCCATCCGCTCCTTGGTGGTGTGGCCCTTTTCGATGGCAATGACCGTCACAGGCTTTCCGTTCAGGTAAGCCACGCCGCCCACCACCGCGCTGTCATCGGCATACCGCCGGTCGCCGTGGAGCTCGAAAAAGTCCGTAAAGACCCGGTTGATATAGTCCAGGCCCGTGGGCCGCTTGTTGTCCCGGGCGGTTTTGACCCGGTCGTAGGGTGTCAGTTGGATCATACTGCCGCCTCCCTGTCATGGAGTTTCAGAAGATTGCCGATGGCATCGGCCTGAGCCTTCCGGGGTACGATGGCATCCACGAAGCCGTGCTCCAGCAGGAATTCCGCCTTCTGGAAACCCTTGGGCAGCGCCTTTCGGGTGGTCTGCTCGATGACCCGGGCGCCGGCAAAACCCACGGTTGCCCCCGGCTCCGCCAGGATGATGTCACCCTCCATGGCGAAGCTGGCGGTGACGCCGCCGGTGGTGGGGTCCGTCAGCACCGTCAGGTAGAACAGCCCCGCGTCAGAATGGCGCTTCACCGCGCCGCTGACCTTGGCCATCTGCATCAGGCTCAGCAGACCCTCCTGCATCCGGGCGCCGCCGGAGACGGTGAAGCCCACGACGCTCAGCCGGTGCTCCAGCGCGTACTCAAAGAGCCGGGTGATCTTCTCACCCACGGCTGTGCCCATGCTGCCCATCATGAATGCCGCCTCCATCACAAAGAGACAGCAGCGGTTCCCCCGGATGGAGGCGGTGCCGCAGACCACAGCTTCCGATTCGTTGCTGGAAATACGAGCCGTCTCCAGCTTGGCCTGATAGCCCGCGAAGCCCAAGGGATCATCGGCCTGCAGGTCCGCATCCATCTCCTGGAAGCTGCCCCGGTCGGCGATCATGCCGATCCGCTGCCGGGCGTTGACCCGGAAATGCCGCCCGCAGGGGCAGACGTTCAGATTGGCCCAGAGCTTGCTGACGGGGATGGATTTATGACAATTGGGACAGGTGACCTCCGGCTCGCTCTCATCCTGATGGACGGGAGCGGCGGCACGGCCGCCCTGTTCCAGTTCATTCTTCGGTTTCAGATTAAAATTCAAAAACGCCATTATGGTTCACCTTTGTTTCAGATTGGGTCAATGGGGCCGACCGTACCGGCAGCAGAGGCCGTCCATGGGCCTGACCGGTACGCCAACCCCCGGTCCCAATTACTCCATAAATGTCAGATCATAGCTGCCATCATTGAATTCCGGGCGGCTGAGCAGGTCCAGCTGCTCGGCGATGTTATTGCGCACGCCGTCTACCACCAGCTCGCACAGCGCCGCCTTCATTTTCCGCAGCGTCTCCTCCCGGGTGCCGGCGCAGACGATGAGCTTGCCCAGCAGGGAGTCATAATAGGGCGTCACCACTGTCCCGGTCAGCAGGCAGGTATCGAACCGCACAAAGGGTCCGCCGGGGATGTGGAGCAGCTCCACCTTGCCGGGGGCCAGCGCGTTGACGCGGCACTCGATGACGCAGCCCCGGAAGGCAATGTCCTTCTGGGTGAAATTCAGCGGAATGCCCGCCGCGGTGCGGATCTGCCATTTCACCAGATCGATGTTGGTGAGCATTTCCGTCACGGTATGCTCCACCTGCAGCCGCACATTCATCTCCATGAACCAGAATCTTCCCTGCCGGTCCAGCAGAAATTCCAGGGTACCCACACCCACATAGCCCACGGCCCGGACCGCCGCGGTGACCTGCTGGATGATGGCCTCCCGCTGGGCGGGCACCACCGCGGGAGAGGGCGATTCCTCAATGAGCTTCTGGTGCCGCCGCTGGACGGAGCAGTCCCGCTCCCCCAGGCACACCACGTTGCCGTATTCATCCGCCAGGATCTGCAGCTCCACATGCCGGGCGGGATAGACGAATTTTTCCAGATACACCGCGCCGTCACCGAAGGCCACGGCGCTTTCCGCCACCGCCTGGGGGTAGGCCTGCTCCATCTGCTCCGGATCGTCGATCCGGCGGATGCCCCGCCCACCGCCGCCGGAGCGGGCCTTCAGCATGACGGGATAGCCGATGGTATCGGCGGCTGCCAAAGCCTCCTGCACCGAATTCAGCACGTCGGTGCCGGGGATGGTCTGCAGTCCCGCGTCGCCCATGAGCCGTTTGATGGTGGCCTTATCGCTGAGCCGGTCCATCTGCTCCACCGTGGGGCCGATGAACACGATGCCGTTCTGACAGCACAGGGCGGCAAAATGGGGATTTTCCGACAGAAAACCATAGCCGGGATGGATGGCCCGGGCGCCGGTGGCCAGAGCGGCGCTGATGATCCGCTCTTCGTTCAGATAGCTGTCGGCAGGCTCCGCCTTTCCGATGCAGCAGCTTTCGTCCGCCAGGGCCACATGGAGGGCATCGGCGTCAGCCTCAGAATACACCGCCACCGTGGCAATGCCCATCTCCTTGCAGGCACGGATGATCCGCACCGCGATCTCACCCCGGTTGGCGATCAAGATTTTCGAGAACATGGTCACTCACCTACAATCGCAAAGGAAAATTCCGCCTTCAGGCACAGCCGCCCGTCCACATAGCCCTCGCCCTCGGCAAAATAGAAGGGGCCCTTGGAGCGGGTAATGCGGCATTTGGTCTCAAAGGTATCGCCGGGCCGCACCGGGGACTTGAAGCGGACATTATTGAGTCCCGTGTACATGGGGGTCTTACCCTCCGTCATCACGTCGGCCAGCAGGATGCAGGCGGACTGGGCCATGATCTCACACAGGATCACGCCGGGCACCACCGGATTTCCCGGGAAATGGCCCTGAAGGAACCACTCGTCGCCACGGACATGATACTTGCCCAGGGCGTACTCCCCTTCCCGGTCCACCTGGCTGAGCAGGAGCATATTGTCCCGGTGGGGCAGGATTTTCTTGATCTCTTCCTGATTCATATCGTTACCTCTTGATGCGGAACAGCTCCCGGCCGTAGTCCACCACCTGGCCGTTTTCGGCGCAGATCTCCTCGATAACGCCGTCGGTTTCCGCGGTGATCTCATTCATCATCTTCATGGCCTCGATCAGGCACAGGACCGTTCCCTTTTTGACCCGGTCGCCCACCTTCACATAGGGAGCCGCGTTCTCCGCGGGGGCCTGATAGAATACGCCCACCATGGGAGATCTGACGACGGCGGCATCACCGGCGGGCTTCGCCTGGGGCGCGGTTTCAACTGCCGCCACGGGCACTGCCACGGGAGCGGCGCTGTAGGTACGCTCCAGGCGCACCACATTGTCCTTATCCTTGATCTCCAGGCCCGTCAGCCCCAGCTCGCCCATGAGCTGGGCGTATTTTCTAATATCGGATTCCTTCATAGTCAGATCCTCTTGAATGCCAGGCTGGCGTTATGGCCGCCGAAGCCCAGGGAATTGGAAACCGCGATGTCCACATGGGCCTGGACCGCCTGATTGGGGACATAGTTCAGATCGCACTTGGGATCGGGCTCCAGCAGATTGATGGTGGGCGGAATGATGCCGGTTTCCAGAGCCTTCAGGCAGGCGATGGCTTCAATGGCGCCGGCGGCGCCCAGCATATGGCCGGTCATGGACTTGGTGGAGCTGACCAGAGCCTTCTTCGCCGGCTCCTCGCCCAGCGCCAGCTTGATGGCCAAGGTCTCACCCACATCGTTCAGGGGTGTACCGGTGCCGTGGGCGTTGACGTATACAGACTCGTTGCCGGTATAACCCGCCTCTTCCAGAGCCTGCTTCATGGCGCGGGCACCGCCGTCGGCATCGGGCCTGGGGGCGGTGATGTGGTAGGCGTCACAGGTGGAGCCGTAGCCGCAGACCTCGCCGTAGATCTTCGCGCCCCGGGCCTTGGCGTGCTCATACTCCTCCAGCACCAGCGCCGCCGCGCCCTCGCCGATGACGAAGCCGCCCCGGCGGGCATCGAAGGGCAAGGATGCCGCGTCAGGGTCCTCGGCCACAGACAGCGCCTGCATGTTGATAAAGCCCGCGATGCCCACCGGCACGATGGACGCTTCCGCGCCGCCGGTGATCACCGCGTCGGCATAGCCATGGCGGATGGCCCGGAGGGCTTCGCCGATGGCATTGGAGCCGGAAGCACAGGCAGTGACGGAAGGCATCGCCGCGCCCTGGCAATTATAGCGGATGGCGATCTGGCCCGCCGCCATATTGGGGATCATCATGGGCACACAGAAGGGAGAAACCCGGCCGGGACCGCGCTTTCCCAGCTTCTCCACCTCGTTGGAGACGGTGTTCAATCCGCCGATGCCGGAGCCGAAGTAAACGGCGATCCGGTCGGGAGCCAGCGTACCGATGACGCCGCTCTCCTCCACCGCCTGGACCGCCGCACCCATGGCGTACTGGGCATAGAGGTCACTGCGCAGGGTCTCGCTCTTTTCCATATAGGCCTTGGGATCAAAATCCTTGACCTCCGCCGCCAGCTTTGCCTTATAGTTGGTCGTATCAAAATGAGTGATCGGGCCGATGCCGTGGTTGCCTGCGGTCATATTGTTCCAGCAGGTTTCCACGTCGTTGCCGATGGGAGAAATGACGCCCATGCCGGTAACGACCACTCTGCGAATATTCGTAGTCATAGTTTTTCTCCTTAATAAAGGTTCAAATTGTTTTTCGTGTTCAATCGTGCAGCGCACCAATCAAAACGCATGTCATTGCGAGCCAGTGCGCACACTGGCGTGGCAATCTCCCAGTTCTTCCGGGAACTTAAAGAGATTAAGACAGTAAAATTGTGCCCGAAAATACCAGGACTTTCAACATCAAACAGCGTTGCGCCGCCATGTGGGATTGCCACACCAGTCTGCGGACTGGTTCGCAATGACAGTGGTAATCGTTACCCGGGTGCACCGTTCTCAACAGAGTACGAAACTACAATTCACATTGCGATACCGCCGTCCACCTGGATGACAGTGCCGGTGACATAGCCGGCGGACGCCAGGTAGGCCACAGCTTCGGCGACCTCCTCGGGCTTGCCCATGCGGCCCAGGGGGATGGATGCCGCCAGGGGGCTGTCGTGGAGCTCCTTGGTCATGTCCGTGTCAATGAAGCCCGGGGCTACCGCGTTGCAGGTAACCCCTCTGGGAGCCAGCTCCCGGGCCACGGACTTGGTCAGGCCGATGACGCCCGCCTTGGAGGCGGCGTAATTCGCCTGGCCCGCGTTGCCCATGATGCCGGTGACGGAGCTGATATTGATGATGCTGCCTCCCCGGTTGCGGATAAACAGGCCGGTGCAATGGCGGATCATGTTGAAGGCGCCTTTCAGATTGACGGAGATCACATCGTCAAAGTCCTGCTCCTTCATGGTGGCGATCAGGCCGTCCTTCGTGATGCCCGCGTTGTTTACCAGGATATTGACCGTACCGAAATCAGCCTTCACCTGATTCACCGTCTGCTTCACTTCGGCAAAATCCGCCACATTGCAGCGGTATGCCCCGGCCTTAACGCCGTATTCCTCCCGGATCTCCCGGCAGATGGCCTCCGCCGCTTCCTCGCTGCCGGCATAGACCACAGCCACATCCGCGCCCTGGGATGCCAGCTTTCTGACCACCGCGGCACCGATTCCTCTGGAACCGCCGGTCACCAGCGCGACTTTCCCCTTCAGCATACTTTCACCTCCGCAACGCACTTTTCAAAGCTTTCCTTGTCGCACACCTGGAAGGTGCGGACATTTTTATCAATTTTTCCGATCAGGCCGCTGAGCACATTGCCCGGGCCAACCTCGATAAAGGTATCCACGCCGGAGGCGATCATGTGGCGCACGATGGCCTCCCAGCGCACCGGGGAGCAGATCTGCTTTGCCAGCAGCTCCTTCACATTCCCCTCATAGGGCAGGCCCGTGCAGTTGGAATACAGTGTGATGGCGCTTTCATGAAGCTCCACCGCTTCCAGCAGCGCGCCGAACCGCGCCGACGCTTCCGCCATGAAGGGAGAATGGAAGCCGCCGCTGACCTTCAGCGGAATGGCCCGGCCCCCTGCCGCCTTCACAGCGGCGGAGAAATCGGCCATTTTCTCGCTGAGACCCGCCACGGTCACCTGACCGGGGCAGTTATAGTTGACGGGATAGACACCCTCAAACTGGGCGCAGATGCCCTCGATGGTCTCATTGTCCAGCCGCACCACGGCTGCCATGGATGTGGAAACCATCTGGGCTGCCTCCTGCATCAGCTCGCCTCGGCGGCAAACCAGGGAAAAAGTTGTTGATTCGTCAACAACTTTGGCGTAAGTCAGCGCCGCCAGCTCTCCCAGAGAGAAACCAGCCGTCATATCCGCACGAATTTCAGCTTCCTCCAATGCGGCGGCGGCAGCCAGCTCTACAGTGAACATACAGGGCTGCGTGATCTTCGTCTCCCGCAGCTGCTCCTCGCTTCCGGCGAAGCACTGCTCCGAGGTGCCGGGGCGAATGGCATCCGCCATGCGGAACACATCGGCCGCGGCGGGCGACAGCTCCGCCAATTCCCTGCCCATGCCGGAATACTGGGCTCCCTGGCCGGGAAATACAAATGCTACTTTACCCATTGAGACGCACCTCTCAGAATAGGCTCCGCTTCTTCCATGACACTGCGCACAATGTCCGCCGCGGGCTCGATCTGATTGACCATCGCCGCGATCTGACCGGACAGGAAGCAGCCGTTCTTCAGATCGCCCTCCTGGACCGCCAGCCGCAGCTTGCCGACGCCCAGCGCTTCCAGCTCATCGTCTGGCACGCCGCCGTACTCGGCCTTGGCATAATCCCGGGCAAACTGGGTCCGCAGACTGCGGACAGGATGGCCCAGACGCTTGCCGGTGACTGTGGTGCACAGGTCGTTGGCCTTGATGATCTTTTCCTTATAGGTGGGATGGATATTGCACTCCTCCGCGCTAAGGAACCGGGTACCCATCTGAACGCCGCAGGCGCCCAGCATGAAGGATGCCGCCACGCCCCGGCCGTCCGCGATGCCGCCGGCAGCAATAACGGGCAGGTGGGTCGCGTCCCGGATCAGGGGCACCAGCACCATGGTGGTCAGCTCGCCCACATGGCCGCCGCTCTCACCGCCCTCGGCGATGACCGCGGATGCGCCCAGACGGGTCACCAGCTTCGCCATGGCCACAGAGGGAACGATGGGGATCACCTTGCAGCCCGCTTCCAGCCACAGCTTCATATACTTGCTGGGATTGCCCGCGCCGGTGGTGACGACGGCCACCTTCTCCTCGGCGATGACCTGGGCCACTTCGTCGGCGAAGGGGCTCAGCAGCATCACGTTGACGCCGAAGGGCTTGTCGGTCAGGCTTCGGACAACCTTGATCTGCTCCCGGACATAGCTGCCGGGGGCATTGCCCGCGCCGATGATGCCCAGGCCGCCGCCTTCGGACACTGCCGCGGCCAGACGGCCGTCGGCGATCCAGGCCATGCCGCCCTGGAATACCGGGTACTGAATACCCAGCATTTCGCAAATTTCAGATTTGATCATAGCCTTAGCCCATGCAGTTCTCTTCGATGAACTTGACCAGGTCGCCCACGGTCTCCACCTTCTGGGTCAGCTCGATCTCCACGTTCAGCTCATCCTCCAGATTCATCAGCAGCTCCACGGTGTCCAGAGAGTCGATGGACAGCTCCTTGAAAGTGTTCTCCAGCTTGACGTCCTCAACAGCGCAGTCCGTGCGCTCCGCGATAACCTTTGCAACAGCTTCGAATACCATAACAGTACCTCCATAAATTTTAACAGATTTAACAATTTCTTAAAAAAGTTATCATTGATAACTTTACGGCGCATTATAGCATAAATTTTTCCATTGTCAACCGCTTCCAGCGAAAAAGTTATCACCGTTAACAAAAATGTAACAAAGCCCACTTCCATTCCGCTGGATATGAAATCCAAATTGTAGGGGCGACCCCCGCGGTCATTATTCTGCTCTGCACAGCAAAAGGCGCTCCCAAGCGGGCAATGTCACTAAGTTAAGAAAGGCTGGGTCTCGCAGAAATGCGGGGCCCAGTTTTTTGTAACTATTTTCAAAATATCACTTGACAAACGAGGTAAAATATGCGGCCTTTTTGCTAACTGCGGTTAGCAAAAAGGCCTT
>JAFUMG010000017.1 GCA_017473225.1 Oscillospiraceae bacterium | reverse complement strand
GCTATCCAGGGCCGCTACGGCATCCCCTGCGTTGGCTTCGGCCCCGGTGCTGAGTCTCAGGCTCACGCTCCCAACGAGATCACCTGGAAGTCCGACCTGGTTACCTGCGCAGCTCTGTACGTTGCCGCTGTCAACCTGTACGACGAGTCCAAGAAGATCGACGTTTACGAGTTCCGTGCCGGCAAGACCGACAACGAGATCCTGTAATTGATTTTGTAACCCTATGCTTTCCCGGAGACCGGCCCGCGCCGGTTTCCGGGGAGCGATAAAAGTAAAAACCTTATAATATTAATTTAAAAGGAGACTACTCAAAATGGACAAGACCCTGCAGCAGTATATCGACAAGCTGAACTCCCTGAACTTCGCTGAGATGTACAACAACGACTTCTACCTGACCTGGGACAAGACTCAGGACGAGCTGGAAGCCATCTTCACCGTCGCTGACGCTCTGCGCTACATGCGTGAGAACAACATCTCCACCAAGATCTTCGAGTCCGGCCTGGGCATCTCCCTGTTCCGCGACAACTCCACCCGTACCCGTTTCTCCTTCGCTTCCGCCTGCAACCTGCTGGGCCTGGAAGTTCAGGATCTGGACGAGTCCAAGAGCCAGGTCGCTCATGGCGAGACTGTCCGTGAGACTGCAAACATGGTTTCCTTCATGGCTGACGTCATCGGTATCCGTGACGACATGTACATCGGCAAGGGCCACACCTACCAGAAGGAGTTCATGGAAGCTGTTACCATCGGCAACCGTGACGGCATTCTGGAGCAGAAGCCCACTCTGGTCAACCTGCAGTGCGACATCGACCATCCCACTCAGGCTATGGCTGACGCCCTGCACATCATCCACGAGTTCGGCGGCATCGAGAACCTGAAGGGCAAGAAGGTCGCTATGACCTGGGCTTACTCTCCCTCCTACGGCAAGCCCCTGTCCGTTCCCCAGGGTATCGTTGGCCTGATGACCCGCTTCGGCATGGACGTCGTCCTGGCTCATCCCGAAGGCTACGAGATCATGCCCGAGGTCGAGGAAGTTGCTAAGAAGAACGCCGAGCTGTCCGGCGGCTCCTTCACCAAGACCAACTCCATGGCTGAGGCATTCAAGGATGCCGACGTCGTTTACCCCAAGTCCTGGGCTCCCTTCGCTGCTATGGAAAAGCGTACCGTCCTGTACGGCAACGGCGACATGGATGGCGTTAAGAAGCTGGAGAAGGAACTGCTGGCTCAGAACGCAGAGCACAAGGATTGGTGCTGCACCGAAGAGCTGATGGCCACCACCAAGGACGGCAAGGCTCTGTACATGCACTGCCTGCCCGCCGACATCAACGACGTTTCCTGCGTTGACGGCGAGGTCGAGGCTTCCGTCTTCGATCGTTACCGCGATCCTCTGTACAAGGAAGCTTCCTTCAAGCCCTACATCATTGCTGCTATGATCTTCCTGGCTAAGGTCAAGGATCCTCAGGCTACCCTGAAGGCTCTGGAAGAGCGCGGCACTGCTCGTTGGTTCCAGAAGTAAGATCCTGAATCTCAGGAACTTCACCGAAAGCTAATCAAACCGGGCCCGTACACCGCCGCACATGGGCAGTGTGCGGGCCTTTGGTCATTATTGACCACTCTCTACCATAAAATAAAATTTTTTGAGGTGTTATAAATTATGGGCAAGCGTATCGTTATTGCTCTGGGCGGCAACGCTCTGGGCAACAATCTGCCTGAGCAGATGGAAGCTGTTAAGACCACCGCTAAGGCTATCGTTGACCTGATCGAGGAAGGCCACGAGGTTATCGTTGCGCACGGCAACGGCCCCCAGGTCGGCATGATCAAGAAGTCTATGGACAAGTCCATCCCCATGTCCGTCTGCGTCGCTATGAGCCAGGCTTATATCGGCTATGACCTGCAGAACGCTCTGCGTGAAGAGATGCTGGGCCGCGGCCTGAACAAGGGCGTCGCCACTGTTCTGACCCAGGTCGAGGTCGACCCCGCCGACCCCGCTTTCCAGAACCCCACCAAGCCCATCGGCTCCTTCATGACCAAGGAAGAGGCTGAGGCTCTGGAGGCCAAGGGCTTCAAGTGCGTTGAGGACTCCGGCCGCGGCTACCGTCAGGTCGTCGCTTCTCCCCGTCCCCAGGGCATCGTGGAGCTGGACACCATCAAGACCCTGGTCGAGGGCAACCATGTTGTCATCGCCTGCGGCGGCGGCGGTATCCCCGTTGTCAAGACCGAGGGCCATCACCTGAAGGGCGCGGCTGCCGTTATCGACAAGGACTTCGCTTCCTGCAAGCTGGCTCAGCAGCTGGATGCTGACACCCTGATCATCCTGACCGCCGTTGAGAAGGTCGCGATCCACTTCGGCAAGCCCGATGTTCAGTGGCTGGCTGACCTGACCCCCGAGAAGGCTCAGGAGTACATCGCCGCCGGCGAGTTCGCTCCCGGTTCCATGCTGCCCAAGGTTCAGGCTGCTGTCGCTTTCGCCGAGTCCAAGCCCGGCCGTACCGCTCTGATCACCCTGCTGGAGAAGGCCAAGGACGGCGTCGCTGGCAAGACCGGTACTCACATCCATCAGTAATTTTTGCTGATATAGCTTGATTTCGGACCCGCCCCCCGGAGCGATTCGGCGGGGCGGGTTTTTTCATACTGATATTTACAAAAAACTCATTGACAAAACGGGGTTTTTATACGAAAATTATATGAGAGCTTTGTACCATCGAAGCGTGATTTTCAAAAATATCAGTATCAGGAAGGTGATTTTCTACTATGACAATCCTGAAGAACGGCACTCTGGTCACCCCCGAGGGCATGAAGAAGGCCGACCTGGCCATGGACGGCGATAAAATCGTCAAGATCGGCGAAAATCTGACCGCCGGCGCCGGCGATACCGTCATGGACGTTACCGGCTGCATCGTTTTCCCCGGCTTCATCGACGGCCACACCCATCTGGACCTGGTCAACAACCTGGGCCACACCTCCGACAATTTCGAGACCGGCACCCGCGGTGCCGTCTGCGGCGGCACCACCACCTGCATGGACATGGCCACCCAGGAGCACGGCGACACGCTGGTCCACACCATGGAAGTCTGGAAGGACCTGGCTCAGAATATTTCCTGCAACTACGGCATCCATATGTCCATCACCGACTGGAACGAGCATACCAAGGCTGAGATCCAGACCATGGCTGCCGAAGGCATCACCACCTACAAGACCTACCTAGCCTACGGCATCGCCATCGGCGATGTGGAAACCATGGAAGTCCTGAAGGAGCTGAAGAGCGTTCACGGCATCTGCGGTGTCCACTGCGAAAACGGCCCCCTGATCCCCGCCCTGCAGAAGCAGGTCCTGGATTCCGGCATCACCAGCCCCGCTGGCCACCCCATCAGCAAGCCCTCCGAGCTGGAGGCGGAAGCCATCAACCGGCTGTGCTACATCGCCTCCCTGGTGGACGCTCCCGTGAATGTGGTCCATCTGTCCAGCAAGCTGGGCCTGGAAGAGGTCCGCGCCGCCCGTAAGCGTGGCCAGACCGTCTACGCCGAGACCTGCCCACAGTATCTGCTGTTCGACGATAGCGTCTACTCCCGTCCCGACGGCTCCAAGTGGGTTTTGAGCCCTCCCATCCGCAAGCCGGAGGACGTGGCCGCCATCCGTCAGGCCGTGATTGACGGCGAGATCCAGACTATTTCCACGGACCACTGCCCCTTCGACTTCTCCCTGAAGCAGTCCCAGGCAGCCAAGGGCTTCGATCAGATCCCCGGCGGCGGCGCGGGCGTGGAGCATCGTCCCATCCTGATGCTGACCCACTTCAAGGATGATCTGGACTATGTGCAGCTGAACAAGCTGATGAGCGAGAACACCGCCAAGCTGTTCAACCTGTACCCCAAGAAGGGCGCCCTGCTGGAAGGCTCCGACGCGGATATCACCGTCTATGACCCCAGTGTCAAGTGGACCATCTCCGCCGCCAACCAGCACCAGAATGTGGACCACACCCCCTACGAGGGCTTTGAAGTCGTGGGCCGGATGAAGTATGTCTACGTCAATGGTCAGCTGGCAGTCGTGGATGGCGATCCCACCGGCGTTCAGGCCGGCAAGTTCGTCCGCGCTGACTGCGTCTGATTTCATATACCCTAAAAATTTTTATAAAGGAGATTGATTCCAATGAGCAACGTCGCTATCAACACCCCCAATGCTCCCGCCGCTATCGGCCCCTACTCCCAGGCTATCCAGGCCGGCAACACCATCTATGTTTCCGGTCAGCTGCCCATCGATCCCGCTACCGGCGCTTTCGCCGGTGAGGACATCAAGAGCCAGACCCGTCAGAGCCTGACCAACATGAAGAACATCCTGATCGAGGCCGGCACCGACATGTCCGCCGTTGTCAAGACCACCGTTCTGCTGGCCAACATCGCTGACTTCGGCGCCATGAACGAGGTCTACGCCGAGTTCTTCTCCGCTCCCTATCCCGCCCGCGCTGCCTTCCAGGTTGCCAACCTGCCCAAGAACGCTCTGGTCGAGATCGAGTGCGTCGCTGTTAAGTAATTGACAGAAATCTAAAATCACGAAAGCGTGCCGCGAATTCGCGGCACGCTTTTTTGCTGGAGATATCAAACTGTCGTTTATCGCTCCGTTGAATAGTGGTTGCGGCATCTAAAAAATATGCTGTCATTGCGAGCCAGTACTCACACTGGCTCGCAATGACATGCTTCTTTTTAACTGTGCGATAAACTACAATTCAAAATTCTGTCCACAAACT
This sequence comes from Oscillospiraceae bacterium, assembly GCA_017473225.1. Lineage (GTDB taxonomy): Bacteria > Bacillota > Clostridia > Oscillospirales > Oscillospiraceae > Faecousia. The sequence goes on along the minus strand of JAFUMG010000017.1, from coordinate 9,243 downwards.
GTTTATTTTATTTTGCAATCAAAATAAAACTTCTTATTTACAAACGGAATAAATCTGTGTTATAATGGTTTTATTCTAAAAGGAGGTGGCACCGTGGATTTTCGACAGCTCCTGTCCTTTACCACCGTGGTGGAACTGGGCAGCTTCACAAAGGCGGCTGAAAAGCTCGCGATCTCTCAGCCCACCATCAGCACCCACATCCGGGCGCTGGAAGAAGAACTGAACGCCCGCCTGATCCTGCGTACGACCAAGAGCATCGAAGTTACGCCCAAGGGGCGGGAACTCTGCGAATACGCCACCAAGATCCTGGAGCTGCGGGACCGGATGGTCCAGTGCTGCTCTCCCGATTCCCGGCAGATCATCCATCTGGGCGCCTCCACCATCCCGGCGGCCTACATCCTGCCGGAGGTCCTGCCGAAATACGCCAAGCTGGCCCAGGACACCTACTTCATCATCCATCAGGACAACAGCCAGGGCATCATCTCCGGACTGCAGAACGGCCTGTTCGACATCGGTCTGACCAGCTCCGTCGCGGAAAGCGAGGAGCTGACCTTCCTGCCCTTCTGCCAGGATCGGATGATCATCATCACTCCCGTGACGGAGCACTTCCTGCAGCTGCAGCAGAGCTCTGATTTTCCCTTCGACGAGCTTCTGCAGCAGCCCGTCATCCTCCGGGAAAAGGGCAGCAAGAAGGGCCTGGACCGCTTCCTGGAGAAAATGAACATCGACGAGTCGAATCTCAATGTCTCCGCCCGGCTGAACGACCAGGAGGCCGTCAAGAACATGGTGGCCAGCGGCATGGGCATCTCCTTCATCTCCGAGATCGCGGCCCGGAATTTCCTGAAGGAGCGGCGGCTGCTGAAATTCGAGCTGCCCGCCTACCGCAACCAGCGCAATCTCTATCTGGCGTACCGCAAGGAACACGTCTCCTCCGGCAAGCTGAAGGATTTCATCAGCTTCATGGAGCAGTACAAGAATATATGATAAAACCTCCCGGATCAGGTAAGATCCGGGAGGTTTGTTTCAGTTTTATTCCTGAACGTAAAAGGCCACAGCCACGGCGTTGGGGCCGGCGTGGGTGCCCACGGTGCTGCCGACGATGGTGCTGGGGAAGGTCCTGCCGCCCCAGTATTCAGCGCTCTCGGCAATGTACTTGCGCAGCAGCTCATCAGTGGTGCCGGTGTAGCCCAGCAGAACGGGCATGGAGAAGTCCACGCCGCCAGCCTTGTCGATCTCCTTGTTCATGGCCGCATTGGCCTGCTTGTTGCCCCGGGCCTTGTTCACCATCTTCAGCTCGCCGTTTTCCACAATGATCACGGGCTTGATGGAGAGCAGACCGCCGGCAATGGCCACGGTCTTGGAGATCCGGCCGCCCTTGTGCAGATACTCCAGGGTATCCACCACCACGGCGATGCGGATCCTGGAGCGGATCTTCAGCAGCCGCTCAAAGATCTCCTCCGCACTCAGGCCCTGATCCGCAAGCTCCAGAGCGTGCTGGACCAGGATGGTGGCGCCGATGGCCACGTTCCGGCTGTCCACCACGAACACCTTGCCGGGATAATCCTCGGCGGCAATGGTGGCGCTCTGGTAAGTACCGGAGAGCTTGGAGGCGATGGTGATGACGATCACGCTGTCGCCGGCGCTGACCGCCTCCTCGTAGGCCTCCCCGAAGGCAGCGGGGGTGGGCTGGCTGGTGGTGGGCAGGACATCGCCGCTGACCAGCTTTTCGTAAAACTCTTTGGTGTTGATGGTAACACCGTCAATATATTCTTCCTCCCCGAAACGGATGGACAGGGGGATGACCTTCACCCGGTCCCGCAGCGCGGGGATCAGATCCGTAGTGGAATCGATGATGATTCTGACGCTCATGGAAACCTCCAAAAAATACATTATTGTTCTTCCAGGCCTTCGGCGCAGATGGTCTGCAGATTGGCCGCGATCATGCCCAAAGTCCGGTACATCACGGTCCGTTCCTCCTCGGTCAGGCAGTCGCCGGCCTTCTCGACGGCAAATTTCGCCCGCTCGTCCACCTGCCGGGCCGCTTCCCGGCCCTGGTCGGTCAGCTTCAGCAGCGCGCGGTACATGCTGCCGTTCTTGGCCTCCCGGATCACCATGCCCTCCCGTTCCAACTCCGCGACAGTGCGGGAAATGGCGGCCTTATCCTTATCGCAGAGGGCGCACAGCTCGGTGGCGGTGATCCCCTCGGAATAGCGGCTCATGGCCAGCAGGCACTGGGCATGGGGACCCTTCAGGCCGTACTTCGCCATCTCCACCCGCTCGATCTTCTGGATATAGCGGTAAATGCAGGAGACAGAAAGAGAAAACTGTTCAAACCGGCTGATCACGAATTCAGACCTCCAAGGAATGCGATGCATTCACATAAAATTGCAGTATATATTGTACCACAATTTTGTTGAGATGTCAACAGTTAATTTGATCCTGTGGAGATAATTGTAGTTTGGCGCGCTGTTAAAAAGAAGTACGTCATTGCGAGCCAGTGCTCACACTGGCGTGGCAATCCCCCGGTTTTTCCGTGAACTTACGGAGAGGGAAAATGTAGAATACACCTGGAAATGCCCAGATTCTCAATGTCCAACCGCATTGCGTCGCCGTAGGGGATTGCCACGCTAGTGGTGCTCCGCGCAGCGAATCAGTATGATTATGGCTGCCGGTGGCAGCCATACCACAATTCAATGCGGACTGGCTCGCAATGACAGCGTTTTTTAGACGTTGTAACCACTATTCAACGGAACGATAAGCTACAATTTGCCCCTTTTAACGCGCAAACGCGGGCGCCTGGCGGCGCCCGCGTGATGTATCATTTCCGCAATGCCGCGCAGACCTGCTCCAGCACGGAGCCGGCGATGCAGCGGGCCTTGTCGGAGATCAGCCAGCAATTTTCCAGCTCCGACTCCCGGGGGTCAATGTCCGCGATCTTGAAGCCCACGGTAACGGGATAGCCGTCCCGGATCAGGCCGCGGATGATGCCGTTGATGGTGGCCTTCACCATCACCCTGCCTTCCTCCGTCTCCACATAGGCAATGTCCTCGCCTGCCGTGACGATATCGCCGATGGCATGGATGTTGCGCATAATGCCCTTGGCCGGAGAATGGATGACCCGCTCCTTGCCGTAACCGCCGATGATGCCGGGGATGCCGGTGTTGGGCTTCGCCGCGCCTTCCTTGATCACCCGGCCCAGCTTGTGGCCGCGGCTGGTCTCGATGACCACATCCACATCCTCACCCGCCACAAAGCCGGGCCCCAGCGCGATGGTGGCAGGAGCCATATCCCGGCTGGTGCCCATGTTCACCTTGGCGATGATGGCGTCCACCAGCACGGCGGGCCGCACCGTCTTCAGGCAGTCTCCATTGGGGTCCACCAGTATGGGCACCTTCCCCTGGGCCCAGACCTCTTCCATTTCGGATATATCGTGAATCAGCACAGCGGTCAGCCCCTCCACGGTGGCTTCCCCCTGATAGACGGCCTCGCACAGGGAGACCTGCCGGCGGATGGCCGCGGGATGGGCCGCCTCCAGGATCAGGACCTTGAAGCCGGCGGACCAGAGCCGGTGGATGGTGCCGGTGGCCAGGTCACCGCCGCCCCGAACAACGATCAGATCCTTCATTTGTGCGCTCCCTCCCCGTGGTGGTGATGATGGTGATGGTCATGGCCGGCGCATTCACTGTCCCGGCCCAGCAGGATGTCCAGGCCGTGCTCCATGGTGCCCAGCAGGTAGCCCAGCTCCTCGGAGACCGCCTTGGGACTGCCGGGGAGATTGATGATCAGGGTCTTACCCCGGAGGACGCTGGCCGCCCGGCTCAGCATGGCCCGCTTGGTGACGGTCATGGAATAGGCCCGGAGAGCTTCGGCGATGCCGGGGGCATTCCGGTCCATGACGGCGTAGGTGGCTTCCGGGGTCACATCCCGGGGAGAAAAGCCGGTGCCGCCGGTGGTCAGGATCAGGTCCACCCGCTCCTCATCCGCCAGACGGATCAGCTCCGCCTCGATCTGGGCCCGGTCGTCGGGCAGCAGGGTGTAGGACACCACCTGATATTTGTCCTCAGGCAGCAGCTCCCGGATGCGCTGTCCGCTGACATCCACCCGCTCGCCTCTGGAACCCTTGTCACTTAAGGTTATGATCGCCGTCGTATACATAATGGCCGCTCCTTCCGCCGTCTTTTTCCACCAGGTGGATGCCCTCGATCCGCATCCCCCGGTCCATTGCCTTGCACATATCATAAATGGTCAGCAGCGTCACATTGACGCCGGTCAGGGCCTCCATCTCCACGCCGGTCTGACCGATGCAGCCGGTGCGGCAGAAGGCGGTGATGGACCGCTCCCCGTCGTTCAGCTCGAACCGGACCTCACAATTGGTCAGCTGGATGATGTGGCACAGGGGGATCAGCTCGAAGGTCCGCTTGGCCCCCTGGATGCCCGCGATCCGGGCCACCCCCAGCACGTCGCCCTTCTTGGCGGTGTGGTTTTTGATGGCGTCATAGACCTGCTGGTTTACATAAATCTTACCCGTCGCTTCGGCGATCCGATGGGTCTCCGCTTTTTCGTGGACGTCCACCATCCAGGCGTTGCCCTGATCGTCAAAATGGGTGAATCTCTTCTCTTCCATTTCAGATCCCGTTTCCTTTCGATAGGTTGTAGTATCGCTCCCGCTCTTCCGGCTCAAAGGCAGTCATGACCACCTGTTCCACGCCATATGCCCGGAGCCGCGCGGCGATCTCATTGGCGCTTCTGCGCCGGGGGCCGTCGTCACACTGGTTCAGCACCACGCAGAATTTCCGGTCCCCGATGTCCTTCCGGCTGCCCCGTTCCGACGAGAGGATCTTCGCCGCGTCGGCCTCTGTCAGGATATGGTCCGCCGCCGTGTCCAGCAGCTCCGCCGCCCCGGCCAGGCCGAAGCAGCATTCATGCAGGGGCTTTCCCAGGGCGGACAGGCCCATGACGGCGATGACCAGATCGCTCTGGGGCACGAACACCGGCTCCCCGGCCCGGGGGACCTTGATGGGACAGTGCTTGGAGCCGTCGGCTTCGATGAAGGCCACATCCGCTTCCTCCAGGAGCTGGTCCAGCAGCGCCCGGTCGGGCATTTTCAGCTTGCCCACTTCAGGCACCGGAGTACCGATGACGGCGAATTTTCCCGCCGCCCAGAGGGCCCGTGCTTCCTCCGCCGTGGAGGCGTATAGCTCCCGCCCGGGCATGAAAATATGAGTCGTGGTGGTGACCAGGACTTTTTTTCCCTCCCCGGCGCAGGTTTTCGCCATAAAGTACATCAGGGTGGATTTTCCGCCGCCGCCCACCAGAGAGACGATGTGGCCCGCTTCGCCGAAAAAGCCGAAAACCTGTTTCAGAGCCGAGGGGTGTGACGCGAAGATCCGCATACGCCGGCTCCTTTCCATTTATTATATCTGTCACGATATATCATACAAAATAATGGACAGAATTTCAACCCAATATTCCCAACTTCCCCCTTCGTTTCTTGTGGGATTTATCTGAACAGTCCCTGTTGACAAAAGCGGCCATCCATGGTATAATCCATCAAAGCAAATACGACAAAAACCGCTCAATTCGACCGGTAAAAGTCAGGTTTTTTAAGACTTTTGTCTTGCCGGATGAACGGCAGGGCTTTTTTTATGACATGACCACCGAAAGGAGAACAACATGGCAGACAAGATGAACGCTCAGGTCTATACCACCGCGCTGAACGCTGACTTTGGCACCAGTGTTGCGTCCGCAGTGACCGCTTCTGAGCTGGCTGTTTTCAATTCCCCCAAATACGCCCTTTTTCCCGGCTTTTGCGATGTGCACGTACATTTCAGAGAGCCGGGGTTTTCTTATAAGGAGACGATTCGCTCCGGCTGTGCCAGCGCCGCCCGGGGCGGCTACACCGCCGTATGCACCATGCCCAACCTGAACCCGGTGCCCGACTCCGCCGCGCATCTGAAGGTCCAGACCGACATCATCGAGACCGACGCCTGCATCCATGTCTACCCCTACGGCTCCATCACCGTGGGCGAAAAGGGTGAAACGCTGGCGGACCTGGAAGCCATGGCTCCCAATGTCTGCGCCTTCTCCGACGACGGCAAGGGTGTCCAGTCTGACGACATGATGCGCGCCGCCATGGTCAAGGCCAAGGCCCTGGGTAAGATGATCGTGGCCCACTGCGAGGTCAACGACCTGCTCCACGGCGGCTATATCCACGACGGCCGTTACGCCCGGCAGCACGGCCACCGGGGCATCTGCTCTGAGAGCGAGTGGGCCCAGGTCGCCCGGGACATCGAGCTGGTGAAGGAGATCGGCTGCAAGTACCACGTCTGCCACATCTCCACCAAGGAGACGGTGGACATCATCCGCAAGGCCAAGGCCGAGGGTGTGGACATCACCTGCGAGACCGGCCCCCATTACCTGGTGATGAACGACATGGATCTCCAGGAGGACGGCCGCTTCAAGATGAATCCCCCCATCCGCTCCGAGGAGGACCGGAAGGCTCTGCTGGAGGGTATTTTGGACGGTACCATCGACATGCTGGCCACCGACCACGCCCCCCACTCCGCCGAGGAGAAGGCCAAGGGCCTGGAAAAGAGCGTCTTCGGCGTGGTCGGCCTGGAGACCGCCTTCCCCATCATGTATTCGTACCTCGTCAAGCCCGGCATCATGACCATGGAGCGCCTGATCGAGGTCATGGTAGACAATCCCCGGAAGCGCTTCGGCCTGCCCCTGGGCACCGACTTCTCCATCTGGGATCTGGAAAAGGAATACGAGGTGGACCCCGCCAACTTTGTCTCCCTGGGCAAGGCGACCCCCTTCACCGGCTGGAAGGTCTGCGGTGAATGCGTCGCCACCGTCTGCGGCGGCAAGGTGGTCTACCGCAAAAACGGTTGAATCAGCGAGTTTTCCGTTGACGAAAACTCCAATTGCGTATATGATAAAGAGAGACCCCCGACTAAATGTACGAGGTGAATTATGAAACAGAGTATTTTTGAAATCACAGAAAATGTGGCGCTGACAAAGGATGTCTACCGGATGAAGCTGGCCGGTGACACCTCCGCCATTACGGCTCCCGGTCAGTTCGTCAACATTCTGCTGGAAGGCCGCTTCCTGCGCCGGCCCATCTCCGTCTGCGATTGGGAGGACGGCATCCTGACCATCGTCTACAAGGTGGTTGGCCACGGCACCGAGCAGATGAGTGAAATGTCCGCCGGCGAGAAGCTGGATATCCTCACCGGCCTGGGCAACGGCTACGACATGACCCTTTGCGGCGATAAGCCCGTCCTGCTGGGCGGCGGCGTCGGCGTGCCTCCCATGTACGGCCTGGCTCAGTGCCTGCGTCAAAAGGGCATTGAGGTCTCCGTGATCCTGGGCTTCAACACCCAGAGCGAAATCTTCTACGAGGAAGAGTTCAAGGCCCTGGGCTGCAGTGTCACCGTCGCCACCGCCGACGGCTCCTACGGCGTCAAGGGCTTCGCCACCACCCCCCTGGAGGGCATGGACTACAGCTATTTCTACACCTGCGGCCCCGAGCCCATGCTCAAGGCCGTCTATAAAGCCACCAATACCTCCGGCCAGATGAGCTTCGAGGAGCGGATGGGCTGCGGCTTCGGCGCCTGCATGGGCTGCTCCTGCAAGACCCTCACCGGCTACAAGCGCATCTGCAAGGATGGTCCCGTCATGAAGAAGGAGGAGATCTTATGGGAAGCTTAAACGTCAATCTGTGCGGCATTGAGCTGGACAACCCCATCATCCCCGCCTCCGGCACCTTCGGCTACGGCTACGAGTACGCCGAGCTCTATGACATCAACGAGCTGGGCACCTTCTCCTTCAAGGGCACCACCAAGGATCCCCGGTTCGGCAACCCCACCCCCCGCATCGCCGAGTGCTACTCCGGCATGATCAACGCCGTGGGTCTGCAGAATCCCGGCGTGGAGAAGGTCATTTCCGAAGAACTCCCCAAGCTGAAGGCCTGCTTCCATAAGCCCGTCATGGCCAATGTCTCCGGCTTTTCCGTGGAAGACTACGCCTACACCTGCGAAAAGCTGGACAAGGAAGAACAGGTAGGCTGGCTGGAGGTCAATGTCTCCTGCCCCAACGTCCATGGCGGCGGTATGAGCTTCGGCACCTGCCCCGAGGCAGCGGCTGAGGTCACCAAGGCCGTCAAGGCCGTCACCACCAAGCCCGTCATCATCAAGCTGAGCCCCAATGTCACCGACATCGTCTCCATCGCCAAGGCCTGTGAGGACGCCGGTGCCGACGGCATCAGCCTGATCAACACCATGCTGGGTATGCGCATCAATCTGCGCACCCGGAAGCCCGTCATTGCCAACAAGATGGGCGGCTTCTCCGGCCCCGCCATCTTCCCCGTGGCGGTCCGCATGGTCTACCAGGTCGCCAATGCCGTCAAGATCCCCGTTGTGGGCATGGGCGGCGTTTCCAGCGCCGAGGACGTCATCGAAATGATGCTGGCCGGCGCCACCGCCGTGGAAGTGGGCGCGGCCAACCTGGTCAATCCGTATGTCTGCCGTGATATCGTCCGGGACCTGCCGGAAGTCATGGCCAAGTATAGAATCAACTCTCTGAGCGAAATTATAGGAGGCGCAAAGTAATGGGTAAAGACGTCATCGTCGCATGTGATTTTGCTTCCGCGGAAGCAACCTACGCATTCCTGGACAAGTTCACCGGCCGCAAGCCCTTTGTCAAGATCGGCATGGAGCTGTACTATGCGGAAGGTCCCGCCATCGTCAAGGGCATCAAGGCCCGGGGCCACAAGATCTTCCTGGATCTGAAGCTCCACGACATCCCCAACACCGTCAAGAAGTCCATGGCAGTCCTCTCTAAGCTGGACGTGGACATCACCAACCTCCACGCCGCCGGCGCCACCGCCATGATGCAGGGCGCGCTGGAAGGCCTGACCCGCCCCGACGGCACCCGTCCCCTGCTGATCGCCGTCACCCAGCTGACCTCCACCGACCAGGAGACCATGGAGCGTGACCTGCTGATCAAGGAGCCCATCGACCAGGTGGTCATGCACTACGCCGAGACCGCCAAGAACGCTGGCCTGGACGGCGTCGTCTGCTCCCCCCTGGAGGCAGGCAAGGTCCACGAGCGCTGCGGCGCGAACTTCCTGACCATCACCCCCGGCGTCCGCTTCGCTGACGGCGACATCGGCGACCAGAAGCGGGTCATGACCCCCGCCGCCGCCAAGGCCATCGGCTCCGACTACATCGTCGTCGGCCG
>JAFUMG010000016.1 GCA_017473225.1 Oscillospiraceae bacterium | reverse complement strand
GCAAAGCATTGAAGATTTTAATATGAAGATCAATATGAGACGGGATTCTGTTATTTTCTATTTCGAAAATAACAGAATCGACAGCACCGTCAGGTGGTGTCTTTCAAATTGAAATTAAAGATTTCAATTTGAAAATAGTATCAGATCTCGTATTCCCGGACCACTTCGGTGGGGCCTTCCAGGTAGATGGCGTTTACCTTGCCGTCGCTGCCCTCGATGGTGACGGTCAGGGTGCCGCCCTGGTTGTGGACGGCCAGACGGCCGCCGGGGAGCTTGCCCTCCGCCCACAGCGTCACGGCGACGGAGCCGCTGCCGGTGCCGCAGGCCAGGGTGTAGTCCTCCACGCCCCGCTCAAAGGTCAGGATCCGCACCTCGTTTTCCCCGGTCCAGGTGTACAGGTTGGCGTTGGCGCCCTTGGGGAAGGCGGGATCATGCCGCAGGGCACAGGCCATCTCCTTCAGAGCGTCGCCGTCCTCCCAGCGCAGGCCCGGGACTTCCCGCACTGCGTGGGGCACGCCGGGATCGCCCAGCTCCACATAGGCGGCGTCGGGCTTCCGGCGCAGGTCCAGCACGCCGGGGTTGTTCAGCTGGACCTTGTACTGGTTCTCGCTCAGTCGCCAGCCGGGGACCAGGCCCGCGTCGGTCTCCACCACCATATTTTCTCCGGCGATGCCGTTGTCATAGGCATAGCGGCAGATGCACCGGGCACCGTTGCCGCACATTTCGCCCCGGGTGCCGTCGGAATTGTAGAAATGGAGCTTAAAATCGGCCTTGTCGGAATGATCCACGGCCATAAAGCCGTCGGCACCGGTGATCTTGCACAGGTCCAGCGCCAGCTGCTTAAAATCGTAAGTCTTCCCCCGGGCGTCGATGACCATGAAGTCATTTCCCGCGCCGTTCATATACCAAACGTTCATCATATCCTCCTGATGTGAGAGTGGAGTGTTGAGAGTGGAGTGTGGAGTTAAGGTATCGCCTGCGGCGATGATTCAATCACTTAACTCTCCACTCTTCACTCTCCACACTTTCATTCCAGCATACTTTCCATATTATACAGCCCCACGCCCTTGCCTTTCATGAACCGGGCGGCGTCTACGGCGCCGTCGGCCAGCATGGCCCGGGTGGAGGCTTCGTGCTTCAGGGTCAGGCACTGGGTACCGGTGTGGATGTGGACCTCGTGGATGCCCACGACGCTGCCCAGGCGCAGGGAGCTGACGCCGATCTCGTCCTTGGTCCGCTTGCCCTCGCCGGCGCGACCGCAGTTTTCGACGGCGTTGGGCCGGACTTCCTTGATGGCGTTGAAGAGCATATGGGCGGTGCCGCTGGGGGCGTCCACCTTCCGGTTGTGGTGGACTTCCACGATCTCAATGTCCGCGTCGGGGAAGTATTTGGCCGCTTCCTTGGCCAGACGGCAGAGCACCGCGATGCCCAGGCTCATGTTGCCGGAGAAGAACACGGGGATCTCCTTCGCGGCGGCGCAGATCAGTTCCTTTTCTTCGACGGTGTGGCCGGTGGTGCCGATGACGGCGGCGCAGCCCACTTCCTTCGCGTAAGCCAGAACGTCGGCGACGGCGGTGTGGTGGGAGAAGTCCACCAGCACGTCGCATTCCACTCTGCCCAGCTCGGCGAAGGTCTTGGGAACGCCGTTTTCGCCGTCAATGCTGACCTTGCCCACGACCTCGCCGCCGAGAATGCCGCAGATCAGCTTACCCATGGCGCCGTTGGCGCCGCAAATCACAGCTCTCATACGTTGATCCCCAGCTTTCTCATCTCGTCAAACATCGCGCTCCGCTGGGGCTCCTCCATGGGAGTCAGGGGCAGGCGCAGGACCTCGGCGCCGAAGCCCATGGCGGACACGGCGGCCTTGACGGGGATGGGGTTGACCTGGCTGAACAGGGCGTTGGTCAGGGGCAGCAGCTTACACTGCCAGTCGGCGGCGGCAGCGAAATCGCCGGCCTTGCAGGCGTCGGTCATGGCGACGCACTGGGCGGGGACCACGTTGCTCAGCACGCTGATGGTACCCTTGCCGCCCATGGCCATCATGGGCACGGTCAGGGCGTCCTCGCCGGAGTAGATGTCGATCTTGTCACCGCAGAGGGCCTTCAGCTCCACCATCTGGGCCATGGAGCCGGTGGCTTCCTTGATGGCCACGATGTTGGGGTGCTCGGCCAGGACGGCCACGGTCTTGGGCAGCAGGTTGACGCCGGTGCGGCCGGGGACGTTGTAGAGCACCACGGGGACGGTGGACTCATCGGCGATCATGGTGAAATGCTTGATGAGGCCTGCCTGGGTGGCCTTATTATAGTAGGGGGTGACCACCAGGACGGCGTCGGCGCCCACCTCGCAGGCATTGCGGGTGTTGGCCAGGACGTGCTCGGTGTTGTTGGTGCCGGTACCGGCGATGACGGGGACGCGATGGGCCACCTTCTCGACGGTGTAGCGGATGACCTCCTTCTGGTCGGCGGGCTCGATGGTGGCGTTCTCGCCGGTGGTGCCCATGACCACGATGGCGTTGATGCCGGATTCGATCTGGAACTCGATCAGACGGCCCAGGGCGTCATAGTCAATGCCGGTCTCGGTCATGGGAGTCACAATGGCGGTGGCCATGCCGGTAAAGATGGTGTTCTTCATATCTATTTCTCCTTTAAAAAAGATGTCATTCCGAGCCAGTGCGCACACTGGCGTGGGAATCTCCCAAAGTTGGCAACCAGCCGGAAAAACCGGGGGATTGCCACACCAGCCTGCGGGCTGGTTCGCAATGACAGCGTTGTTTTTACACTTTAAATCTATTGAAATAATCGTACAGCGGCAGCAGCTTTTCAAAATAGTCCGCCACCCGTTCGCCTAGGGCGGGGCCGAAGGTATCCTCGCTGAAATCCTCGTGGCGGGTGCAGCCGATCTGGGCCTTCCAGGCGAAGTAGGGCTGGAGCCGGGGGTCTTCGCAGGGCTTGGGCCGTTTATAGCATTCCGCCTGGACCGGCTGGCCGACGGAGCGCTCCACGGAATGGAGCATGGACAGGAACTCGTCGGGCTTTGCGCTGATCTGGCGGCGGAAATCCTCCATCACGGCAGTCCGGGGCTTCCAGATGAAAAAGCCGTAATCGACCCCCTCGGGGTTGATCTCAAAATACAGGCAGGGATTTTCGCCCCACCACTCCACATCCTGGCGGATGCAGATCCAAAGGCTTTCCTTATAGGGCTCCGGGGGATGCATCCGGGCGTCCCGGTAGATGCGGCTGACCTTGCAGATGTCGCCGCTGCGCTCCAGGAAGGGCTGGAACAGGTCGTGGCCCAGGGCCTTCATGGGCTCGTAAAGGGTGGTCACATACTGCTTTTTATGTTCCAGGAACCAGTCCCGGTTGTTATTCAGACGGATGCCCCAGAGAAAGTCCACAGTCTCGGGGGTAAAGCCGGTAAACATGGCATTTCACCTCTTTTTTGTTTGTAACTGGGGTGGGATTCGCGGCTTAATCGTCATCCTCCAGCTTTTTCTGGCGGGTCTTATAGATGACCTGGCCGAAATGCTTTCCGGGGAAATCCCGGTCGGGGACGTCCAGGGTGTAGCGCTCGTAAGTATTGATGACCTTGGTGCCGTGGTATTCCCGCTCCCGGATCATGTTCTGGCCGTAGGTCATATGGACATGGCCGTGGAGCAGGTACTGGGGGTGGTAACGGTCGATGAGCTTCAGCAGGGCTTCGAAGCCCCAGTGGGCCTGGTCCGCGTCGTCGCCCACGCCGCTGGGGGGCGCGTGGGTCACCACGATGTCCACGCCCTTGTGCCGCCAGAGCTGGTATTTCAGCCGCCAGATGCGGCGGCGCATCTGGGCCTCGGTGTATTGATGGGGGCCGGGATGATACCGCCGGCAGCCCCCCAACCCCAGGATCCGCAGGCCGTTATACACCACGAAATGGCCGTCGATGCAGTCGCAGCCCTCCGGGGGATTGGTGTCGTAGCGGCCGTCATGGTTGCCGTGGACATAGAGCACCGGGGCCCGGCCCATGGTCACCAGGAAGGAAAGATAGTCGGGCTTCAGATCACCGCAGGAGATGATCAGATCATATTCTTTCAGCCGGCCGGGAACATAATAGTCCCACAGGGCGGGGCATTCCTCGTCGGATATCGTCAGGATTCTCACGTCTGCGTCTCCTTCAGGGCGGGGATTTTGTCGCGGTAGATGCCGAGCTTACGGACGATGGACTGAGATTCCAGCATGATCTCGTCGAAGGTGGGGATGCTGCCCACCACGTTCTCCACCAGCCAGTCCATATGCAGCAGCTCGTCGGGGGTGAAGTGGCGGCTGCCGTCGTTTTTCAGGGTGCCGTCCTGGGCCACCACCTTCCGGAAGAAGGGGTCCAGGCTCCGGGTCCGCATGTCCTTGATCAGGATCTCCGTCAGCATCCGCACGCCGGCGGGCAGCCGGTCGCCCAGCTTGATGTCGATGACGCCGGAATCCATGCCCAGCCAGTAGTTGACGGCCTTGGGGTTGGCCTTGCCGTCCTTCCAGGTGCCGGCCAGCATGGACTTGATGACGATCTCGTAGAATTTGCCCCAGACCCACACGGGGGAGGCCAGGGGGATCAGGCCGCCCCGGTCGTCCATCAGGTAGGTGCCGTAGTTGCAGAATTCCAGGTACATTTTGTCCTGGGTGGGGACGTCCCGGTTGGAGACCACCCGGATGCCGTCGCCGAAGAAATCCGCCTGGGGCGTGCCCTTGCAGCAGGACCAACGCAGCTCGATCTGGGCCCGGGGATTGGTCATCTGGGCGCCCAGGGCGAAGGCGTTGATGGAGGCGGGGACGCCGAAAATGGGATTGGAGCCGATATAGCCGATCCGGTCCTTCTGGGCGACGGCGCCGGCAATGGCGCCGGTGATGAATTTGGCTTCGAAGATCCGGCCGTAATAGGTCCGGACGCTGGAATAGGGCTGGTCCACGGAGCAGTTGAGGAAGTGGACCTTGGGATATTTCACCGCCAGCTTCAAGGTGGCACGGATCAGCTTGGGGGCGGTGGTGAAGACCACGTCGGCGCCGTCGGCCACGGCCTGCTCCAGGGCGGCTTCGGCCTCCTGGGCGTGGTTGGCGTCGTAGTAGCTGCGGACGGTGATCTTGTCGCCGAAGACCTCCTCCACATATTTGCGGCCCTCCTCATGGCCCTGGACCCAGCCGCTGGACTTGGGGTCCAGCTGGTGGACGAAGGCCACGTTCAGGTGGTCCGGGGTGGAGGACATGATCCGGTTCAGCAGCTTGCTTTTAGGCTCCGCCACGGGCTCCGCGTCCACCTTCACCTCCGACTGCTGGGTGCCGGCCAGCACGTCGGGCCACAGGGCGGAAAGGGATTTTTTCAGATCGCCGGAGGACATCTGGCCCAGGTCCCGGTAGGGGTGGACCTCCAGCCAGGTCAGCAGCGCCTCCTCCGGGAGGATGTCCCGGAGCTTGCCGTTGCAGGACTGGAAGGCGTCCCGGAAGTACTGGAAATAGGCGGAGAAGGTCCGCTGCTCGCTGTCGGTCCAGCCTTCGCCGGGCTCCTTGCCGAGATATGCCAGCAGCTTGGCGTAGTCGCCGGGGCGGCGGAACTGGACGGTATAGAGCCGGGAGGTCTTGTAGAACTCCAAAAATTCGTAATAAGCCCTGGTGCGGGGCTCGTCGCTGGGGGCGGGAAGGATCCGCTTGACCGTGCCGGGGATCCGGGGCGCGCCGAAATAGCGCAGAACGGAGACCCGCTTGTTGCCCTCCTGGACATAGAAGTTGCCCAGATACTCATAGCAGACGATGGGATCCCGGATGCCGATATCGCCCAGATGGGCGGCGCAGAGGTTGATCCACTTCAGGCTGAATTCGCTTTCAGGCCCCAGCAGCGGCAGGAAGCTGGCGGTGAAAGCGGTGATGCGTCCGGCGGATTTGGTACCGATGATCCGCTCGGCGGGGATCTCCACCAGGCCCACATCCTGCACCGCTTCGGTGCCGGCCTCGGGAAGGATCTCGTCGAGGACCAGGGGATGGGGGGATTTTCCCGCGGCGGATAATTCTCTATATTCCTTTTGGCCCTGGCGCAGAGCCTGGCTGTATTCGTCACGCGCGTCCTGTAAACTCATAGCACCCTCCAAAGAATTGATATTTTCTCCTCTATATCATAGCCAATTTTCAGGATTTTGCAATAGAAAACCACCGATCTGGCAGTTTTTGGAGCGTGGAAAAATGGCCGCCCCGGAGAGAAATTTTTGGTGGTTTTGTCAGCAGGGGAGTGTTTGAATTGCAGTTTATCTGTCAGTTGTCTGCCGCACCCAAAGGCCCCCTTGTGTAAAGGGGGCTGGCTCGGCGATAGCCGAGACTGGGGGATTGTGCAGCAGAAGTCTGGAATAACCACCAACATTTCGGCGAATTCGTACTGCTGTGCAGCAATCCCTCAGTCAAAAATCGGAGATTTTTGACAGCTCCCTTTACACAAGGGAGCCTTGGGGCGCTCCCGCGCCAGTACCATAAATTACAATTTGCCCCCCATTCCGCATTCTTAAGAATTCCTTGGTTATCTTGTATTTGACAGGCCGGGGCGGTATAATGGATGAAAAAATATACCGACAGGAGGACACTGGGGATGCAGACGAAAAACAATATGGTAACGGGCTACGCCCAGCAGATTCTGGGCCAGGTGCGCACCGTGGTGGTGGGCAAGGACCCGGTGCTGCTGTGGGTGCTGGCGGCCATTCTGGCCCGGGGACATATCCTGCTGGAGGATGTGCCCGGCGTGGGCAAGACCACCATGGCCCTGGCCTTTTCCCGGGTGCTGGACCTGAACTATAGCCGGGTCCAGTTTACCCCCGATGTGCTGCCCTCCGATGTGACGGGCTATTCCGTGCTGGACCAGCAAAACGGCGAAATGGTCTACCGGGAGGGCGCGGTGCTGACCAACCTGTTCCTGGCGGACGAGCTGAACCGGGCCACCTCCCGGACCCAGTCTGCCCTGCTGGAGGCCATGGAGGAGGGCCAGGTCACCGTGGACGGCGTCAGCCACCGGCTGCCGGAGCCCTTCGTGGTCATCGCCACCCAGAATCCCACCGGCGCCGCCGGTACCCAGCTGCTGCCGGACAGCCAGATGGACCGCTTTACCGTCCGGCTGAGCCTGGGCTATCCCAGTCCCCGGGATGAGGTGGCCATGGTCCTGAACCGGCAGGGAGGAAATCCCCTCCAGACGCTGGCGCCCCTGATGACCCGGGAGCGCCTGCGGGCCATGCAGGACCAGGTGGCGGATACCTACATGAGCGACGGGCTGGTGACCTACATCGTGGAGCTGATCAACGCCACCCGGAATCACGAGGACATCCTCCGGGGCGCGTCGCCCCGAGCGACCCTGGCGGTGACGGCCATGGCCAAGGCGGTGGCCCAGCTCCGGGGCCGGGATTATGTGGTGCCCGGGGACGTGAAGGAAGTGTTCATCCCCACGGTGGCCCACCGGCTGATCCTCTCCCCCCGGGCTGAGGGCCAGGGGACCTCGGCGGAGCGGGTGCTGGGCAATATCCTGGCTTCCGTGCCCGCCCCCCGGCTGCGCTGAGATGGCCGGGCGGAGAGCGCTGTACCTGGCGGCCCTGGCGGGGTGCCTGGTATTTTATGTGTTTTATCAGAAGTGGTTCTCCTGGATCGTGCTGCTGGCGGTGGCGGGGCTTCCCTGGCTTTCGCTGCTGCTGAGCCTGCCGGCCATGGTGACCTACCGGCTGGAGCCGGAAGCGCCGGCGGGGCTGAAAACCGGCGGCCGGGCGAAGCTGCGGATTCGGGGTGTCTG
Organism: Oscillospiraceae bacterium; assembly: GCA_017473225.1. Taxonomy (GTDB): domain Bacteria; phylum Bacillota; class Clostridia; order Oscillospirales; family Oscillospiraceae; genus Faecousia. Next base: position 20,045 of record JAFUMG010000016.1, on the reverse strand, counting down.
CTCTATGCCCCATCCCCCGGCGAAGGTGAAGCTGCGCCTGACCCGGCCCATCACCGGGGAGAGCTGGGTCCTGAAGCCCGGGGCGTACCTCCCCACCGGGCACTGCGGTGGACTGGTGATCCAGCCGGTCCGGGCGGGGGTCTATGATTATCTGGGCCTGTTCCGGCGGAAGCTGCGCAAAATTGACGCCGCCACCGCCATCGTCTGGCCCGCACCTTTGAAAATGAAGGTCCCGCCGGATCTGAGCCGGTATCTGGCCCGGTCCTGGCGGCCCAAATTCGGCGGCGGCTACGCGGAAAACCACGAGCTGCGGCTCTACCGCCCCGGCGACGGATTGAACCAGGTCCACTGGAAGCTGTCGGCCAAGACCGGCAAGCTGATCATCCGGGAGGCCATGGAGCCGGAGCGGGGACTGGTGCTGCTGACCATGGACCTGTGCGGCACGGCGGAGGAGCTGGACCGGAAATTCGGGCGGCTCCTGTGGCTGGGGAATTACCTGCTGGAGCGGGGCATCCCCTTCCAGCTGCGGGCCCTCACCGGGGAAGGGCCGGAGGTCTGGCCCGTGGCCGGGGAGCAGGACCTGCGCAAAGCGGCGGCGGCCCTGCTCTGCCGGGAACCGGCGGTGTCCGGGTCCATCCGGGACCGGAGCGTGGCCGCCTCCTGGCAGTACCACATCGGAGGTGATCCCGATGAAGCGTGAGAGGCTCTGGAACGGCCTGCTGGCCTTCGGGCTCAGCTGGATGCTGTCCGCCGCGGCGGTGGGCTGCATGGTCACGGGCTTCGGTCTGGAAGTGGAGCGGGAAGGGGCGCTGATGGTCCTGTGCGCCGGGGCGTCATTTTTGGCCGCCCTCTGCTTTTCCTTTCGGCGGGGCGAATGGGTGCTGGCGGGGCTGGCTGCCCTGGCGGCGGGATACCTCTGGCGCCGGGGGACCCTCCTGGAGCATCTGGCGGCCCTGCTGCGCAGTCTCACCCAGCGCTATCACAATGCCTATGGCTGGGGCATTCTGGGGATCCGGGGCTGCGACGGCACGGGCCCCACGGACCAGGCCCTGTGGATCGTGGCGGTCCTGGCCGCGGTAGCGGTGAGCTGGGTGGCGGCCCGGCGGAAAAATGTCCTCTGGGCCATGCCCGCGGTGATACTGCCTCTGGTCAGCTGCGTGATCGTGACGGACACGGTGCCCGATACGCTGTGGCTGTACCTGCTGATGCTGGGGGTGGTGGTCCTGCTGCTGACGGACCATGTCCGGCGGAAGGGGAAGGGCAGGACGGTCTTCATGACCCTCTATGCCCTGGTCCCGGCGGCAGCGGCCCTGGGAATGCTCTTCCTGCTGGTGCCGCGGGATAGTTATGTAAACCGGGCAGAGCAATATGAGGAGCGGCTCCGGGCCTGGACCTCCCGCTTCACGGACCAGGCCGCGGAAGCGGCCAAGGATATCACGGCCCGGATCACCGGCGAGCCTTCCCCGGAAACGGTGGACCTGAGCCGGGTGGGGCCCCAGAGCCAGTGGGACACCGTGGTGCTGGAGGTGCGATCCACCCAGGGGGGCCGGGTCTATCTGCGGGAGCAGGACTATGATACCTATGACGGCACCGGCTGGACCGCGTCCATCCAGCGGACGGAGCAGTTCGGCGGCGGAACGGAAGTGGGGACCGTGACCATCAGTACCCGGGGCCGGCGCTCCCGGCTACTGATCCCCTATTATCCCGTGGAGGGCCAGCCCATCACCGGCGGCAGCGCGGGAAACGGGGACGGTCTGACGGAATACACCTATTCGGTGGCGGAGGTCCCGGAGGTCCGGGGCGGCGCCGTGATCCCAAAGGAGGCCCTGTCCTCCGGCGCTTCCACCGGCGGCTACCTGCAGCTGCCCGGGGAAACGGCCCAGTGGGCGGAGGAGCGGGCGGAGTGGATCACCTGGGGCATCACGGTGGATGAGTTCCGGGCCGATGCCATTGCCGATTATGTCCGAAATTCCGCCCGGTATGACCTGAAGACCGCCCGGATGCCCTCGGAGCGGACGGATTTCGCCCGGTGGTTCCTGGAGGAAAGCGACACCGGCTACTGCGTCCATTTCGCCACTGCGGCGGTGGTGCTCCTCCGGGGCGCGGGGATCCCCGCCCGGTATGTGACGGGCTATGTGGCCGACTGCCAGCCGGGGCAGACGGTGGAGGTGCCGGAAAAGGCCGCACACGCCTGGGCGGAATATTATGATACGGACCGGGGAGCCTGGGTGGTGCTGGAAGCCACTCCGGCGGATGAAGACGATGAGACGGAGACCGCCGCCCCGACGGCGGAGGCCACGGAAGGGCCCCGCCCCACGGCGGAACCGGAGTCGCAGGCAACCGTCCCGCCGGAGACCGCCGGGGAAGAGACGCCCCAAATGCCGGAGGAGCGGTTCTCCGGGCATTGGAGCGCACTGCTGTGGCTTCTGGGCGGGGCGCTGCTCCTGCCGGGCCAGAGCCTGCTGCGGCAGGCGGTCCGTAAGCGGCGCTGGGACCGGGGCGGAGCCAACGAGCGGGCTCTGGCCCGCTGGGGCCAGGTCTGCCGCGTGGCAGGGCTCCTGAAGCTGGAGGAGCCGGAGCCGCTGAGGGAGCTGGCGGAGAAGGCCCGCTACAGCCGCCATACCCTGACACGGGAGGAGCTGGAAGCCTTCGACCTCTGGTGGGGCGACGCCATGGCCCGGCTGCGGCGGGAGAATACGCTCCGTCGGCTTTACATGGGCCTGGTCCATGCCCTCTGGTAATTCGCGCGCGAACACCGCCATCCCTGGGATGGCGGTGTTTTTTGCCTTTTGTGTTGATATGTATCGATATAAACGTATTTTATCGACGATTTTTTGTACAATCTGCTAAATAAGCTATGGACAAATCGCGAAATCTGCGGTATGATATTCCCATAAAATGCGGTAAATATACCGCGGATTTTGAAAGAGGTGACAGTTATGGCGTTTTCCTTTTTCGGAGGGGTTCACCCCAAAGAAAATAAATGGTACGCTGAAGAACAGAGGACATTGGGCTTCCCCGAGCCCGATATTCTGGTCATTCCCATGTCTCAGCACATCGGTGCCCCCTGCCAGCCCCTGGTAAAGAAGGGCGATACCGTGACCATGGGCCAGAAGATCGGTGACAACCAGGGCCTGTGCGTGCCGGTCCACGCTCCCGTTTCCGGCAAGGTCAAGGCGGTGGAGATGCGTCCTCATTCCAGCGGCATGACCCAGATGAGCGTGGTCATCGAGAATGACCACAAGGGCACCCTGTGCCCGGACATCCATCCCCGCACCCCTGAAGAGGTGGCAGCTCTGTCCAAGGAGGACCTGATGGCCATCATTCGGGAGGCCGGCATCGTCGGTATGGGCGGCGCTACCTTCCCCACCCATGTGAAGCTCTCCTCCGGCATGGGCAAGGTGGATACCATCATCGTCAACGTATCCGAGTGTGAGCCCTACATCGTGGCGGATGACCGCCTGTGTCAGGAGTTCCCCGATGAAATGCTGTCCGGTCTGCAGATCATCATGAAGATCCTGGATCAGAAGGCCGCCGTGGTCGCCATGGAGGACAACAAGGAGGCCGCCGCCAAGGCCATCCGCGCCGCCATCGATCCCAAGACCGGCATCCGTCTGGAGATCCTGCCCGCCAAGTACCCCCAGGGCGCTGAAAAGCAGCTGATCTACGCGGTCACCGGACGGGAGGTCCCCTCCGGCGGACTGCCCGCGGCCGTGGGCTGCGCCGTGTTCAACGCGGCCACCTGTAAGGCCATCCATGACGCCGTGTATGAGGGTATGCCCCTGATCCGCCGTATCGTCACCGTCTCCGGTGATATCGTTATGATCCCCCGGAACCTGCTGGTCCCCATCGGCACCAGCTTCGACGATCTGCTGGAAGCTGCCGGCCGCGGCGGCGTTCCCTACAAGGTCCTCTCCGGCGGCCCCATGATGGGCGTAGCTCAGTTCGACCTGAGCGTTCCCGTCACCAAGGGCACCAATGCCGTTACCATCCTGGGCCAGAAGAACCGCTATGCCGTCAGCCATCCCCACTGCATCCGCTGCGGCAAGTGCATGGACGCCTGTCCCATGCACCTGATGCCCGTGAAGATGTACGAGGCTGCCACCAGCGGCAATGTGGAAGAGATGAAGAGCTACGACATGCTCGACTGCATCGAGTGCGGCTGCTGCGCCTATACCTGCCCCGCGACCATTCCCCTGGTCCAGGCCTTCCGCGCCGGCAAGCAGCGCATCCGCGATGCCCAGCCGCCCAGAAAATAAGGAGGTGACGAATTATGGCTGAACCGATCAAACAGATGAAGAACCCCAAGTATTTCTATGAGCTGACCATTTCCAGCTCCCCCCATGCCCACAGCCCCGTCACCACCCAGGTGATCATGCGGGATGTGCTCATCGCCCTGCTGCCCGCCCTGATCGGAAGCGTATGCTTCTTCGGCTTCCGGGCGCTGATGGTGACCCTGGTCTCCGCCGCGGCCTGCGTCTTCTTTGAGTGGGGCTACCGGAAGATCATGAAGAAGGACTCCACGGTCTATGACCTGTCCGCCGTGGTCACCGGCGTCCTGCTTGCTTATGTATGTCCCGTGACCATCCCTTACTGGATGATCATCATCGGCGATTTCTTCGCCATCGTCCTTGTCAAGCAGCTCTTCGGCGGCATCGGCAAGAACTTCGTCAACCCCGCTCTGGCCGCCAGAGCCTTCCTCTTCAGCTGGCCTGTGGTCATGTCCACCTGGGTCAAGCCCGGCTTTGAGAATGCCGCGGGCATCTTCTCCACCGCCGACGCCGTCACCGCCGCCACCCCCCTGGCCGCCATGCACGCGGGCTCCCTCGAGGGCGTCAGCCTTCTGGAGCTGATGGTCGGCAATGTGGGCGGCTGCCTGGGTGAGACCTCCGCCGTCCTGCTGCTCATCGGCGGCGCTTACCTGGTGATCCGCAAGGTCATCACCCCCCGGATCCCCCTGGCCTTCATCGGCACCGTGGCGGTCATCGGCCTGCTGTTCCCCCAGGGCAACGACCGGATCACCTGGATGCTGGCCTCTGTCTGCTCCGGCGGCGTGATGCTGGGCGCCATCTTCATGGCTACCGACTATGTCACTTCCCCCATCACCAAGGCCGGCCAGATCATCTTCGGCATCGGCTGCGGTGTGATCACCATGGTCATCCGCTACTTCGGCGCGTACAACGAGGGCGTCAGCTATGCCATCCTGGTCATGAACGCCTGCGTGGTGCTGCTGGATAAGGTGGGCCGTCCCAGAAAGTTCGGCGCGCCCAAGAAGGAGGCTGCGAAGAAATGAAGAAAGAATCTACATTCGCCTATGTGCTCCGGCTGACGGTCACGCTGCTGCTGATCACCGCCATCACCGCGGGCGCCCTGGCGTGGATCAACTCCATCACCGAGGACCGCATCGCCGCTGAAAAGGCCAGAAAGACCGCTGAGGCACTGTCCGCTGTCCTGCCCGGCGGCGGTGAAGAGGTCGATATCCCCGCCGTGGACGTGGGCGTTCCCGTGAACCGGCTGTACAAGGGTGAAAACGGCTACGCTGTGGAAGTCGCGCCCAGCGGCTTCGGCGGTACCATCACCATGATGGTGGGCGTGGACCTGGAAGGCAATATCCTGGGCGTCTCCGTCGTTTCCCACACTGAGACCGCGGGCCTGGGCGCCGTTGCCGGCGACAAGACCAGCAAGGGCGAAGCCTTCCGGGGCCAGTATGTGGGACAGTCCGGTGAGCTGGCCGTCAGCAAGGACGGCGGCGTCATCGATTCCATCTCCGGCGCGACCATCACCTCCCGGGCTGTCACCGACGGTGTCAACGCGGCGCTGGCGCTGGTTGCCAATATGGGTTAAGGAGGTCTCGCTATGAATCTGAAGCAACAATTCAAAGAGGGCCTGCTGACCAAGAACCCCGTTCTGGTGCAGCTGCTGGGTATGTGCTCTACCATGGCCATCACCACCAGCCTGTTCAACGGCATCGGCATGGGCCTGTCCGTTACTATCATCCTGATCTGCTCCAATGTGCTGATCTCCGCCCTGCGGAAGGTGATCCCCAACCAGATCCGCATCGCGGCCTACATCGTCATCATCGCGGGCTTCGTTACCATCGTGGACCTGTGCCTGCAGGCCTTCCTGCCGGACCTGTCTGAAAGCCTGGGTGTGTTCATCCCGCTGATCGTCGTCAACTGTATCATCCTGGGCCGCGCCGAGGCCTTCGCCTCCAAGAACGGCGTGGTGGCTTCCGCGCTGGACGGCCTGTTCCAGGGCATCGGCTATACCGTGGCGCTGATCATCATGTGTGTGGTCCGTGAGTTCCTGGGCTCCGGCACCTTCGGCGGCGGTATCCTGAACGGCGGCGAGGGCATCCGGATTCTGCCCGAGGGCGTTCCCGCCATGCTGATGGTCATGCCCGTGGGCGGCTTCCTGACCCTGGGCTGCCTGATCGCCGGCGCCCAGTGGCTGGTCAAGTACCTGGATAAGAAAGAGAAAGCAAAGGAGGCAGCGAAATGAGCGCATATGTACAGAGCCTGCTGGGCATCCTCATCTCCGCCATCATTTCCGAGAACTTCATCCTGGTGAAGTTCTACGGCATCTGCCCCTTCATGGGCGTCTCCAAGAAGACCGACACCGCCCTGGGTATGGGCATGGCTGTTACCTTCGTCATGGGCATCGCCTCCGCCGCCTGCTGGGCTGTGGACAATCTGATCCTGATCCCCCTGGGGCTGGAGTATATGCAGACCGTGGCCTTCATCCTGGTCATCGCGGCGCTGGTCCAGGTGGTGGAGATGTTCCTGAAGAAGTTCGTTCCCGCGCTGTATCAGGCCCTGGGCATCTACCTGCCCCTGATCACCACCAACTGCGCCGTGCTTGGCGTGGCGCTGGTCAATGCCCAGAATGGCTATGACTTCCTGCAGAGCGTGGTCTATGGCGTCACCGGCGGCCTGGGCTTCACCCTGGCCATCGTGCTGTTCGCCTCCGTCCGGGAGCGTACCGACAAGTCCGACTGCCCCAAGAGCTTCGAGGGCTTCCCCCTCGCGCTGATCGCGGCGGGCCTGCTCGCCATGGCTTTCATGGGCTTCTCCGGCCTGAAGATTTTCTAAGGAGGGCGCACAGATGAATGAAATTCTGATTGCATTGGCGATCCTGGGCGGCATGGGCCTGATTTTCGGCCTGGTCCTGGCCATCGCCTCCAAAGTGTTCTATGTGGAAGAGGACGAGCGTCTGGCTCCCCTGACCGAGTGCCTGCCCGGCGCCAACTGCGGCGGCTGCGGCTATGCCGGCTGCGGCGGCTACGCCGAGGCGGTGCTGAAGGGTGAGGCGGAGATCGGCAAGTGCGCTTCCGGCGGCGATGAAGCCGCCCAGAAGATGGCCGAGATCATGGGCGTTAAGGCAGAGAAGGTGGCCCGTCGTGTGGCGATGGTCCGCTGCTCCGGCTATAAGAGAACGGACGAGGACGGCAAGCCCGTCGGCCTGATGATGAAGGGCGATTACGAGGGCCTCCATGACTGTCTGGCCGCTTCCAAGGTCGCCGGCCGTGGTCCCACGATCTGCAAGTATGGCTGCCTGGGCTTCGGCAACTGCACCCGGGCCTGTAAGTACGATGCCATCCATGTGGTGGACGGCGTTGCCCGTGTGGATTTTGACAAGTGCGTGGGCTGCATGAGCTGCGCCGCCGCATGCCCCCGGGGCATCATCACCTCCGTCGAGTATGGCGAGCACATCGTCATCTCCTGCTCCTCCCATGCCAAGGGCGCCGTCACCACCCGCGGCTGCACCATCGGCTGCATCGGCTGCGGCCTGTGTAAGAAGATCTGTCCCAAGGACGCCATCACCATCGACCGGAATCTGGCTGTCATCGACTACAGCAAGTGCGATTCCTGCGGCCTGTGCGTGAATGTCTGTCCCAAGAAGATGATCCGCAAAGCCACCCAGGGCGGCAGCAGAGATTGACCAATTGAAACAAAAACCGCCCGGAGATCTCTCTGGGCGGTTCTCTTTACTTTTTCGTGAAAATCTGTTATTGTATAGACCAAAGAGGCGGTGAGGGATTTGAAAATTCGCAAGCTGACGCGGATGGCGCTGTTGACGGCCATCGCGCTGACCATTTTTATGCTCGAGGCACAGATCCCGGCGCTGGTGCCCGTCCCTGGCGTGAAGCTGGGCCTTGCCAACATCGTCACGGTGTTCGCCGTGTTCGTCCTGGGCCCCGGGGAAGCCGCCATGATCCTGGCCGCCCGGGTGTTTCTGGGGGCGGTGTTCGCCGGAAATTTCAGCACGATCTTTTATTCCGCCGCCGGCGGCGCCTGCGCCATCGCCGTGACCATCGGCCTGCGGAAGATCCTGACGGCGAAGCAGCTGTGGGTGGCGGGGGCCCTGGGGGCCGTGGCCCATTCCATTGGTCAGATGGCCATGGCGGTGCTCCTTACCGGCACTCCCGGCCTGATCGCCTACCTGCCGGTGATGATCGCCTGCGGCATCGTCACGGGCCTGTTTACGGGGCTCTGCGCCCAACTCCTTGTGAATCGGGGGAATAACCTATGGAAAACTTTTTTGAAATGAATCTGTCCCGGTTGGAGATCGATTCCATCTCCAACCTGGGCCTGGCCCATATGGGCGACTGTGTGTATGAGATCCTCTGCCGTGCGTACCTGTGCGCGAAGGGGGACAAGACGGTGGAGCACCTGCACCGGGACACCATCCGGATGGTGAAGGCCACCACCCAGGCACGCTTTGCCGACAAGATGCTGCCCCTGCTGACGGAGGAGGAGCTGGCCTACTACCGCCGGGGCAAGAATTCCCATGTCCACGCGGTGCCCAAGTCCGCGACGCCCGCCGAGTACGCCAAGGCCACCGGCCTGGAGGCCCTGTTTGGCTACCTGTTCCTGTCCGGCCAGAAAGACCGGGCTAATGAGATTTTTAATCTGGTGATGGAAAAGTTTGGAGAGTGAAGAGTGGAGAGTGGAGTGAAGGAATCCGCTTCGCGGATATATTTCATTTATCGCCGCAGGCGATACCACGACTTCACTCTCCACACTCCACACTCCACACTTACGGAGGACACTTATGGCATTTGATGCTTTTTATATGAGCGCGGTGCTGGAGGAGATCCGGCATTTGGCAGCGCCCCGGGTGGAGAAGATCCACCAGCCCAGCCGGGATACGGTGATCCTGCTCCTGCGCCACGGCGAGGGGCGGGCCAAGCTGCTGCTGGCGGCGAATCCCACGGCTCCCCGGCTGCACCTGACCGCCGCCAATCCGGAGAACCCCGCGGAGCCGCCCATGTTCTGTATGCTGCTGCGCAAGCACCTGATGGGCGCCCGGCTGAGCGGGATCGCCCAGCCCCCCATGGAGCGGTGCGTGACCTTTACCTTCGACTGCACCGACGAAATGGGCTTCCCGGTCCAGAAGAAGCTGGTCTGCGAGCTGATGGGCCGGACCTGCAATATCTACCTGCTCTCTCCCGAGGGGTGGATCATTGACTGCCTGCGCAGGATCGGCCTGGACGAAAGCTCCAGGCGGGCTGCCCTGCCGGGCCTGATGTATCAGGAGCCGGAGGCGGTAGCCAAGGATGACCCCAGGGGCTATGATTTTGACGGCTGGATGAATTTGTTGTGCTCCCCCGGCAGCGATGTGCTCTCCGACCGGCTGATGGATGAGCTGGGGGGCCTGTCCCCGCTGGTGTGCCGGGAGGCGGCCCTGTTTGCCGCTGGCGCCACCGACGCCCGGATCGAGGGGCTGGGCCTGGAGGAGACCGCCGAAAAGCTGGATCTGTTCTTCCGGGAACACCTGAACCACCCGAAGCCTTACTATTATGCCCAGGCCGACGGCACGCCGAAGCAGTTCGCCTTCTGCCCCATCCGCCAGTACGGCGGCTGTCAGGAGGCCCAGTCCTTCGGCCAGCTGCTGGATATGTTCTACACCGTCCGGGACCGGAAGGACGCCATGCGCCAGAAGGGCCAGGCGGTGCGAAAGACCGTTCAGAACCTCTGCACCCGGACCCAGCGGAAGCTGGCCATCCAGGAGAAGGAGCTGGAGGCCACCTTCGACCGGGAGCGGCTGCGCCAGCTGGGCGACATCGTCACCGCCAATATCCACCGGATCGTGAAGGGCCAGACGGTGCTGCAGGCGGAGGATTTTTACGACGAGAACATGACCGTCATCGACATCCCCATTTCTCCGATCCTGTCCCCCCAGCAGAACGCGGCGAAGTTCTACAAGGATTACGCCAAGCTGAAAAACGCCGAGAAGGAGCTGACCAGGCAGATCGCCCTGGGCGAGGAGGAGCTGCAGTATCTGAAGAGCGTGCTGGAGGAGCTGAACCGGGCGGAGACGGAAGGGGAGCTGGAGGAGATCCGCCAGGAGCTCCAGGCCGGCGGCTACCTGAAGGGCGACGGCGGCAGGAAGAAAATGAAGCAGGCAAAGTCGAAGCCCATGGTTTTTACGTCCACCGACGGCTATGCCATCTATGTGGGCCGCAACAACCGCCAGAACGACGAGCTGACCTTCAAGGCCGCCCGGAAGGACGACATCTGGCTCCACGCGTCCAAGGTCCATGGCTCCCACGTTATCATCTCCTGCGGCGGCACCACGCCCCCGGATGACACCATCACCCAGGCGGCCCAGCTGGCGGCCTACTACTCCGAGACCACCGGCGGCCAGAATATCCCGGTGGATGTGACGAATGTCAAGCAGGTGAAGAAGATCCCCAGCGGCAAGCCCGGCATGGTCATTTACCATACCTACCGGACGGTCATTGCCAATCCCTACAAGGATATCGTGGTGGACGCGCTGAACGCGGAGAAAAAGAGCGAAGAATAACATGGAGTTTCGGGAGCGGGTTCAAAAACGGTGTCATTGCGAACCAGTGACCGATGTCACTGGTGTGGCAATCCCCTATGGCGACGCAACGCAGTACGATATCAAAAAGCATTCGTATCTCCAGGAAAACAACTGTTCCTATCATTGCGGGTTCACGGGAAATCCGGGGGATTGCCACGCCAGCGTGCGCGCTGGCTCGCAATGACGTGCTCCTTATATGACGAAAAACCGTGCATCCCGGGTTTGGGGATGCACGGTTTTGTATTCTCTTACAGCGCGGCCTTGATCTTGGCGATCATGTCCTCGTACTCGGCGTCGGTCAGGTAGGTCTTGCCGGGGTTCATGGCGAAGGGGGTGCCCCATTCGTATTCATCCTTGTACTTGGGGACCAGGTGGAAGTGCAGGTGGCAGCCGCCGTCGCCGTAGGCGCCATAGTTGACCTTGTCGGGATGGAAGGCCTTGTGGATGGCGTTGGCGGCGTGGGCCACGTCGGCGAAGAAGGCGTTCCGGTCCTCGTCGCTGATGTCTACCAGCTCGCTGACGTGGTCCTTGTAGGCCACGATGACGCGGCCGGGATGGCTCTGCTCCTTGAAGAGGATCAGCTGGCTGACCTGCAGGTCGCAGATCTTGATGCCGAACTTGGCCAGGACCTCGCCGCCGGCGCAGTAACCGCAATTCATGTCTTTCATGGGGATTCCTCCTACTAATTAAAATATCTGTGTATATCATAGTATCAACTGGGAGGAATTGCAAGAATATTTGTGAAAGATGCCAAAATAGTGAAGATGAAGCGAAAAAAAGCGCCGTCCGGGACGGCGCTTTTTCGGATCGTTTGGAATCGCTCCCCGCTGCCTTATTCGGAGGCGATGACCCGGGCACCCTGGAATTCGATGTGCAGGGGGATCATCTGCCAGTTGGCTTCGGTGATGGCATCCAGCTTTTTTGCCAGCTTCTCTTCCAGCTTGTGGTCCTGGGTGATGCACAGCAGGGTGGGGCCAGCGCCGGACAGGCAGAAGGCCGCGCCGGTGGTGCGGATCAGACCCTCGATCTTTTCGTAGTCGGTGATCAGGGTCTTTCGGTAGTTCTGGTGGAGCCGGTCCTGCATGGCGGTCCGCAGCAGCTTCTCATCACCCAGCTCCAGGGCCTTCAGCACCATGGCGCCGTGGGAGATGTTGTAGATGGCGTCGGCCCGGTTCACCTGCTCGGGCAGCACGGCACGGGCCTTGCTGGTGGGCAGGTCGAAGTCCGGCACCAGAGCCAGGAAGTCCCAGTCGGGATGCAGCGGGAAGCTGACAGTGACGGGCAGGCCGTTGTCCACCATGGAGGCGGTGAGGCCGCCGTAGAAGGCGGGGGCCAGGTTGTCCGGGTGGCCCTCCATGGCATTGGTGATGTTCAGCAGGCCCTGGGTGGAAAGCTTGTTGCCCCGGAGGACATTGGCGCCCATGGCGCCGGCCACCAGCAGGGCGGCGGAGGAGCCGAGGCCCCGGCAGACGGGGATCTGGGCGTCGATGTGGATCTTCACGCCCCGGAGCTCCTCGCTCATGGTGGCCAGGGCGGCGCAGTAGGACACATAGGCCAGATTGTCCGGGCCGGCGAACTCCTCGGGGCAGCCGGTGATCTCGAGGCCCGCGTCGGTCTCTTCGAAGGTGACGTCGGTATACAGGCTCAGCGCGCAGCCGAAGGCGTCAAAGCCGGGGCCCAGATTGGCCGTGGTGGCCGGCACGCGGATGGTGACTCGTTTCATATGATAATGGTACTCCTGTTTGATTATTCTTAAAAATGCAGTTTCGCGTACAGACTAAAATCGTGTGTCATCCTGAGCGAGCGTCAGCGAGTCGAAGGATCTTCGCACTGATTTTCTGTAGTGCAGCGACGTAATGCGTAGATCCTTCGACTCCGCGCTTCGCGCTCCGCTCAGGATGACAGAATTGTCACATTGGCGCACGAAACTACAATTTACAGTCCCAGCACGAATTCCAGCATCTTGTCCTTATCGATGACGCCGGGGTGGAGCTCCTGCTTGCCCCGCAGGCCGGACAGGTTCTTCGGGGTGGGGACGCCGGTGACGGCTTCCAGACGCTCCATCTGGGTGAATTCGTCGCCGCTGGTGTCGCCGCCGATGGCTTCCAGCACCGCGGCGGGGAACTTATAGGGGGAGGCGGTGCTCAGCACCACCATGGGACGCTTGTCGCCGGTCTGGCTGACGTATTCCTCCGCGGCGGCCCAGCCGGCGGCGGTGTGGGTGTCCATGAGATACCCCTGTTCCTTCCAGACCTTGCCGATGACCGCGGCGGCGCCCGCGTCGTCGCAGCAGCCGGCCCAGAATTCCCGGTCCATGGCGGCCTTCAGGTCCGCGGGGACGGTGTAGACGCCCTCGGTGTTCAGCTGCTTCATCAGGTCCGCCACCAGAGCGCAGTCGCAGCCGGACAGCAGGTACAGCGTCCGCTCCAGATTGGAGGAGACCAGGATGTCCATGGAGGGGGAGGTGGTCTTCAGCAGGGGGCGGCGCTTGTCGTAGGTGCCGGTGCGGATGAAGTCCGTCAGGACATTGTTGGCGTTGGAGGCGCAGATCAGCATACCCACGGGCAGGCCCAGCAGCTTGGCAAGATAGCCCGCCAGAATGTCGCCGAAATTGCCGGTGGGGACGGAGAAATTCACCTGATCGCCCAGCGCGATCTCGTCCCGGTCCAGCAGATCCCGGTAGGCCTTGAAATAGTACATGACCTGGGGAGCCAGACGGCCGATGTTGATGGAGTTGGCGGAGGACAGCTCATACTTGGGCGTCCGTCCCTGGCAGGCGGCGAAGATGTTCTTCACGCCGGTCTGAGCGTCGTCAAAATTGCCCCGGACGGCGCAGACTGTCACATTATTGCCCTCCTGGGTCACCATCTGGGCCCGCTGGACGGCAGAGACGCCGCCGTCGGGGAAGAAGACGGTGATCTTCACGCCGGGCACATCCCGGAAGCCCGCCAGGGCGGCCTTGCCGGTATCGCCGGAGGTGGCGGTGAGGATCATGATCTCCCGCTCCTGGCCGCAGACGTCCTTGGCGGCGGTGAGCAGCTGGGGCAGCATGGAAAGAGCCACGTCCTTGAAGGCGGAGGTGGGGCCCCGGAACAGCTCCAGGACGGTATAGGGGCCCACCTTCACGGTGGGAGTCAGGTCCTCGGTCTGGAATTTGCCGGTGTAGGCCCGGGAGACCAGGGCGCGCATATCGGGAATATCGGGAAGCAGCGCGGACAGGATCTGGGTAGCCATTTCCTGGCTGGAGCCGGTCAGGCACTGCCGCCAGTCAAAGGCGGGGATGGCTTCGGGCATGTAAAGACCGCCGTCGGGGGCCAGGCCCTCCAGCACCGCCCGGGCGCTGTCGACCGTGGCGTTGGCGTTGCGGGTAGAATGATAAAACATAACGTTTCCTCCCCCGGGATGGCCTTTCTTCTTTGCTATCTGCACAAATCTGGGGCCGAATCCCGGAAATACTTGGTTTTTGGTGCTATTGCATTTTGGCTGGGTATATGATATACTGTTTTCGGTAAAAAAGCAAGTGTTTTCGACGCGGGTACATCTGTTTTTATCCCGTGCCTAAATTTTATACCGTAAACGGAGGTTTTTTTATGAAAATCGGTCTTTTGGGATTCGGCGTTGTGGGCAGAGGCGTGTATGAGATCACAGCCGCCCGGGACGATATGCAGGTTGCGAAGGTGCTCTGCCTGGAGGATATCCAGCTGCCCGACGCCGAAGTGACCCGTGATTTCCAGAGCATCCTGACCGACGATTCCATTGATACCGTGGTGGAGGCCATGGGCGGCCTGCACCCTGCCTATGAGTTCGTCCGCGGCGCTTTGGAGGCGGGCAAGAACATCATCACGTCCAACAAGGCGTTGGTTGCCACCTTCTATGATGAGCTGATCCCCCTGGCCCAGAGCAAGGGCCTGGCCTTCCGCTGCACCGCGGCTGTGGGCGGCGGCATCGGCTGGCTGTCCGAGCTGGAGCGTGTCCGTCGGGTGGAGACGGTCAGCATGGTCGGCGGCATCATGAACGGCACCTGCAACTATATCCTCGACTCCATGACCCGTCTGGGCCTGGATTACGCCGAGGCTCTGAGCCAGGCCCAGGCCCTGGGCTATGCCGAGCGGAACCCCTCCACCGACGTGGACGGCATCGACACCTGGCACAAGCTGATCCTGTCGGCCAACATCGCCTTCGGCGTCAGCCTGGACCGGGACGCTGTCCCCGCCGCGGGCATCAGCAAGATCTCTGCCGCCGACGTCTCCAATTTCAAGGAGCACGGCCTGACCTGCAAGCTGGTCTCCACCGGCACCCAGGCCGACGGCGTCTACAGCGCCTATGTCCAGCCCACGCTGTACCCCCAGGGCGCGCTGGAAGCCGCGGTCCCCACCAATTTCAACCTGATCACCCTGGATGGCGAGGTCTCCGGCCGCCAGAGCTTCTACGGCCAGGGCGCGGGCCGCTATCCCACCGCATATAATGTGGTGCAGGACTGCGTCAGCCAGCTGGCGGGCAAGAAGTTCTACTGCGCCTATGGCGAGAAGGTGAACGTTGACAATTCCGTCAAGCTGACCTATTATGTCCGGGGCGCTTCCGACGCCTGGCTGGAAGCGAACACCGCCGAGACCTGGGACGGCGCCGTCATCACCGCCCCCGTGGCCGTGGCCGACATGCACGCCTGGCTGAAGAATAATCCCGAAGCCTTCATCGCCGCCATCGCGGAGTAATTTTCAAAAGTAAATTGGAGTTTATCGCAGTGGCGCGGCAGCGCCCCTGGCTCTCCCTTTGGGAGAGCTGGCACGCCGCAAGGCGTGACTGAGAGGGTCAAACGTACTGCTTCAAGCCCTCTCCGCCCAGTGTGCGCACTGGGCACCTCCCCCAAAGGGGGAGGCGTGGGTGCGGCGCATGACGGAACGCGAAATTCCAAGTTGAACCGCAAATAAGAGAGGTAAATTCACGTGAAAGTAACAAAATTCGGCGGGTCTTCCATGGCCGACGCCGGCCAGTACCGCAAGGTCCGGGACATCGTCCTGTCCGACCCCCAGCGCAAGGTGGTGGTGGTTTCCGCCGCCGGCAAGCGCTTTTCCAAGGATCATAAGATCACCGACCTTTTGTACCTGTGCAACGCCCACGCCAAGTACGGTGTGGACAGCGGCCCCATTTTCGATATGGTAGTCTCCCGCTATATCGGCATCCGGGATGAGCTGGGCATCCAGCTGGACCTGGAATCCGAATTCGAAGCGCTGAAGAAGCGCATCGACAAGCGGGAGGTCAGCAAGGAGGAGCTGGTCAGCCGGGGCGAGTATTTCTCCGCCAAGCTGATCGCCGCCTACCTGGGCTTCCGGTTCGTGGACGCCGCCGACTGGGTCAAGTTCAATTTCGACGGCACCGTCGACCAGGAAGCCACCTACGATGCCTTCCGTTCCCTGGCCTGGGGCCGGAATGTGGTCACCCCCGGCTTCTACGGCTCCCTGCCCGACGGCCATATCAAGACCTTCTCCCGGGGCGGCAGTGACATCACCGGCTCCCTGGCGGCCGCGGCGCTGGACGCCGAGGTCTATGAGAACTGGACCGACGTCTCCGGCATCCTGATGGCCGACCCCCGGATCGTCGACAATCCCCAGGCCATCCCCGAGGTGACCTATGACGAGCTCCGGGAGCTGAGCTACTCCGGCGCCCAGGTCCTCCACGAGGGCTCCATCTTCCCCGTCCGGGAGAAGAACATCCCTCTGAACATCCGCAATACCAACGCCCCCGGCGAGCCCGGCACCCTGATCCAGGAGAGCTTCGAGGAGGGCCACGAGCCTGACCGCTTCATCACTGGCATCACCGGCAAGAAGGACTTCACCATCATCTCCCTGAGCAAGCGGGGCATGAGCAACCAGGTGGGCGTCCTGCACAAGGTCCTGACGGTCCTGGTGCGCCACAACATCAGCGTGGACTATGTGCCCAACGGCATTGACAATGTCTCCGTGGTGTTCCCCGCCGAGTCCGCCGGCTCCAAGCTGTACACCATCCTCAGCGAGATCCAGAAGGAAGTGCAGCCCGATACCCTGGATGTCCACGACCACATCGCCGTCGTCGCCGCCGTCGGCCGGAAGATGGCCTTCCGCCCCGGTATTTCCGGTAAGATCTTCGCCGCGCTGGGCGAGGCGGGCATCAATATCCGCATGATCAACCAGGGCCCCGACGAATTGAACATCATCTTCGGCGTGGATAACAACGACTTCAAGCAGGCCATCCGGGTCCTGTACGACAGCTTTGTAAAGTAAAATTCAGTGTGGAGAGTGAAGCGTGAAGAGTGGGGTTATTTCCGCCCTTCACTTCACACGCCACTCTCCACACTCCACTCTTTTGTTTGGAGGTAATCCATATGAAAACCTATACCGTTGCCGTCCTGGGCGCCACCGGCGCTGTGGGACAGGAAATGATCAAGATCCTGGCTGAGCGGGATTTCCCCGTGGGCAAGCTGGTCCCCCTGGCCTCCGCCCGGAGCGTGGGCAAGACCGTTACCTTCAAGGGCCAGGAGGTGGCCATCCAGGAGGCCTGCGACACCGCCTTTGAGGGTGTGGACATCGTTCTGGGCGCCGCGGAGAACGACATCGCCCAGAAGTTCGCTCCCGCTATCGTCGCCTCCGGCGCTGTCTTCGTTGACAACTCCTCTGCCTTCCGTCTGGACCCCAATGTTCCCCTGGTGGTTCCCGAGATCAACCCCGAGGATGTCAAGCAGCACAAGGGCATCATCTCCAACCCCAACTGCTCCACCATCATCACCTGCACCGCGGTCAACGCCCTGAACGCCGTGGCACCCATCAAGTCCATGGTCGTCTCTTCCTATCAGGCGGTTTCCGGCGCCGGCGCCGGCGGCCCCATCGAGCTGATGAACGAAGTGGAGGCCCTGCGCAAGGGCGAGACCTATGAACCCAAGGTCTTCTCCCACCAGATCGCCTACAACCTGATCCCCCAGATCGGCGGCGAGCAGTACGAGGGCTACACCAGCGAGGAGATGAAGCTGCAGAATGAGGGCCGCAAGATCATGCATCTGCCCGAGCTGAAGGTCGCCATGACCTGCGTCCGGGTCCCCGTGGTCCGCAGCCACTCCATTTCCGTCGCCCTGCGTTTCGACAAGAAGGTCACCGTGGCCGAGGCCCGGGAGATCATCGCCCAGGCTCCCGGCTGTAAGCTGGTGGATGACCTGAGCAAGAAGATGTACCCCATGCCCCTGGACACCTCCGATCAGGATATCGTCTTCGTCGGCCGCATCCGTCCCGACCTGACCGACGACAACGGCCTGTGCCTGTGGTGCTGCGGCGACCAGGTCCGCAAGGGCGCTGCCACCAACGCCATCCAGATCGCGGAACTGCTGGTTAAGTAAAGAGAAAGAGCCTGCCGTATCGGCAGGCTCTTTTCACATGTGGTACTAGGCCTTCCCCAAAGGGGAAGGCTGTTTTTTAAATACTCAGCAGCATCTTGGCGAACATGAAGTACACCAGCAGCGACACGGCGTCCACGATGGTGGTGATGAAGGGGCTGGCCATGACGGCGGGGTCGGCGCCCAGGACCTTCGCGATCATGGGCAGGGTGCAGCCCACCACCTTGGCGATGACCACGGTCAGGGCCAGGGCCAGGCAGACCACCAGGTCCACGATCAGGGTGATCTCCTCGTTTCTGAACAGCAGGTGGTCCACGAGCCAGATCTTGGCAAAGCACACCACCGCCAGGGCGATGCCGCACATCAGGGCGGTCCGCAGCTCTTTCCACAGGACGATGCCGATGTCCTTAAACTTCAGCTCGCCCAGGCTCAGGGAGCGGATGACGGTGACGGAGGACTGGGAGCCGGAGTTACCGCCGGTGCCCATCAGCATGGGGATGAAGGCGGTCAGGGCCACCTGAGCCGCCAGGGCGTCCTCGAAGGAGGTGATGATCAGGCCGGTGAAGGTGGACGACACCATCAGCAGTGTCAGCCAGGGGAAGCGGTTCTTGAACAGGTCCAGGGGGGAGCTTTTCAGATAGGGCTTTTCCGAGGGGGTCATTGCGCCCATCAGCTCGATATCCTCGGTGGCCTCGTCTTCCATGACGTCCATGGCGTCGTCGAAGGTGACGATGCCGACCATACGGTTCTCGCCGTCCACGACGGGAAGGGCCAGGAAGTTATACTTGCTGAACATCCGGGCCACCTCTTCCTGGTCGGTCTGGGTGGTGACGGAGATGATGTTGGTCAGCATGATCTGCTCCAGGGGAGTCTCATCGTCCTCTGCCAGCAGCAGGTCCTTGACGGTGATCAGACCCAGCAGCCGCCGGTCCTTGCCGGTGACATAGCAGGTGTAAATGGTCTCCTTGTCCACGCCCTGGCGGCGGATGCGCAGGATGGCCTCCTCCACGGTCATGTTGGGCCGCAGGGAGACGTACTCCGTGGTCATGATGGAGCCGGCGGAATTTTCGGGGTAGCGCAGGATCTGGTTGATGGACTTGCGCATTTCGGGGTCCGCCTGCTTCAGGATGCGCTTGACCACATTGGCGGGCATTTCCTCCACCAGGTCCGCCGCGTCGTCCACGTACAGCTCATCCACGACTTCTTTCAGCTCGTTATCAGAGAAGCCACGGATCAACAGCTCCTGGGCGTCAGGGTCCATTTCGACAAAGGTCTCCGCGGCCTGCTCCTTGGTCAGCAGACGGAACATCAGGGGGATCTGCTTTTCCTCCAGGTCGGCGAAGATGGCGGCGATATCGCTGGGGTTCATGGTGACCAGGATATCCCGCAGGGTGATATACTTCTTTTCCTCAAGCATCTGAATGAGGGCTTTTTCTACGATTTCAAAACGTTCTGCCACGCGATTTCCTCCTTTTCGTGATGATTACGATATGGAAGGCAACGGTACGCGGCCGAAGGTCAGGATGCTGCCACAGACGCGGCAGTCCGCATACTTCGGCCCGGTATATTGCCGCTACTTCCAGCGTCCATGGTATTCCCTCCTTTTTGGTCATAGTTACTATTATTTTAACTTTAATTTCCAGAAATGTCAACCTTGACGATACCGCCGCCGGAACGTAAAATAGAGGAAGACAGTTATTGGAGTTGTAGTTTCGTACTTCGATGGTTACGGTGGCGCGGTGTGCGAAGCCATGCCTTGTGCTGAGCGCCCCAAGCCTCCCTCTGACGAGGGAGGTGGCTCGGCGTAAGCCGAGTCGGAGGGAGAGAAAGCGTTGCAATTACCGCAATGCTAGACAGA
>JAFUMG010000015.1 GCA_017473225.1 Oscillospiraceae bacterium | reverse complement strand
AGAGCTGGCACGCCGAAGGCGTGACTCTGCGCCCGCAGGCGCGTTTCGGAGCGCAACCGCCCGAAGGGCGGCTCTTAGCGCGGAGATGAGAGGGCCCTCTCCGCCCCTTCGGGGCACCTCTCCCATAGGGAGAGGCAAGTTTGGCGCTCCCGCGCCAGTGCGCCAAACTACAATTTGAAGCAATTACCAAAACAAGGAGCGCATACGGGCATGGTATGCGCTCCCAATGTTATTCTTCGGTATCGGGGCGGATGGTGTACATGGTGGCGGCGGCATCCCGTAGGGCCTGCTTGCTGTTGGCCACGGCGCTCTGCAGCTCCTGCAGCTGCTCCATCACCCGTCCGGCCAGATCGCCGATCTGGCCCGCGGCTTCGTCCACCTTGCCGGTGGCATCCGCCAGGACGCCATTGGCCTGCCGGTACATCTGCTCCGCGCGCTCCCGGGCGATCCGCTCGGTGCGCTCCGCCCGGCGGTAGGCTTCCAGCTCCTCTTCCATCCGGGACTTGAAGGAATCCTGCTGCTCCAGGGCGGATTCCAGGTTGGCGGCAGCGCGGCACTTCTCCGCCAGTGCGGCGCTGAGCTGCTCCTCCGCCGCCTTCTTGTCCGCGAGGGCCGTTTCCAGCTGCTTTGCCAGCTCGTTCTTTTCGTCAAAAAGTTCCCGGACCCGGGCGGCCTGCTGCTCGATGAGGGGGGCCACTTCCTTCTCCTTCTGGTCAGGCGCCGCGGCGGCCTGGCTCTCGGCCAGCTTGCCCCGGAGGAATTCCAGCTCCGAAGTCAGCTGATTGACCTCGGCAATGTGCTTGGCGTTGAGAAACTCGATATAATGAACCACATCCTCCCGGTTGAAACCGTTGAACGCGGTGCGGAAACTCTGCTGAACTGCCATAAAATCGGCCTCCTTCATAATCTTCGTCATTATTTTTGATTATAGCACAGCCGTTGCCGGAAAACAACTGTTTTCCGGCACGACAGATTTTTTCATTTTTCCTCTTTACAAATCGGGAAAAGGTTGCTATAATAGTCAGGCTATGAAGCAAACGCGCCAGTGGCTCAATGGATAGAGCATCGGATTCCGGTTCCGAGGGTTGGGGGTTCGAGTCCCTTCTGGCGTACCAAAAAACGGGAAACACCATCTGGTGTTTCCCGTTTTTTGATTCATCTGATTGGGACTCGAATGATTTGATCGCGACAGTCCGGTGGACTGTCGCTCGTCTCCGGCTCGACGGAGACGACTCATTCATTTTCTCCCCCTCCAGGGGAGAAAATGCAAACGAGTTCCTTCCGGCATGTCCAGATCAGAACCGGCGCAACAGAAACGGTAGCTTTTTAAATTGTAGTTTAGAATGCAATTAAAAAAGCATGTCATTGCGAGCCAGTGCTCACACTGGCTCGCAATGACAGCATATTTTGAGGCGGCGCTTTTCTCCTCATTCCCCTGATGCAATCCTGATGCAGTTATGATATAATTTTGTCATAATCAAGGAGGCTGATTCTTATGATTCGTATTCTGGCCGTGGATGATGAACGGCCTATCGCGGAGCTGCTGCGGCTGAGTCTCGGCAGGGCCGGCTATCAGTGTACCTGTGCTTATGACGGGATCGAGGCCGCGAACCTCATTGAAAAGGAGACCTTCGACCTGATCCTGCTGGATATCATGCTGCCGGGCATCGACGGCTTCGAACTGATGGATTACATCCGGGCAACAAACGTGCCCGTCATCTTCCTCACCGCCAAAAACGCCGTGGCAGACCGGGTGAAGGGCCTGCGGATGGGCGCCGAGGACTACATCATCAAGCCCTTTGACGTGCTGGAGCTGTTAGCCCGGGTGGAGGGCGTCCTGCGCCGCCACGGAAAGCTGCAGACCCTCCTTCAGATCGGCGGGCTGGAGATCAACACCCTCTCCATGCAGGTGACCCGGGACGGCGCGGAGCTTCCCCTGACCCGGAAGGAATACGACCTGCTGCTCCTCTTCGCCCAGAATCCCGGCGTGGTCCTGTCCAAGAGCACCATCTACGAGCGGGTCTGGGGCGGCGAATACCCCGAGAGCACCCGCACCGTGGAGCTCCACATCCAGCGCATGAAGAAAAAGGCAGGCTGGGACGACCGGATCAAACCGGTCTACGGCATGGGCTACCGTCTGGAGGGATAACATGAGCTACCGTCTGAAGCTGACCGTCACGATCTCCCTGCTGATCGCCCTGTCCTTCGGCATTGGCGGCACGCTGATGCTCACCACATCCTTCCGCGCTTCCCTGGAAAAGGAGACCCAGGCGGCGCTGGATTCCTTCGAGACGGTCCAGAACACCCTGTACCTGCTGAACGCTATGGGGGATCAGGCGGATTTCGGCAGCCTGTCCGGCGCTTTGTCCCAGATGGAGGCCCAGAAGCTGGGCCACTGGCAGGCCCTGTCCCTGAAATCGGCGGACGCCACCCTCTTCCAGAGCGGAAACGCCGCCCAGCTGGAATACACCCTGACGGTCCCCTCCCCCGACCAGTGCAGCTACCTGCCGGTGGAGGATGCCTACGGCCATGGCATCGTGGTCATGAGCGCCCTCTCCGCCGGGGATACCACCCTGGAGCTGATGGCCCGGTTCGACCTTTCGGACCTCTATGAGATCCGCCGGGCCCAGCAGCAGCAGTATCTCATCATCTATGCCGCAGTGGTCCTCTTTGGCATCGGGGCCTCCGCCGTTCTTGCCTTCGCCATGACCCGGCGGCTCCGCCGGCTCACCGCCACCGTGCGGAAGATCTCCGGCGGCGACCTGTCCAGGCGGTCCCGGCTGACCTCCGGCGACGAATTCGGCCAGCTGTCCCGGGATTTTGACGCCATGGCGGACAAGCTGCAGGAGAACATCAGCCGTCTGGAATCGGATATGCAGCGGCAGGAAAGCTTTATGGGCGCCTTCGCCCACGAGCTGAAGACCCCCATGACCTCCATCATCGGCTTCGCCGACCTGCTGCGCCAGGGCAATCTGGACGAAAACACCCGGATGATGGCGGCGGACTTCATTTACACCGAGGGCCACCGGCTGGAGCGGCTGTCCTTCAAGCTGCTGGACCTGCTGCTCCTGAAAAAGGACGACATCCTCATGAAGCGGGTGTGGCTGGGCACCTATCTCGGCGAGATCGAGCACGCCCTCTCCCCCAATCTGAAGGACCGGGGCATCCGCCTGGTCTGCAAGGCGGAGCAGAAGCGGGTGGCGCTGGAGCCGGACCTGGTCAAATCCCTGCTGTACAATCTGGTGGACAATGCCGCCAAAGCCATGGACAGCGAGGGTCTGATCGCCGTCTACGCCACCGCCATCCCCGGCGGCTGCCGGTTCCAGGTGGTGGACAACGGCCGGGGCATGGAGCAGGCGGAGCTTGCCCGGATCACCGAGGCCTTCTACCGGGTGGACAAGGCCCGGTCCCGGAGCCAGGGGGGCGCGGGTCTCGGTCTGGCCCTGTGCAAGCAGATCGTGGAGCTCCACAGCGGCAGCATCAGCTTCGCCAGCGAGCCGGGCAAGGGGACCCGGGTGACGGTGACCCTCTACGGAAAGGCGGGAAAACAGGATGCGTAAACTGAAACTGGCCCTGATCCTGGCGCTGACGGGGCTGCTGATCATCACCGGCGCCTTTCTGCCCCGGATCACCGGGGAGATCACGGACCTGATCCACAGCCGCAAGGTCCTTTCCGCTCCGATGCAGTCGGTGCAGCTGGAATTTTCCGGCAGCGAGTGGCAGTCCGGGGACCATATTCTGAAAAAACTGGCGATAGAGCGGTCCATGTACTCCCTCCCCATCACCCCGGAGGAGACCTCCATGACGGAGGAGGAGGTATTCGCCGCCGTGGAAGAAGCCATGGACATGTACGCGGCCAGCGGGATCTTCTCCTGGTTTGAGACCTCCTACCGGATGGCGGAGCCCTATCTGACCTATGCCGTAGAGGATTCCGGCAATATGAACATCATCTGGGCCGTCAACCTGGTCCACGAGGATGAGCCCTACCGCAACCTCTTCCTCCATCTCGACGACGAGACGGGCAAAATCCTCTATCTGGACTACGTCACCTACGACCCGGACAGCAGCTTCTTCCCCGAGGACCAGGCCAGCGCCCTGGACACCTTCACGTCCCTCTACTTCGAGCAGCTGGGGCTGGACCCCGGCGGGCAGGAGGCCGAGATCATCCAGGAAAAGGACGTCTGGTGCCGCCGCTGTGCCTTTCAGGACACGGGGTATGGCGATATCGTCCTGGAATTCTACGTCAAGCCAACGGGTTTTTACATTTCGTTTCCAAATTGATGCAGCCCTGATGCGGCTTTGAGCGCAAAATTGATGCACCCTTTCTCTATAATGTCAGCAACGACAGGAAGAGAAAGGGTGTTCTTTATGAGTAACCGAGCTTTCAAAAGAAGACGCCGGAGCGTTCTGCCCGCGATCGCGGCAGTCCTGCTGCTGTTTGCCGGCTGCATGGAGCTGGTGGATATTCCCTGCACCAGCGTGGCCGTGGTCCTGCCGGTGAGCAGCGAGACCGGCGGCAGGACGGACACGGACCGGATCGCCCCCTCCATCACCGGCGTCCGGGATCTGACCGTCTACGCCGGCGATACCGTCTCCTATCTGAAAGACATCATCATCACTGACAACCGGGACCTGGACCCCCGGGTGACGGTGGACACCAGTCAGGTGGACCTGAGCGCCCCCGGCACCTATGAGGTGGTCTACACCGCCACCGACGCCGCGGGCAACAGCAGCCGGGCCGCCGCCCTGGTCACTGTCCTGGAAAAAGAGAACGGCTTCGTGGACATGGAGACCATCAACGCCGCGGCGGACGAAAAGCTGGAGGAGCTCCTCTGGGACGGCGCCACGGTGGAGGAGCAGGTCCGGGTCATCTACAACTGGGCCCGGGGGAATCTGAGCTACGGGGGCCACTCCGACCGCACGGACTATCACCAGACCGCCTATACCATGCTCCGCGGCGGCCGGGGCGACTGCTTCGGCTATTTCGCCGTGACCAAGCTGCTGTTCGAGCGGCTGGAGATCCCCAACATCGATGTACAAAAGGTGCGCAATTTCGCTGATGACAGCGACCACTTCTGGAGCCTGGTCAGCGTGGACGGCGGTGAGACCTACTACCATTTCGACGCCACGCCCCGGGTCGGCGATGGGGACGACTTCTGTCTGGTGACGGACGCCTTCCTGGATGCCTATTCCGCCGCCAACGACGGCAGCCATAACCGGGACAAGTCCCTCTATCCCGCCACGCCGGAGGCGTAGCGTTTACATACAACACCCCCGCGGCCCACGCCGCGGGAGTTTTCTTTGCCGCACACTCCCGCGGTTTGCAATCCCGGGAGAACTGTGCTACAATAGAGGTAAATCTGAATTACCGGGGGTGTCGGGATGGAACTGGGCGAAAAACTGAAAGCGGCGCGGCTGGCGGCGGGACTTTCCCAGCGGCAGCTTTGCGGAGATGTGATCACCCGCAATATGCTCTCCCAGATCGAAAACGGCTCCGCCCGGCCCTCCATGGACACCCTGCGGTATCTGGCGGGACAGCTAGGGAAGCCGGTGAGCTTCTTTCTGGAGGAAGCGGCGGTCTCCCCACCCCATCAGGCGGCCACGGAAGCGGCCCGGCGGGCCTATCTTGCCGGAGAATACGAAGCCGCGCTGCGGGCGCTGGAAACCTGCGGGGTGCCGGAGGGGACCTTCGAGCAGGAATGCCGGCTCCTGACGGCCCTCGCCTGCCTTTCTCTGGCGGAGGAGGCGGCGGACCGGGGCCAAAAGCCCTACGCCGCGGAGCTGCTGGCCCGGGCGGAACAGGCCCGGCCTGCCTACTGCGCCCGGGAGCTGGAACGCCGCCGCCTGCTTTTGGCGGCAAAGCTCCACCCCCAGCCGGGACAGGAGATAGTCCGGCAGCTGCCCTCCCTGGATGAGGAGCTGCTCCTCCGGGCCCGGGCGGCGTTGGATGCCGGGGATATCCGCCGCTGCGCCGCCCTTCTGGAAGCGGCGGAGGACCGGGAAAGCCCGGACTGGAATTTCCTCCGTGGGGAGGCCTTTCTGGCGGAGGGGGACTATGCCCGGGCAGCGGAATGCTACCACCGGGCAGAGGAAGCCCATCCGAAAAAAACAGCCCCCCGCCTGGAGCGCTGCTACCGGGAGCTGGAGGATTATAAGCAGGCCTATTTCTACGCCTGCAAACAACGGTAAAACACAGGGCAGGGTATCCCCTGCCCTGTCGCAGATTTTGGAACGCTGTGGTAGGGGCGACCATCGGTCGTCCGGCGGGGGAATGTTACGGTCCCGCCGGCGTCCCGGCGGATCCGCACCAGGGTCCCCCGCGGACGTGCGATGCACGCCCCTACAATGCAAATTTCTTTCACATAGCGATACAGGGCGGGAGCAGCTCCCGCCCTGTTCTGTTTATGGCATCTTTTCCCGGAGCCGCCGCAGGAGCAGATTCACCGCGAAATACATGGTCTCATAGCGGATGTACATCCGGGCGTTCTCGTCCCAGAGATACCGCAGCCGGGGCGCGAATTCCTCGTCCCCATGCCAGAACTGCACCGCGATAGGCAGACCGTCAAAGACCTCAAAGGAAAAGGAAATGTCCGCCCCGGTCATGGGCTCCCCGCCCAGCGCCAGGCAGGCGGCCCGGAAGCCCTCCGGGTCCCGGTCGATGGCCTCCGCCATGGGGTCCCGCTGCTCCTCCAGCAGATTCTGGTGGAACTGCAGCCCGAAGGACTGCATATTCTTCCAGCGGCCGGAGATCCAACGGTCCTCCCGGCTATCGCAGAGAAGGTCCAGAAGGGTCATGACCTCTTCATTGCTGTTTCCGTCCAGCCAGACGCCGCCCTCCCGGTATTCCAGATCGCCGGTTTTGCGGCTGACCCGGTATAGTTTACATAACAGATTTACATAAAGAAAGTCCGCATCGGTTTTCAGACGGAATTTTGCAGTCAACCGGTCCTGGTCATAGGTCAGGAACCGCTGCTTCGCCTGGAAAGCCTGGATCAGGTAGTTGCCTCCTCGTGCCATGGGCGCACCTCCGCGTTCTGTTTTTTCGGAAGGATCACATACACTATAACATACGCCGCGCCGCAAAGCAACCAGGCCCAGAGCACATCGATGACGGAATGCTGCTTGACGAACACCGTGGAGACGGAGATCAGAAGGGCTGTGGCCGTAAAGGCGAATTTCCAGCCGGGCTTCCGGAACCGCTCCGTATCCCAGGCGGCGAAGGCCACCGCCATGGAGCCCACGCAGTGGAGCGAGGGGCAAACATTGGTGTTGGTGTCGAATTCATAGAAGCCAGCCACATGCCGGGTCAGGAAATTATCCCGGGGAAATACCGCGGGCCGCAGCTCCTGGCAGGTGGGGTAGAGGATGTAGACCACCATGGTCACGGAATAGGTCACCATGATGAAATACATGAACCGCCTGAACGCCGGGATATCGAACAGCAGCAGGTACAGGTGCATGCCCACCAGGAACACAAACCAGAACATATAGGGGATGAAGAACCATTCGCAGAAGGGGATCTTATCATCCAGCGGGCACCAGACCGGGTGCCACACCGCCCGGGGGATCAGCCGCTCCGCGCTGGCGAAGCAGATGCCGAAGGCGATCCAGAACAGCAGGAGAAACAGATGCCGGAATTCCGGGGATGTCAGATTGTTGGGCCGCAGCCGCCGGTAATCGACCATGGGGATACCTCCTTTGTCGGGCACCTCTAAAAACTCTTTTTTGAGGTTGCCTGTTAAAATACTTTGTGGAATAAAATAACAGCCGGCTGTAAATATTTCGTGAACAGTTGTTTAATTCTTGCCTAAGATTTGAAACGCTGCTCGCGCGCCAAGCTGTAATTTCCATCCCCCGGTCCAAATCTTAATCCCTCCCGCGGTTTACTTTTTTACCATTCCATGATAAAATAGCCAAAACTGTTTGCTTTGGAGTTGATCCCCTTTGAATTTCGACAATACCTACGTCAAAATCGATCTGGATGCCATCGACGCCAATATCGACGCCATCCGTGCCCGGGTGGGGGTGGACGTGATGGCGGTCATCAAGGCCGACGCCTATGGCCACGGCGCCATCCAGGTGGCCCGGCTGCTGCAGGATAAATGCTCCTTCTTCGGCGTATCCTCTGTACTGGAAGCCATGGAGCTGCGGCAGGCAGGCCTGTATAATCCCATCCTGATCCTGGGCCATACCCCGGTCCGGGCATTCCCCACGCTGGTGGAGGCGGAGATCCGGCCCTCCATCTTCCATTACGAGGACGCGGTGGCCCTGTCCCAGGCCGCCCAGGCGCTGGACAAGACTGCCGCCTTCCACTTCGCCGTGGACACCGGCATGAGCCGCATCGGCTTCCAGGCCACGGAGGAGGACGCGGATATCTGTGCCAGGATCGCGAAGCTCCCCGGCCTGCAGGCGGAGGGTCTCTTTACCCACTACGCCACCGCCGACGACGCGGATCTGAGCAAATCCCGCCATCAGGCGGAGACCTTCGACCGTTTTTATGGGATGCTGAAAAAGCGGGGCGTGGAGATCCCCCTGCGGCATGTGGATAATTCCGCCGGCCTGATGAATTTCGAGAACCACTACGAGATGGTCCGGGCGGGCATCGTCACCTACGGCATGTACCCCAGTGAGGAGGTGCCCACCGAGACCCTGCCTCTGCGGCCGGCCCTCCAGTGGCTCAGCCGGGTCACTCACGTCAAGACCCTCCCGGCGGGCCGAGAGATCAGCTACGGCGGCACCTACGTCACCACCCGGGAGACCCGGGTGGCCACCGTCCCCGTGGGCTATGCCGACGGCTACCGCCGGAGCCTTTCCAACAAATTCTATGTCCTGATCCGGGGCAAACGGGCCCCCATCCTGGGCCGGGTCTGCATGGACCAGATGATGGTGGACGTCACGGACATCCCCGGCGTCACCCTCAATGACCGGGTGACCCTGGTGGGCCGCAACGGGGGCGAGGAGATCACCATGGAGCAGCTGGCCGCGGCGGTGGACAGCATCAACTACGAGGTGGTCTGCGGCATCAGCCGCCGGGTCCCCCGGGTCTACAGCCGCCGGGGCAAAACCGTCCACTCCGTCCATTACCTGCTGGATCCCTGATTTTCAAGGAGGGAAACCTCAATGCTCGATAAGGAAAAAGGCCGCAAATTTCTGAAGCTGCTGCCGAAGATCCTGCTGGCCATCGTGGCCGCGGTGATCCTGGGCGCCACCATCTTCGCGGCGAAATTCTGCTATGATTTCTTCGTCAACGGTCTCTTCGGCGACGGCAGCACCTCCGGCTTCGTGGGGGATGTGCTGGACATCCCGGACCCCACAGAGCCGGAAGCGACGCTGCCCACGGAGCCCGAAGCCGTGACGGTCACCGCCCGGGCCACCGTCACCGTGGCGGGCGACGTGATGATGCACATCCCCGTCATCAACAGCGGCAAAGAAAGCGACGGCAGCTACAATTTTGATCCCACCTTCGAAATGATCAAAGATTATGTAAACCAAGCGGACTATTCCGCCGTCAATCTGGAGACCACCCTGGGCGGCACGGACAACGGCCGGGAGTACTCCGGCTATCCCAAGTTCAACTGCCCCGACGAGATCGCCGACGCGGTGAAAAACGCGGGCTTTGACATGTTCCTCACCGCCAACAACCACGCCAACGACTCCGGCGCCGCCGGCATGAAGCGCACCTTCTCCACCATCACCGCCCGGGGCCTAAGCATCCTGGGCACGGTGGCAGCGGAGGAGGACCCCCATTATCAGGTGGTGGACGTGGGCGGCATCCAGGTCGGTATGGTCTGCTACACCTATGGCGAGCTCAGCGGCTCCGGCGGACGGCCCGCCGTCAACGGCCTGCCCCTGGACAACAGCGTCTCCTCCCTGATCAATATTTTTGATTATTCCCATCTGGACGTCTTCTACACCCAGATGGAGAGCCACATCGCCGCCATGAGAGAAGCCGGGGCCGAGGCCATCGTGCTGTTCATCCACTGGGGCGAGGAATACCAACTGAGCCCCAACGAATACCAGAAGACCATCGCCCAGAAGATGTGCGACCTGGGCGTGGATGTCATCGCCGGCGGGCATCCCCATGTGGTCCAGCCCGTCACCCTGCTGACAAGCACCGCGGACCCGGCCCATCAGACGGTGTGTGTCTATTCCGTGGGCAACCTGCTGTCCAACCAGCGCTCGGATAACGTGGGCGTCAGCTCCGGCCATACGGAGGACGGTGCCCTCTTTACCTTCAGCTTCGTCAAGTATTCCAACGGCCAGGTCCATCTGGACAGCGCCGACATTCTGCCCACCTGGGTGCAGATGTGGAAGGAGGACGGACATAAGGAATACCGCGTTCTGCCCCTGGATGCTTCCGTGACGGACTGGAAGACGGCCCTGGGCATCGACGACAGCACCCTGTCCAGCGCCAAAGCCTCCTACGACCGGACCATGGCCATCGTGGGCGAGGGGCTGTCCGGGGTACAAACCGCCCTGGACCAGGCCAGAACCCAGCGGGAAGCTGAGTTCGGCATCACCGACGAGGGCGTCGGATAAACAAGAAAACGCGGGACGGCTCTTATGAGCCGTCCCGCGTTTGCGCATTGATGGGGATCTGTGAATTTATATTTTGCGCACAGTCTGCAAATCACCAACAGCGCTGTCATCCCGAGCGAGCGTCAGCGAGTCGAGGGATCTTGGCACCAATTTGAGTGCAAATGTTATCATAATGCGTAGATTCCTCGACTCCGTTTCACTCCGCTCGGAATGACATGTCGTTACATTGTTCGTTTTGTCAGTTTTGCAGACTAAAACCGATGGTCACAATTGGAGTTTAGCGCCCATGGCTTCCCCCGGGGGGAAGGCATGGGCGCTCCCGCGCCAGTGCGACAAACTACAATTTCAAAACACCTTAGAAAGTCTGTCGCACGGGCATACTTTCCCAAAATGCCACAATTATCCCGCATCAAAATATACATCTTTCACAAAAATACACGATTACAAAATTAACGCTTTACAACTTTAGCGAAGTAAAGTATAATCAGGTTTATCAAATCAAAGACGCTCCGTCAAGGAGCCTGAAAGGACCGATTTCCTATGAACATGAAGAAGCTTTTTGCCGCCGTTCTGGCGGTGCTGATGATGGTCTCCATCTTCGCCGGCTGCGGCGCTTCCTCCGGTGACTCCGATATGGCCTATGTCCAGGAGAAGGGCACCCTGGTCGTCGGTATCACCGACTACGCCCCCATGGACTACAAGGACGAGAACGGCGAATGGACCGGCTTCGACGCCGAGTTCGCCCGGCTGGTGGCTGAAAAGCTGGATGTGGACGTAGAATTCTTCGTTCTGGCCGACTGGGGCAAGAAGTTCTACGAGCTGGAGACCAAGAATATCGACTGCGTCTGGAACGGCATGACCATCACCGAGGAGGTCAAGCTAAACACCAACTGCTCCGATCCCTATGTCATCAACGCCCAGGTGGTGGTCATGAAGGCCGATGTAGTGGGCAATTACGCCGACACCGCCAGCCTGGAGGGCCTGAATTTCGCCGTTGAGAGCGGCTCCGCGGGCGAGGACGCTCTGAAGGAGCTGGGCATCACCGACTACATCGCCGTACAGGACCAGGGCGCCGCCGTCATGGAAGTGGCCGCCGGCACCTCTGACGCCTGCGTCATCGACATCACCATGGCCAACGCCATGACCGGCGAGGGCACCAGCTACGCCGACCTGGCCGCCGGTATTGCCCTGACCAGTGAGGAGTACGGCATCGGCTTCCGCAAGGATTCCGACCTGACCGCCGAGGTCAACAAGATCATGGACGAGCTCATCGCCGATGGCACTCTGCCCGCCCTGGCTGAGAAGTATGGCCTGACTCTTGCCGAATAACAGAAACTCGATCCATCATTCTGCTTTCAGACGAGTGTCATCCTGAGCGAGCAGCGCGGGCCGCGGATTCTGCGTCCCGCCGGTGCTCTGCCCGGAATGGCACTCGTTTGCCGCGTACATACTAACAGAAAGAGAGGTGCCTGAACCATGTTCACGCAGGTGACACTGGAGCTTTTGGGCGGCTTCTGGGAAACGATCAAAATATTTCTGCTGACCCTGGCCTTTTCCATCCCCCTGGGCCTGGTGGTCTGCTTCGGCTCCATGAACAAATGGAGCCCCTTCCGCCGGCTGGAGGCCGGGCCGCTCCATTTCCTGAGCGGCTGGAAGCCCATCCGCTGGCTGACCCGTACCTTCGTCTGGATCATCCGGGGCACCCCCCTGATGCTCCAGCTGATCATCATTTTCTACGGCCCGGGCCTGATGTTCGGTCTGCCCTCCATGCCCCGCATGACGGCGACCATCGTGGCCTTTTCCATCAACTATGCCTGCTATTTTTCCGAGATCTACCGGGGCGGCATCGAGTCCATCTCCAGGGGCCAGTATGAGGCCGGCCAGGTGCTGGGCATGACCAAGAGCCAGATCTTCTTCCGGGTGGTGCTGCTGCAGGTCGTCAAGCGTATCATGGCCCCCATGAGCAACGAGATCATCACGCTGGTGAAGGATACCTCCCTGGCCCGGATCATCGGCATCTACGAGATCATCTGGTCCGGCGAGCAGTTCATCAAGAAGGGCCTGATCTGGCCCCTGTTCTACACCGGCGCCTTCTACCTGATCTTCAGCGGCGCGCTGACGATCCTGTTCGGCAAGCTGGAAAAGAAACTGTCCTATTTCAGAGGGTGAGCCTATGGCGATACTGCAAGTAAATAATTTGAGAAAGGGCTTCGGAGATACGGACGTCCTGAAGGGCATCAGCTTTTCTCTGGAGCAGGGCCAGGTGCTGGCCATCATCGGCTCCTCCGGCGGCGGCAAATCCACGCTGCTGCGGTGCCTGAACTTCCTGGAGACTCCCGACGAGGGCGAGATCTGGGTGGCCGGAAAGCAGCTGCTCAGCGCCTCCGAGGAGGAGATCCGCCAGAACCGGCTCCATTTCGGCCTGGTATTCCAGAATTTCAACCTGTTCCCCCAGTATTCCGTGCTGGAAAACATCACCCTGGCCCCCACGCTGCTGAAGCAGGGGACCGCGGAGCAGATTCGGGAGAAGGCCATGGGGCTGCTGGAAAAGGTGGGTCTGAAGGAGAAGGCGGAGTCCTATCCCCACCAGCTGTCCGGCGGCCAGCAGCAGCGGGTGGCCATTGCCCGGGCCCTGGCGCTGAATCCCCAGATCCTGTGCTTCGACGAGCCCACCTCCGCCCTGGACCCGGAGCTGACCGGCGAGGTGCTGCGGGTCATCCGGGGGCTGAAAAACGGCGGCAACACCATGATCGTGGTGACCCACGAGATGGAATTTGCCCGGAGCGTGGCCGATGTGGTGATGTTCATGGCCGACGGCGTCATCGAGGAGATGGACGCTCCGGAGCAGGTCTTCGGCGACCCCCGGAGCGAGAAGACCCGGGCGTTCATCCGTGGCGCCCAGGAAAAATTCTGAGCAGGGAGGGAATGACATGTGTCAGACAGGCAAACAGGAAAAAATTGACGCCTTATTCGATCTGATCGCGGGCATCGACAACCCGGAGGACTGCCGCGCGCTGTTCGCGGATCTGTGCACCGTCAAGGAGATCGAGAACATGGCCGAGCGGGTCTTCGCAGCCAGCCTGCTGATGGAGGGCAAGACCTACAACCAGATCATGTCCGAGTCGGATATTTCCTCGGCGACATTGAGCCGGGTCTCCCGGTGCGTGCAATACGGAAGCGGCTATTCCAGACTGCTGAAAAAGGAAGAATAACCAAACTCCGCCGCCCCCAAAGGGCGGCGGAGCTTATTGCGGCATGGAGGCAGAAATTCTTATTTATCGTACAGTCTGCAAATTACCAACAACGCTGTCATCCCGAGTGAGCGTCAGCGAGTCGAGGGATCTTGGCACCGATTTTACTGCAAATCTCAACAAAATGCGTAGTTCCCTCGACTCCATTTCATTCCGCTCGGGATACAGCTACGTTGCATAACGGAACGCTAAACTACAATTCAAAATTCCCTTCCTTTCACTGCCGTTACAAAAAATTCATTTGCTATTTCCCCGGAATTGGTTTATAACTTATACTAATACCAGAAAAATCACCAAGGAGGCGCATCATGGATATCACAAATCGACGCGCTGTACGCAATCGGGCTGCCGAAGCTCTGGCAGCCAACCCCGGAGACCCCAAAAAGCTGGCTCTGATCTATGGCGGCAGTATCGCGCTGCTGGGTCTGCTCAGCTCTGTCATCAGCTACGCGGTGGGTCTGCGGATCGACGACACCGGCGGCCTGGCCAATCTGGGCCTTCGCTCCATTTTGTCAACGGTCCAGTCCGTGCTCCCCATGGCGGTGAGCATCATTGTGCTCTTCCTGGGCTTCGGCTATCAGAGCGGCGCGCTGAAAATGGCACGTCGGCAAGACTGCCCGCCCGCCACGCTGCTGGATGGCTTCCGCCGGTTCGGCCCCGTCCTGCGGCTGGTGCTGATGCAGGGCGTCATCTATCTCGGCCTGCTCCTGGCCGCCACCTATCTGGGCGCCCAGATCTTCATTATGACGCCCCTGGCCAACGACTATATGGACATCATGCTGCCCCTGCTGTCCTCCACCTCCATGCTGGACTCCGGCGTCACGCTGGACGCGGCCATGCTGGAATCCCTCAGCCGCGCCCTGGTGCCCATGCTCTTCATTGTGCTGGCCCTGTTCCTGGCAGCCGCCACACCCATTTTGTACCAGTACCGGCTGTCCACCTACGCCCTCTTCGACGATCCCGGCCGGGGCGCCATCGCCGCCATGCGGGAAAGCCGCGCCATGATGCGCCATAACCGTTTCCAGCTGTTCAAGCTCGATCTTGGCTTCTGGTGGTACTATCTGGCGGAGGCCGCGGTCATGGTGGTAGCCTACGGCGATGTGCTGCTGCCCATGGTGGGCATTACCCTGCCCTGGTCCGAAACCGTCAGCTATTTCCTGTTCTATGTCCTTTCCCTGGTCCTCCAGACCGGGCTGTATTACCTGTTCCTGAACCGGGTCAACGTGACCTACGCCACCGTCTACGAGTTCCTCCGCCCCGAGCCCCAGGAGCCCACAAAGGTGGCGCTGGGTAATATTTTCGAGATGTAAACACAAGCCCGTAAGGGCTCGGATGGCTGGGATGTTTCAAATTGTAGTTTATCGCACTACTCCGCGCTAAGAGCCGCCTACGGCGGTTGC
Source organism: Oscillospiraceae bacterium (assembly GCA_017473225.1). Lineage (GTDB taxonomy): Bacteria > Bacillota > Clostridia > Oscillospirales > Oscillospiraceae > Faecousia. Next base: position 99 of record JAFUMG010000015.1, on the reverse strand, counting down.
GCTCTGTAGCGAGAAGCGGGCGCAGTGGCGCGGGAGCGCCCCAAGGCTCCCTTGTGTAAAGGGAGCTGTCAAAAATCTCCGATTTTTGACTGAGGGATT
>JAFUMG010000014.1 GCA_017473225.1 Oscillospiraceae bacterium | reverse complement strand
GGCGGAGAGGGCCCTCTCATCTCCGCGCTAAGAGCCGCCCTTCGGGCGGTTGCGCTCCGAAACGCGCCTGCGGGCGCAGAGTCACGCCTTCGGCGTGCCAGCTCTCCCAGAGGGAGAGCCAAGTGGGTTTGTGAACAGCACGACAAACTACAATCCCCTCAAATCATCGGCAGGATCACATAGAAGGTATTGACCCCATCACGGCCTTCGGCCCAGATCCTGCCCCGGTGGTCCGCGACGATCCGCTGGGCGATGGCCAGGCCCAGGCCGTAGCTGTGATTCATGCTCCGGGCCTGATCCACCCGGTAGAACCGGCGGAAAATGTCCCGGCACTGCTGGGGTGTCAGGGTCTGTCCGGGACTGCTGACGCTCAGGACGCACTGGCCCCTGCCCTGGCTGCGCAGCGTCAGCCGGACGGTGCCCCCGGGGGCGGCGTACTTCAGGCCGTTGTCCAGCAGGATGTCCACCACCTGGCTGAGGCTCCGGGCGGTGCCCGTCAGCCGAAGGCCCGGCTCCACGTCGCTTTCCAGCAGCAGCCCCTGTTCAAAATACAGCGGCTCAAAGGGCAGCAACGCATCAGCCACCAGCTTGCTGTAGTCCAATGGCGCCACCTCCTGCTTCGACTGGCCGCTGTCAGCCCGGGCCAGCTGCAAAAGGCTCTCCACCAGTCCCCGCATCTGGCAGGCCATGGCCTGGATGCTGCCGGCGAACTGCCCCCGCTCCCCTTCGCCGTACTCCGGCTCCTGCAGCAGCTCCGCGTTGGTCAGGATCACCGTCAGGGGCGTTTTCAGCTCATGGGAGGCGTCGGCCACAAACTGCCGCTGCTGGTCCCAGGCATTCTCCACAGGCCGGACCGCCCACCGGGCCAGCAGGATACTGATGCCCCAGAAGGCCGCGAAGCACACGGTGCCGATGCCCAGGCAGCTTTTCCGCAGATTGGACATGGTGTTTTTCTGGCTGGTCACGTCCACGAAGACGTATTCCAGCCCGCTGGGGCTGTTGGAGCGCATGAAGCGCAGGTCGTAATCTTCGATCTCGCCGATCTGCTCCGTCCCCTGCTGGGCGGCCTGCCAGAAGCTCTGGAGCTCCTCTTCCCCGTAAATTTCCAGGTTCACATTGCCGCTGATCCGCAGGTTGCCCCACAGATCCTGGGTGATCACAAAATAGGGAAGGCCGATGGCGTTCTCCCGCCGGTCCAGCAGGAAGCCGGGGCTGTCCGCCGCCTGCTGCAGAGCCTGCAGGCATTCCCGCTGCAGGTTCTGGGACGTGATGTGCAGCACCAGCCCGAAGATCACGCCCAGCATCACCGTGACCACCGTCATGATGATGCAGATGAATTTGACACGCAGCTTGCGGATCAAGGCGCCTTCACCTCCAGGTGGTAGCCCAGCCGCCGCACCGCCTCGATCCGGACGTCGGAATCGATGGCGGCCAGCTTCTTCCGCAGGAAGCCCACATATACCTCCACATGGTTCTCGACCGCATTGGAATCGTAGCCCCAGACCCGGCTCAGCAGCACCTCCTTGGAGATGTTCCGGCTGCCGGACTGGAGGAGGAAGCGCATCACGTCGAATTCCCGGGCGGACAGCCGCACGGAATTCTCCCCGCAGCTGAGGATGCCCGTGGCCAGATCCAGCTCCGTATTGCCGTAGCTCAGGCAGTCCACCTGCTCGCCCTGGCGGCGCAGCAGCGCGTGGATGCAGGCCAGCAGCTCCCGGCCGTCGAAGGGCTTGGTCAGATAGTAGTCGGCGCCGGCGTTGAGGCCCTCCACCCGGTCCAGCAGATCGGACTTGGCGGTGAGCATCAGGATGGGCACGGAATTATGCTCCGCGCGCAGCTGCCGGGCCACCTGGTAGCCGTCAAGCCCGGGCATCATCACGTCCAGGATCACCAGATCATAGACCCCCAGCTTGGCGTATTCCAGCCCCGTCTCCCCGTCGTAAACCGCGTCGGTCTCATACCCCCGGCCGTTGAGCATGGCCCGGATAGAGTCGGACAGCATCTTTTCATCTTCGATCAGCAGGATCTTCATAAGATGGCCTCCTTTTCAAATTGCAGTTTAACGCTCCGCCTACGGCATCGCAATGCAAAATTCAAAATGCAAAATGCAGAATGATGGTGTGCGCAAAGCGCACAATTTAAATGATTTCCGCAGGAAATACCACAATTTTGCATTTTGCATTCAGCATTCTACATTTCGTGCAGCAACACGATAAGCTACAATTCACTTTCCAAAATAATCTCTCGTTTCCACGGCGTTTTTTCGGATCTCGGCCTGCAAGGCGGCAAGATCCGGGAATTTTTGTTCGGGGCGGAGGAATCTGTAAAATTCCAGCCGGAGCTCCCGGCCGTAGAGGTCCCCCTCGAAATCCAGGATCCAGGGCTCCACCGTGATGCCCCTGCCGCTGACGGTGGGGCGGGTGCCCACATTGGCCACCGCGGGGTATTTCTTCCCGCCGACCTCCGCCAGACAGGCGTAAACGCCGAATTTCGGCACCACCACCCCCGCCGGCAGGAGCAGGTTGGCGGTGGGGATCCCCAGTGTCCTGCCCAGCTGGTGGCCATGGATCACGGTCCCGGACAGCAGATGGGGGTGCCCCAGGAACCGTGCTGCCGTCTCCATTTTTCCGTCCTCGATGAGGGCGCGGATATGGGTGGAGGAGACGCGGATGCCGTCCTCGGTCTGCTCCGGCACGATGACGCAGGGCAGGTCCCGCTCCCGGCAGAATTCCTGAAGCTTTTCGCCGTTGCCCTCGCCCCGGTTTCCGAAGCTGAAATCATCGCCGCAGACAAAGCCCGCCGCGCCCTGGGCCATCAGCTCCTCCAGGAAATCCCGCCAGGGCATGGCCATGACCTCTTTCACAACGGGGTAGCGGCAAATGGTCCCGATGCCATAGCGCCGCAGCAGCAGGCACCGGTCCTCCACCGTGTTGATCAGGGGCGGCACATCGGCGGAAAACAGCGTCTTGGGATGGGCGTCGAAGGTGATGGCCGCCGTTTGGCAATCCAGTTCCCGGGCCAGCCGGACACACTGCCGAAGCAATTCCTGATGGCCCAGATGCACCCCGTCAAAAAATCCCAGGGCAAAAATTCGTTTGTCTCTTCTCATGGTGTTATTTTCAAATTGTAGTTTGGTGTTCCGTTGAAAAGGGGTTGCGGCGACCAAAAAAATGCTGTCATTGCGAGCCAGTCCGCAGACTGGCGTGGCAATCCCCTACGGTGGCGCAACGCAGTCGGATGCTAAAAATCCTGGTATTTCCAGGCGTAACTTACCGGTTTCATCTCTTTAAAGTCCCGGAAGAACCGGGGGATTGCCACGCCAGTGTGAGCACTGGCTCGCAATGACGTGTTTCTTTTTAACTGCACTATAAACTACAATTTACTTTCTTCAAACTTCAAAAAAGCTCTTCACGGTGCTCATGACGCCGTTTTCGACACGGCTGAGGGCTAAAAATTCGCCATTCCTGCCGTAGACCCGGTAGGTCCCCTCCTCCAGCTTCATGGAGAAGGAATTTCCGTTGCGGCAGCGCTGCTCCTGCTTTTCGGACAGGGTCACCTCCGGGTAATTGCGGAACATGGTGTCCACCGGCCGGAGGTATTTTTCCGGCTCCGCCGTGTCCAGAAGCTCCTGCAGGGGCACCGCCTCGCCGATGGTGTACTCCCCCGCGGAGACCCGGCGCAGGGCCGCCATGCAGCCGCCGCAGCCCAGTGCTTCGCCGATGTCCTTGCACAGCGTCCGGATATAGGTGCCCTTGGAGCAGCGGACCCGGAGCACCGCGGTTTCCCCGGTGAATTCCAGGCAGGTCAGCTCGAAGATCTCGATCTCCCTGGGCTGGCGCTCCACCTCTTTGCCCTTCCGGGCCAGATCGCAGAGCTTCTGGCCGTTTACCTTCAGGGCAGAGTACATGGGCGGAATTTGTTTTATTTTACCACGGAACCCCTGAAGAATTGCTGAAAATTCTGTTTCCGAAATGTGAACTTCCTGCTGTGTCAGCACATTTCCCCAGATATCCTCGGTATCGGTGGTCAGTCCCAGCCGCAGCGTGGTCTCATAGGTCTTTTCGGCGTGCTCAAAAAATTCCACGCCCCGGGTGGCCCGGCCCACGAACACCGGCAGAACGCCGGTGGCCATGGGGTCCAGTGTGCCGCCATGGCCGATGCGCCGGGTATTGAACACCCGCCGCAGCCGGGCGGTGACATCCTGGCTGGTCCATTCCCGTGGCTTGTCTACGATCACGATTCCATTCATAATTCAAATTGAAAATTGAAAATGTAAAATTGAAAATGACGGTAACAATTGCATACCATCCCCGCCCATAAAAGGCGGTGTGGTATTTCAAAGTGTAGTTTGATGCTCTGCCAGTTAGGCGCCTTGGCCCCCTCTATGAGGGGGCTGTCACACGAACAGCGTGACTGGGGGAGTGTCCTAACGTCCACACGACACTCCCTCAGTCAAAAATCAAAGATTTTTGCCAGCTCCCTCAGAGAGGGAGCCGAGGGCGGCTGTGCCGCCAAAAGGAACGCGAAACTACGATCCAAACTCCATTCCACCGTCATTTTCAATTATCAACAAATCAATTTCCAATTCCTCCTTCCACCGCTTCTTTCAGGGCTTCCGCCACCACTTCTGCCGCGTCCTCGAGGGACAGCGTAAGGCTGGCGCCGGCGGCGCCCTTGTGGCCGCCGCCGCCGAAGCGGGCGCAGACCGCCGCGGCGTCGTAGCCGGGTACCGCCCGGACGGACATCTTGCTGCCGCCCTCCTCGGTCTGCCGGAGGGTCGCGGAGATCTTCACGCCCTCAATGGACCGCAGGAAGCCGGGAACGCCCTCCATGTCGTCCTTGGTGACGGTCTCCTCCATGGCCTTGGGGATGGCGCAGACCGCGGCCTTCCCGCCGCAGAGGAACCGGGCATTTTCCACGATATAGCTCTGCATTTTCAGCTTCCCCAGGGTGTTGGTGTCGAACAGCTCCTGGGTGATGGGGTACAATTCCGCGCCGGTCTCGGCGCAGGCCGCCGCCACCGTGTAGCAGTGAGCGTTGGTATTGGCATAGCGGAAGCAGCCGGTGTCCGTGGACACGGCGATATACAGCCGCCAGGCCATCTCCTTGGTCAGCGTCACGCCCAGCTCCAGCAGCAGGTCATAGACGATATCGCCGCAGGCCGCCGCGCAGGGGTCCACCAGCTCCACGGGCGTGAAGGAGGTGGCGCTGCCGTGGTGGTCGATGCGCAGGGCGCACCGGTCCAGCAAGGGCTCAAAGGCCTTGGGCAGCATCCCGGGGGACGCCACGTCCACGGTGATCAGGGTGTCCCCCTCCGCCGCTTCCTCCTTGGAAAGTCCCGCGTGGCAGGCGGACAGGAAGGGAGAAGCCTCCCGGTTTTCCAGCACATGGGCGGTCTTGCCCAGAGCCCGGAGCCCCAGGCACAGGGCGGCGGAGGAGCCCATGGTATCGCCGTCAGGGCGGCGGTGGGTCAGGATGCAGAAATGGTCACGCTCCCTCAGCCACGCCGCGCACTCATTCCTCGTCATCGTGCTCACCGTAGGGCAGATTGTTGATGATCTCCAGCATATGGGCGCCATAGGTGATGGAGTCGTCCAGGGACCAGACCAGCTCGGGGGTATAGCGGAGCTTCAGGTCATTGCCCACCTCCCGGCGCAGGTATCCGCCGGCGGACTGGAGACCCTTCATGGCGTCCTTGGCCTTATCCGCTTCCAGGAAGGAAACATAGACCTTGGCATAGCGCAGGTCGGGGGTAGTCTCGACACGGGTCACGGAGATCATGGTGCCGCTGACCCGGGGGTCCTTCACCGTGCGCAGCTTGCCCGCGATGGATTTCTGGATCTCCTCATTGATTCGGTTGATTCGATTGGATGCCATATATGTCATTCCTTTCGTCATGATAGTGAATAGCGAATGATGAATAATGAATAATGAATAATTTTGGTATGCCCTTCGGGCATGATTTCATAAATTTGCGAAGCAAATACCTCAATTATTCATTATTCATCAGCGAAGCGGCTTCATTATTCATCATTCATGAAAAGCATTGCCGCGCCGCCTAAGCGGTGCGGCAATGCTGCGAAATTATCTCTTAACTTCCTGCATGGCGAAGCATTCGAAGATGTCGCCTTCCTTGATGTCGTTGAACTTGGCAACGGTCATGCCGCATTCGTAGCCGGCGGTGACTTCCTTGGCAGCGTCCTTGAAGCGCTGCAGGGAGCCGATCTCGCCCTCGTGGATGACGATGTTGTCACGCAGGATGCGGACCTGGGCGTCCCGGGTGACCTTGCCGTCCTTGACCATACAGCCGGCGACGGTGCCGATGGCGCTGACCTTGTAGGTCAGGCGGACCTCGGCGTGGCCCAGGATCACCTCTTCATAGGTGGGAGCCAGCATACCCTTCATGGCGGCTTCGATCTCGTCGATGGCGTCGTAGATGACCCGGTAGAACCGCATATCCACGTTGGTCCGCTGGGCGCTGGCCTGAGCGCCGGCATCGGGACGGACGTTGAAGCCGATGATGATGGCGCCGGAGGTGGAGGCCAGCAGGATATCGGACTCGTTGATGGCGCCGACGCCCGCGTGGATGACCTTGACCCGGACCTCCTCGTTGGAGATCTTCTCCAGGGAGGCCTTGACGGCTTCGGCGGAGCCCTGAACGTCGGCCTTGACGATCAGAGGCAGCTCCTTCATCTCGCCCTCCTGCATTCTCGCGAACAGGTTATCCAGGGTGACCTTGCTCATGGCGTTGGCGGCGGCATCCTTCAGAGCCTGCTTGCGCTGCTCCACCAGCTCACGGGCCATGCGCTCGTCAGTGACGGCGTTGAACTCGTCGCCGGGGGCGGGGACCTCGGCCAGGCCGGTGATCTCCACGGGGATGGAGGGGCCGGCGGTCTTGACGGTGCGGCCCTTGTCGTTGGTCATGACACGGACACGGCCCACGGCGGTGCCGGCGATGACGATATCGCCCTGCTTCAGGGTGCCGTTCTGGACCAGCAGCGTGGCGATGGGACCGCGGGTCTTATCCAGACGGGCCTCGATGACGGTGCCCTTGGCCCGGCGGTTGGGGTTGGCCTTCAGCTCCTGGACCTCGGCGGTCAGCAGGACCATCTCCAGCAGGTCGTTCAGGCCCATGCCTGTCTTGGCGGAGATGGGCACGATGATGGTGTCGCCTCCCCACTCCTCGGGGATCAGGTCATACTTGGTCAGCTGCTCCTTGATCTTGTCGGGGTTGGCGGTGGGCTTATCCATCTTGTTGATGGCCACGATGATGGGCACCTCGGCGGCCTTGGCGTGGTTGATGGACTCGATGGTCTGGGGCATGATGCCGTCGTCAGCGGCAACCACCAGAATGGCGATGTCGGTGGACTTGGCGCCGCGGGCACGCATGGACGTAAAGGCCGCGTGGCCGGGGGTATCCAGGAAGGTGATCATCTGGCCGTTCACATCCACGGTATAAGCGCCGATGTGCTGGGTGATGCCGCCCGCCTCGCCGGCGGTGACGGAAGTCTTCCGGATGGCGTCCAGAGTGGAGGTCTTGCCGTGGTCGACGTGGCCCATGACCACGACGACGGGAGCGCGGGTCTCCAGCTCCTCGGCGGTATCCACATGGTCGTCGATGATCCGCTCCTCGATGGTGACGGTGATCTCCTTCTCCACCTTGCAGCCCAGCTCGGTGGCCACGAACTCGGCGGTATCGTAGTCGATGGTCTGGTTGATGGCGGCGATGACGCCGTTCTTCATCAGGCACTTGATGACCTCGCTGGCGGTCTTCTTCATGCGGCTGGCCAGCTCGCCGACGGTGATCTCGTCGGGGATCTTGACGGTGACGGGAGCCTTCCGGGCCACCTCCATCTGGAGACGGCGCATCTTCTCCTGCTCCTCGTTGCGGGACTTGCTGCCCTTGAAGCCCTTGTTGTTCTGCTTCTGCTGCTGCTTGCCCTTGCCGCCGCCGATCTTCTGCTTGCCGCCCTGATAATTCTGGACCTTCTCGGAGACCAGATTGTCAACGTCGGCAAAGCGGTTGGCGTTCACCTGAACGGCGGAGGTGTCCACGACACGGCGCTCCCGCTTGCGCTCGGGCTCAGCGGGCTTGGCAGGCTTGGCGGGCTCCGCCTTGGGCTGGGCCTGCTTCTGGGGCTGGCCGCCCTGCTGGCGGTTATTGCTGTTATTGTTCTGCTGCCGGGGCTGCTCGGCAGTCTTGGCGGGAGCGGCCTTGGGCTCTGCCTTGGGGGCAGTGGCCTTGACGGCAAAGACCTGCTCCAGGGAGCTGATCTGATTGGTCTGGGTCATGTAGTCAAACACGAAGTTCAGCTCCTGATCGGTCAGGACCTGAGTGTTGGACTTGGGCTTCTCGCCGAACTTGGAGATGATCTCCGCGATTTCCTTGGGGGTCCTGCCAAAATCGGCGGCGACCTCCTTCAGTCGATACTTCACAAAACTCATACTATAAAACGCACCTCCATGATGTGAAAATGCAGAATGCAGAATGCGGAATGCAAAATTATGGTATGCCCTTCGGGCATTATTGAAATAATCGCGAGGCGATACCTTAATTCTGCATTTTGCATTTTGCACTTTGCATTTGTCAGCCCTTACGGGCTGCACTTGTCGGTCTACTTACTTCTTCTTGCCCATGCGGACATTTCGCTGGTGGGCCTTGGCTTCCTTCTGCCGTTGGCGGAGCTTGGCATTCTTTTCTTCCAGCACTTCCGTCTCCTTGGCATACTTCTCCGGATTGGGCAGCGCCTTGACGAAGGCCAGGGCCAGGGCCGCGTCGGTAAAAGCGGCGATGGCCAGGCTGCTGCGGCCCACGGAGAAGCCGAATTCCTCCTTGGTGAAGGGCAGGCGGACACACTGCTGCTCCGTTCCCGCCACAAAGCTCTTGGCCCGGCGCCAGGTGTGGTCCGAAGCGTCGGAGGCCACGATCACCAGATATCCTTTTCCGGTCCGGGTGATGGCGCCCACAGGCTCCTCGCCCAGCTCGATCATACCGCCCTTCCGGGCCAGGGCCACATAATTCAGGGCTTTATCCATTGGCGCTGACCTCCATTTCCTTCACGAGTCTTTCATAGACCTCCTCGGGGATGGTCACTTCCAGGCTCCGGTCCAGGGATCTGGACTTCTGGGCTTTCTTCAGGCACTGGGGATCAGGGCAGAGATAGGCGCCGCGGCCGTTCAGCTTGCCGCTGAAATCCAGGGAGACCGTGCCGTCCGGCTGCCGGACGATGCGGATCAGCTCCCGCTTGGCCTTCCGTTCCCGGCAGCCCATACACTGCCGCTGGGGGATTTTTTTCTGCATAAGGACTACCTCCTGTCATAGCCTTGGCCCCCTCTCTGAGGGGGCTGTCAGCGAAGCTGACTGGGGGAGTGTCCTATCATTGGAGCGACACTCCCTCCGCCCCTGCGGGGCACCTCCCTCAGAGAGGGAGGCAAGGCATCTGTTTTAAATTTACTCCTCGACTTCCGCCTGAGAAACAGGCTTAATATCAATCTTATAGCCGGTCAGTCTTGCGGCCAGGCGGGCGTTCTGGCCCTCCTTGCCGATGGCGAGGGACAGCTGGTCATCGGGCACGATGACGCGGCAGGCCTTCTGGCCGGGGACCAGGGTCACGGAGACCACATCGGCGGGGCTCAGCGCGGCCTTGACATACTCGCAGGGGTCCTCGGACCAGACCACGATGTCGATCTTCTCGCCGCACAGCTCGTCCACGACGGCGCCCACACGGCCGCCACGGGGACCGACACAGGCGCCCACGGGATCGATGCCCTCCATGGTGGCCCGGACAGCCATCTTGGAGCGGGAACCGGCCTCACGGGCGATGTTACGGACCTCCACCTGGCCGTCGGCGATCTCAGGGGTCTCCAGCTCGAACAGGCGGCGGACCAGATTGGGATGGGTCCGGGAGACCTGGACCAGAGGACCGCGGTTGGCCCGGCGGACCTCCAGAACGTAAACACGGATCAGATCACCGGGCTCGTACTCCTCGCCGGGGATCTGCTCGGAGGCGCGCAGCACCGCGTCGCTGGCGTCGTTGCCCTGGCCGATGCGGACGAAAACGTCGCCGCTGGGGTCCAGACGCAGGACGGTGCCGGTCAGCAGCTCCTGAGCCTTCTCGGAATAGCTCTCGTAAACGACGCCCCGCTCGGCTTCCCGGATGCCCTGGATGACCACCTGCTTGGCGGTCTGGGCGGCGATGCGGCCGAACTTCTGGATGTCGATGGGGATGGCGACGGTATCGCCAACCTTCAGGTCGGGATTGTACTTCTTGGCGGTGTCGATGTGGATCTCCAGAGCCACATCCTCCAGCTCCTCCACGACGGTCTTGATCTGATGCATGCTCAGACCCTCCTCGCTGAGGCTGACCACCACGTTCTCACCGGGGACGTCCCGATGGTCCTCACGGTCCTTGCGGTATGCGTTGGTCAGCGCCTGCTTCAGACGCTCCACCATGTAATCAACGGGAATACCCTTGATCTTTTCCAGTTCACGCAGGCTCTCAAAAATCTCTTTGCCGATATTTACCTGAGGTGCTTCGGCCTGCTTCTTGGCTTTGGTCGTTCTAGCCATTTCTCTAAGTCCTCCTGTCAGAATTCTACCCGCAGGCGCACCAGGGCAACCTGGGATTTTTCAAATGTAATGGTTTCCTTGCCGGCTTCCACGGTGACCCGGCCGTCCTCATAGCCCCGGAGCACGGCGGGGATCTCCTTCATGCCGTTGTAGGGACGGTACAGCTTGACGGTCACGGGGCTGCCCATGAAGCGCTCGAAATCAGAGGGCCGCTTCAGCGCCCGCTCCAGGCCGGCGGAGCAGACCTCAAAGTGGTAGCTCTCGGCAATGGGATCTGCCTCATCGAGAAGGGGGTCCACCGCCCGGGAGACCGCTTCGCAGTCGTTGATGTCCACGCCGCCCTCCTTATCCAGGTACAGCCGCAGGAACCGCTGGTCGCCCTCCCGGACGTATTCCACATCCCAGAGCTCACAGCCGTTCGCTTTCACAACCGGCTCGGCGATCTTCGCGACAATTTCTGTAACTTTCACGCAAACACACCTTTCTCATTTCAATAAGAAAGAGAGGGGCGCGCCCCTCTCTTTCAAATCCTACTATCGTACATACGCATTATAGCACTGTCTTTTGTGTTTTGCAAGAGGGTTTGGGGATTATTATGTGATTTTTTTCGGAGAATCATGGGGGGTTAAATTGGAGTTTATCGTTCCGTTACACACCACACCGTAGGGACCGGCCTCCTGGACGGTCCGCAACGTGCAGACTACGAATTTGCCGAAAAAGGTGCGAAAATGTGGCGTATTACTGCCGGACCGTCGAGGACGCCGGTCCCTACGATGGCGTATAAACTGAACTACAAACTACAATTTAAACCACAACAAGGCACCCCCTTTGGGACAATGTCACTAAGTTAAGAAAGGCTGGGTCTCGCAGAAATGCGGGGCCCAGTTTTTTGTAACTATTTTCAAAATATCACTTGACAAACGAGGTAAAATATGCGGCCTTTTTGCTAACTGCGGTTAGCAAAAAGGCCTT
>JAFUMG010000013.1 GCA_017473225.1 Oscillospiraceae bacterium | reverse complement strand
TGAGCGGAGCGTAGCGGAGTCGAAGAATCCACGCATTTACAGCCACATTTGCGGTCACGACAGTGCCAAGATCCTTCGACTCGCTTCGCTCGCTCAGGATGACACCGTGATTGTGACAATTGTGCTTATTAAAACCGATAACAACAATTTGATTTTATCACGCCGCCAAGGGCTTGTCAACGAAAAAGCGTTTCCCGGTTGACAAACAGAGACGGATGGTATATATTTAGCATTACTAAATACTTAGAGAAACGGAGTGACGTGAATGGAGGACCGGTTTTCGCAGCAGCTGAAGAAGGGCGTGCTGGAAATGCTGGTGCTGGAGCTGATCTGCCGGGAGGCTACCTATGGTTATGAGCTGCTGTCAAAGCTGAAGGAGGGCTCCGAGGGGATGTTCCAGCTGAAGGAAGGGACGTTGTACCCAATCCTGTACCGGCTGGAGGATGACGGCCTGATCGAATCCCGCTGGTCCCAGGGGGAGGGCCGGGCGGCGCCCAAGAAGATCTATTCCGCTACGGAAGCGGGACGCCGGGAACGACTGCGGCGCCAGCTGGTCTGGGTGGAATTTACCAATGCGGTAAACGGCTTTTATGAAGGAGGAAAAAAGCATGATGACCGACGCGCAAAAGAAAATGAAGAAATATACAGATGCCGTGGAGCGGCGGCTGAATCTGCCGCGGGATGTGAAGGAGCGGGTGATGAATGACTTCCGTACCTCCATCGCGGCCCGCCGGGAAGCGGGACAGACCGATGAGCGGATCTACGCGGAGCTGGGGACCCCGGAAAAGGCGGCAGCGGAGCTCAACGAACAGATGAAGGAATTTGCCTGCCGGAAGAGCCCCTGGCGGTTCGTGTTTCTGGCCGCGGCGGTGATCGGTGGACTGTGGCTGGCGTTCGGACAGCTGCTGCCACAGCTGCTGATGCTGATCCTGACCACGGAGGCGGCCAGCCTGGGCGTCATCGGCGGCGCCGACGGCCCTACGGCGGTCTTTGTGACCACCAGCCCCCGGGAGAATTGGTGGGATCTGATCCTGGCGGCGGCACTGCTGATCGCCGGCATCGCCGGCTTCCTCCGCCTGCGCCGGTGTAAGGGGAAGTGAATTGTAGTTTAACGTACTGTTGAAAAGTGGTTGCGCCGCCTGAAAATATGCTGTCATTGCGAGCCAGTGCTCACACTGGCGTGGCAATCCCCTATGGCGTCGCACCAGTGTTGGATGTCATAATGCCTTGGTATTTCCGTGAAACCACATTTCCCCTCTTTGTAGGTTCACGGAAGATCCGGGGGATTGCCACGCCAGCGTGCGCGCTGGCTCGCAATGACATACTTCTTTTTAACTGCGCGCCAAACTGCAATTTGAACACAGCATCAAAGGGGCCTGTTGTTGTTTTCGGTGGAAACTGAATTTGACGCATAGACAAATTTGTGCATTTCTACTTGACATTCGGTGAAGTGCTGAGTAAAATAGATTCGGTATAGTGTACGCCTGATGGATATGCCATCAGCGTTTCATGATAACCGGCGAAAGCCGGGGGATTGCGTTTTTGCGCCTCGTGGCGTTATTTTTCAAAGAATTTGACAGCCTGCCGGAGGTCGACCGGCTGGTTTTCATGCTGATTTTTAATTGCACATGGGGCCCATGCGCTGCCCTCCGGAACAGCCAATTCTATGAAGGAGGTGCACAAAAGAATTATGGGACCGTTACAGATCATTTTGCTCATTCTGGGCTTTGTTTTGGTTGCCGCCGTGTTTTTCGCGGTGGGCGTCGCCTACCGCAAGAAGGTCGGCGAGCGTGAGATCGGCTCCGCGGAGACCGAGGCCACCCGTATCATCAATGAAGCGATCCGCTCCGGCGAGAGCCGCAAGAAGGAGATGCTTCTGGAAGCCAAGGATGAGATCCATAAATCTCGCACAGAGCACGAAAAGGAAATGAAGGAGCGCAAGGCGGAGATCACCAAACAGGAGCGCCGCCTGCAGCAGAAGGAAGATACCCTCGACAAGAAGTCCGACGCCTACGAGCGCAAGGAAGAGGAACTGAACCGCAAGCTGGCCAAGGTCACCGAGACCCAGGCCCAGGCGGACGAGATCAGAAAGCAGCAGCTGGCCACCCTGGAGCAGATCTCCGGTCTGACTCAGGATCAGGCAAAGCAGTACCTGCTGCAGAGCATCGAGGAAGAGGTCCGTCACGACGCCGCCATGAAGATCAAGGAGATCGAGCAGCAGCTGAAGGACGAGTCCGAGGATAAGGCCCGGGAGATCATCTCCACCGCCATCCAGCGCTGCGCCGCCGACCATGCCGCCGAAGTCACCGTCTCCGTCGTGGCCCTGCCCAACGACGAGATGAAGGGCCGCATCATCGGCCGTGAGGGCCGGAATATCCGCACCCTCGAGACCATCACCGGCGTCGATCTGATCATCGACGACACCCCCGAAGCCATCACCGTGTCCAGCTTCGACCCCGTCCGCCGGGAGATCGCGAGACTGGCACTGGAGAAGCTCATTGCCGACGGCCGCATCCACCCCACCCGCATCGAGGACATGGTGGAGAAGGCCCGGAAGGAAGTGGACCGCACCATCCGGGAGGAGGGCGAGCGGGCCTGCTACGAGACCGGCGTCCACAATCTGAACCCCGAGCTGGTGAAGATCCTGGGCCGCCAGAAGTACCGTACTTCCTACGGCCAGAACGTGCTGAACCACTCCATCGAGGTTTCCCACATCGCCGGCCTGATGGCCGCCGAGCTGGGCGTGGACGTGGCGCTGGCCAAGCGCGCCGGCCTGCTGCATGACCTGGGCAAGTCCATCGACCATGAGGTCGAGGGCAGCCATGTGCAGCTGGGCGCCGACCTGGTCCGCAAGTACAAGGAAAATCCCGTGGTCGTCAATGCCGTCGAGGCACACCACGGCGACGTGGAGCCCAAGACCGTCATCGCGGTGCTGGTCCAGGCTGCCGACGCCATCTCCGCCGCCCGTCCCGGCGCCCGCCGTGAGAACGTGGAGAACTATATCCGCCGGCTCCAGAAGCTGGAGGAGCTGACCGGCTCCTATCCCGGCGTGGACAAGGCCTACGCCATCCAGGCAGGCCGCGAGGTCCGCATCATGGTCAAGCCCGAGGTGGTCACCGAGGACAACATGATCATCTTGGCCCGGGACATCGCCAAGAAGATCGAGGCCGAGCTGGAATACCCCGGCCAGATCAAGGTCAACGTCATCCGCGAGACCAAGGCCGTCGAGTTCGCGAAGTAAAGATCAAACCTCCGAGGGTGACCTCGGAGGTTTTTCTTTGGGAGCTGGGGGGCGTTCCGTTACGCAGCACAACGTAGGGAGCGGCCTCCCGGACGGTCCGGAGATAAAAGTATCCGCGTCATTGCGAGCCAGCGTGCGCACTGGCTCGCAATGACGTGCTTTTTTCGCGGCCTCCCGGCAAACCACGATTTTCGTTTCCTTCCGGCGTACCATTTTCCACGGAAACCGTCACATTATCGTGAACTTTCCTGGTTATCGCTTTACTTTTTCAAAACTTTCATGTATACTGAACTTCGTTTAAGGAGGTGGGATTATGATTGATGAACCCAACAAGAACGCGCAGTCCAAAATGACTGATGAAGAATTTGAACAGTTCTATGGTGAACTTTTTGATGAATTTGGTCCCGGCGCGGAGGAGCAGAAGGCGGAGAACGTGACCGCCAACGCCCAGGCGGCTCAGCCCCGCCATTATCAGACCGGCCATACGCCCTATGGCGGCAACCTGGACGCGGAGCCCATCGCCGCTGCGCCCCGGCAGAAGGGCATCAAGGGCCTGGTGATCTGCGCCTGCCTGGAGTGCCTGGGCATCGTGGCCATCGTGGCATGGTGGGCCCTGAAGATCCTGTGATGGAGGACCGAAAGAAGACCGTCGGCCGCTTCGCACCGACGCCCTCGGGGCGGATGCACCTGGGCAATGTGTTCGCGGCCCTGATGGCCTGGCTGTCCGTCCGAAGCCGGGGCGGCGAGCTGGTGCTGCGGATGGAGGACCTGGATACCCAGCGGACCAGCGAAGATTTCGCCGCGGTGCTGCGCTCCGACCTGCAATGGCTGGGCCTGGACTGGGACCGGGAGACCGAGCCCCAGAGCCGGCGGAGCGAGGTCTATGACCGGTATTTCGCGAAGCTGGAAGAGATGGGGCTGCTGTACCCCTGCTACTGCACCCGCAGCCAGCTCCACAGCGTCAACGCCCCTCATCTGTCCGACGGCACCTACGTCTATCCCGGCACCTGCCGGGATCTGAAGGAGCCTCCTGCGGGGCGGAAGCCTGCCTGGCGGGTCCGGGTGCCGGACCGGGTGTGGCGATTCCACGATCTGGTCCAGGGGGACTATGCCCTGAATCTGGCCACGGAATGCGGCGATATGGTGGTCCGCCGGGCTGACGGGGTGTATGTTTACCAGCTGGCTGTGACGGTGGACGACGGGGAAGCGGGGGTCACCGAGGTGGTCCGGGGCATGGACCTCTTAAGCTCCGCCCCCCGGCAGATGTATCTGCAGGAGCTGCTGGGCTTTGACCACCCGACCTACGCCCATGTGCCCATGCTGCTGGCCCCGGACGGCCGCCGCCTGAGCAAGCGGGACCGGGATCTGGACCTGGGGGTACTGCGGCAGCGGATGACGCCGGAAGCGTTGATCGGAAGTCTCGCCTTCGCCGCCGGGCTGATCGGAAAAAATGAGCCCATCTCCGCCCGGGAGCTGGCCGGAGAATTTACCTGGGAGAAGCTCCGGGGCGACGCCATCTATCTGGACGGCGACAGCAGTTTTTGGTAAAAACTGCGTGAAAAATGATGATTAATATTCCCTGAAGATTGGCCCGAAACGGTTGCAATCTTTGGCGGATTTGCTATAATGGACATACAGAATATACGCATATTTTAGGAGGTCATCATATGATGAACAAACCTGTTCTGGTTGTTATGGCAGCGGGCATGGGCAGCCGTTACGGCGGCCTGAAGCAGATCGACCCCGTGGGCAGCTGCGGCGAGGCGATCCTGGACTTCTCCCTGTTCGACGCCTATGAGGCAGGCTTTGAGACTGCCGTCATTATTATCAAGGAAGCGATCAAGGACGACTTCATGGAGATGGTGGGCAAGCGCCTGGAGAAGTGCCCCATGGAGATCCGTTACGCCTATCAGGAGCTGGACAAGCTGCCCGAGGGCTACACCGTTCCCGAAGGCCGCTCCAAGCCCTGGGGCACCAGCCACGCCATCCTCTGCGCCCGGGAAGCCATCGGCAACGCCCCCTTCGCGGTGGTCAACGCCGACGACTACTACGGCAAGTCCGCTTACAAGGTCATCTATGACTATCTGGCGGGCAATGCCGACGGCGAGAAGTACAACTACTGCATGGTGGGCTATGAGCTGGGCAAGACCGTCACCGAGAACGGCTCCGTGGCCCGGGGCGTCTGCGTGACCGACGACAATGGCTACCTGGCCAACGTCACCGAGCGGACCAAGATCGAGAAGTACGAGGGCGGCATCCACTTTACCGAGGATGACGGCGCCACCTGGACCGACCTGAGCGCGGACACCACCGTGTCCATGAACCTGTGGGGCTTCACCCCCAGCTTTGTGGCGGAGGCGGCGGCCCAGTTCCCCGCGTTCCTGGACAAGGCCATCGCTTCCGGCAATCTGAAGGCAGAGTATTTCCTGCCCGGCACGGTGTCCGCACTGCTGACCGCCGATCGGGCCACCGTCAAGGTGCTGCATTCTCCCGACAAGTGGTATGGCGTGACCTACGCCGCGGACAAGCCTGTGGTCGTGGCGGCTCTGAAGGAAATGACCGAGCAGGGCCTGTACCCCGCCGAAGGCCTGTGGAGCAAGTAATTTAAAGATAATGACCCCCGGATGCACAGCATCCGGGGGCCTTTTTGATATATACCGTTGTAGGGACCGGCCTCCCGGACGGTCCGGCGGGAATGTGTGCCCAATTCGCGGAAAGGTCAGGAAAATACGCGATCCGGCATTGCCGGGTCGGGAAACCCGTCCCCTACGATTCACCGGTCCAGGACGTCACGGAGGGTATCCAGGAAGGCCTCCTCGCCGAGGGTGTTGATCTTAAAGAAGACCGCCTGGCTGCCGCCGGAGGTGATGGCGCACAGGTGGATGGTGTCGCCGGTCTGGAACAGCGTCACGCTCATGCTCACCCGGTTGCCGCCGGCGTAGCTGTAGCGCTCGAAGACCCGGACGGCGCACCGGGCGCCGGGCTCGCCCCGGTCCCAGCTGTCCTCCAGGGAAGCGGAGGTGCTGGCGTTCAGGACGCCGTTTTCGATCTTTTGCAGAAGCCGGTCGAAGCTCTGGGCATCGCCGGAATAGGTCCGTGTGTATTTCGCCATGGGGATACCTCCTTTAATAATTCTGAAATGCCTTGGCCCCCTCTATGATGGGGCTGGCACGGCGTCAGCCGTGACTGGGGGAGTGTCCCATCGTACGAACGGCACTCCCTCCGACACGCCTTGCGGCCCACCCCTCTCAAAGAGGGAGGCAAGCTTAGTTCGCGCCCATCAGGATCTGGGCCAGCTCGGAATTCGCGTCCAGGATGACGGTCTTTTCGCTGCCGGTGAGACTCTTCTTCAGGGCGTCCAGGGCCAGGGTGAACTCATAGAAGTCCTTCTTGTCCTGGGTGTTGTAGGCTTCCGCCAGCAGGCGCATGTACTCGGCTTCGCCCTCAGCTTCCAGCTTGGCCGCTTCCGCTTCGGCGTTGGAGATGATGATGTTCACCTGCTTATCCACATCATTGCGGATGATGGATGCCTCGTAGTTGCCGTCGGCGGTGTACTTTTCGGCCATCTGGTTCCGCTCGGAGATCATCCGGGAGTAGACCGCGTTCAGGTTGCTCTCGGGCAGGTCGAACTGCTTGATCTTCACATCCTCCACGGTGATGCCGTAGGTCCGGGCCTGGGCGTCTACGTCGGTGGCGATGGATTCGTAGATGTCATTGCGCTTGGCGCCGTCCTCCATGTTGATGATGTCGGACTGGGCCAGGGTGCCCATGACGGTCTTCAGCTCGTTGTAGGTCAGATTATCCAGCCGGTCCTCGGCGACGGAGGTGGAGCCCAGGGTCTGGTAGAACAGCTTGGGATCGGAGATGCTCCAGAGGATGTAGCAGTCCACGGTCATATTCTGCTTGTCGGAGGTCAGGACCTCGGAAGGGGGGATGTCGTAGAGCTGGGTGGCCTTGGAGAAATACTTGATGGAGTCGATGAAGGGGACCTTGAAGTGGAGGCCCGCTTCATCGGTGATATCCACGATTTTGGAGAACTGGACCCGGCAGGCGTACTGGTCCTCCCGGACGGTATAGACGGCGTTGGCGGCCACGATCAGCAGGGCAGCCAGAAGGACGATCAGGATGATTTTCTTTTTCATAATCAGTTACCTCCGTTGCCGGAATCCACCAGAGATTCCAGAGGGAGCAGCATCTGCACATCGTCGGAGCCGGAGGAGGTGTTGATGTACAGCTTCACGTCGGGAAGAATCTCCTGGATGGCTTCGTAGTACATTCTGGACTTGGTGATCTCGGGGTTCTTGAAATACTCTTCGTACATGGCGGTGAACATGGCCACTTGCTCATAGGCTTCGTTGACGCGCTTCTGCTTCAGGTACTCCGCGTTCTGGATGGTCTGGTCCGCCTGGGCTTCGGCCAGGGGGAGCTGGGCGTTCTGGTAAGCCTTGGCGTCGTTGACCACGGTCTCGGCCTGCTGCTTGGCGGTCTCAACAGCCTTGAAGGCTTCGATGACCTCCTGGGTGGGGGGCTCGGAGTCCTGGATCTTCACGTCCACCAGGGTCAGGCCGATGTCGTACTCCGCCAGGATCTCTGCCACCAGCTCCTTGACCTGCATCTGGATGTTCTCCTTGCCGTCGGTCAGGACGGAGTCCACGCTGGATGAGCCCACCACATTGCGGACCTGGCTCTGGATCAGATTTTTCAGGATCAGCTCGGGGTTGTTGGAGGAATAGAGATAGGCGACGGGGTCGGCGATCTTGTATTCCACGAAGAAATCCACGTTGACGATGTTGTAATCGCCGGTGATCATGGTGCTTTCGGTGGTGCTGGTGTTGCCGTCGGCGCTGGAATAGCCCAGCTCGATCTTCTGGTAGACGTTCACGTCCACCTTATCCACCTGCTGGATGCCGAAGGGGAGCTTGAAGTGGACGCCGGCGTCGGTGATGTCGGTTACTTTTCCAAAGGTGGTGACCACCGCCTGCTGCTTGTCGTCGACGGTATAGAAGCAGGTGAGGGAACCGATGGCCAGGATCAGGGCGATCACCGCGATCAGTACGATCCTGCCGAGCTTCCTGATCTTGGGCTTGGGGGCGCCGGGATCATTGGGCGCCCATTGATAGGTTCCGTTTTGATTCATAGTGTTTCTCCTTTTTGGTTATAGATCGTTCTTCTGATACTTCTGCATTTTCCGAAGCTCCGGGATATCCTTTTTGTTGATCCATTCCTCGCTGTAGCCGCAGTTGAGGCAGATATAGCGGGGCACATCGATCACGAAGGGGCCGAAAGCTGTGGGGAGGTAGTTGGGAGTTTTGCGGCCAAGGTAGGATTCTTCATCCACCCGCAGGATGTCCCTGCTTTGGCATTTGGGGCATTTCCCTGATTGTTTCATGTGAAACCCTCCTAAAGAAAATTTTCAATTATCAATTTAATTCGTCCAGCATGGCCTCAGCCTCCTGGCGCATCCGGGTGGCGACCCAGGCGGTGAGCATGATCTTCAGGACCTTCTCGATCCGCTCCTTGGCGCCGGGGATGGGCTCGATGTAGCCCGCCATCACCTGGCGGACGGCGCTGTCCCATTCCTCGGTGGTGTCCAGATCCCGGGCCTGGGCGGCCAGGCGGACAAAGATGAAGTAAAGCTGGCTGTCATCGATGATGTCGTCGCTTTCGTCATCCAGTTCGCCGTTGATGTAGCTGAGCAGGCTGCAGATCCGCTCCATGGGGAGGATGCCCCGGAGCATGTTGATGTTGATGATGCGGCACAGCTGCCGCAGGGTGTAGCGCTTCTGCTGGGGCTTCGTGAGAAATCCCCGCTTGACCCAATTCTGGATCATGTAGGGGTCCAGACCGGTGATGCTGGTGACCTGACTCAGGACCATTCCGCCGGCCAGGAACATAGATTGGAACTGGGCCTCGATGTTGTCCGCCTCGGCCCGGGGGGCGGAAAGGGTAGTGCCGGGAATTGTCCAGTTCATTTGTCACACCTCCTTGTTCTTTGTGGTACTATGATAATACCATATGGTCATGTGATTGTCAAGTAGGGTTAAATGACAATTCACAATTTGTACATAATTGCCTGAATGTGATGCAAAATGCAAAATTGCGGTATTTCCTGCGGAAATGATTTTAAATTGTACGCTTTACGCAGGCCGTCATTCTGCATTTTGCATTTTGAATTTTGCATTGGGCAGAGCTGTAATCGGAAGTCTCTGTGAATCCTCAAAATACCATCTTTACGAATCCACAAAACTATTGTACAATAGACACGATATGACAATGGGAGGTGCGGCTATGAATTGCATGAAATGCGGCAAGGAGACGGAACAGGATCAAATTTTCTGCCCGGAATGTCTGGCGGAGATGGAAAAATACCCGGTGAAGCCGGGGACGGTGGTCCAGATCCCTGTCCAGCCCGCGAAGAAACAGCCCCACCACCGCCGCCCGGTGGTGACGCCGGAGGAGCAGGTGCGGCGGCTGGCCAAGCGGAACCACCGGATGACCCTGGCTCTGATCCTGGTGTCCGCCGTGGCGATCCTGTTCGCACTGCTGTCCTTTGACATTCTGGAGAAGTCCAGTATGCACAGGCTGCTGGGCCAGAACTACTCGGTGATCCAGCAGACGGAAGCGCCTGCGGAAACCGTTGCCCCCAGCCCGCTGCACTGATGTTTCACGTGAAACACGAAAAGCGCGCCCTGGAGCCTGTTTCACGTGAAACAGGCCGGTGACGAATATCGTTGCCCGCAGCGGCCAGAATCCGTGGGCTTTGCCCACTTGATTTAGAGAATGCAACCTGTTATAATAATCACGCTTATGAAAGGAGGCGGAAAATGGGTAAGATAATAGCGGTCGTCAACCAGAAGGGCGGCGTGGGAAAGACCACCACGGCGGTCAATCTGACGGCGGCGCTCCATGATCTGGGCCTGAAGATCCTGCTCTGCGATTTCGATCCCCAGGCCAACGCGTCCTCCGGTCTCGGCGTGGACAAGCGGAAGATCAAGCATTCCGTCTACGACGTAGTCATCAATGATATCCCGGCGGAGCAGGCCATCGTCCAGACACAATACGGCGATGTGCTGCCCAGTCATGCGGATCTGGCCGGCGCGGGGGTGGAGCTGCTGTCCTTGCCGAATCCCAACCACCGCCTGGGCGCGGCGCTGAAGCCCCTGAAGGAGCGGTACGACCTGATCCTCATCGACTGCCCGCCGTCCCTTGAACTGCTGACTCTGAACGGCCTTTGCGCTGCCGACGGCATTCTGGTGCCGGTGCAGTGCGAGTATTTCGCCCTGGAGGGTCTCAGCGACCTGATGGCGACGCTGCGGATGGTGAAAAAGCGTCTGAATCCCCGGCTGGAGATCTTCGGCGTGGCACTAACCATGTTTGACGGCCGGACCAATTTCTCCACCCAGGTGGCCCAGGAGGTCCGGCGGCATTTCCCCGGCAAGGTATTTGCCACGGTGATCCCCCGGAATGTCCGTCTGGCGGAAGCACCCAGCCACGGTCTGCCGGTGACGGCCTATGACAAGTCCAGCCGCGGCGCGGTGGCGTATAAGGCTATGGCGGAAGAGATGAGAAGCAAGCTTTAATGAATAATGAATAATGAAAAATGAATAGTGAATAATTGTGGCATCGCCTTCGGCGATAAATTCAAAAAGTCCGCGAAGCGGACACAACAATTATTCATTCTTCGTTATTTATTATTAATCATTCATTATCATGACGAGAGGAATGATATAATGGCGTCAAATAAAGGATTGGGCAAGGGCCTGGGGGCTTTGCTGGGGGATTTTATGGAAGAACCCCAGGAGAGCAGCGCCTATCAGCTCCTGCCGATCTATAAGGTAGAACCCAACCCGGACCAGCCCCGTCAGGATTTTGACGAGGAGGAGCTCCAGGCGCTGGCGGACTCCATCACGGAGCACGGCATCATCCAGCCCCTGACGGTGCGTCAGCTGGACAGCGGATATTATCAGATCATCGCCGGCGAGCGGCGGTGGCGGGCGGCACGGCTGGCCGAACTGTCAGAGGTCCCCGCGGTGATCATTGAGGCCGACGATAAGAAGGCCATGGAGCTGGCGCTGATCGAGAACCTTCAGCGGCAGGACCTGAACCCGGTGGAAGAAGCCCTGGGCTATCAGCGGCTCATCGATGAGTACGGCCTGACCCAGGAGGACGCCGCACGGCGGGTGGGAAAGTCCCGTCCCGCGGTGGCCAATTCCCTGCGGCTGCTGGGCCTGTGCCCGGAGGTGCTGGAAAAGCTCCGTAAGGGAGAGCTGACCGCCGGCCATGCCCGGGCGGTGCTGACCCTGAAGACCCCAAAGAAGCAGATCGAAGCGGCGCAGAAGATCACTGCCCTGGGCCTGTCCGTCCGGCAGGCGGAGCTGCTGTGCAAGAACATGTCACGGGAACCCAAGCCGGAGCCCGAGGAAGCGCACCTGGCGGTGGACTATGTGGCCGAATGTGAAAAGAGCCTGTCGAAGCACCTGGGCCGGGGCGTCAAGATCGTCAACGGCAAGCGCAAGGGCCGCTTCGAGCTGGAATTCTACGGCCAGGAAGACCTGCAGGTCCTGCTGGACGCGCTGATGCAGATCAACAAGTGAATAATGAAATCGTTTCACTGATGAATAATGAATAATGAAAAATTATGGTGTCCGCTCCGCGGACGAATTATGATCATCGTCGCGGGCGATACCGCAATTATTCATCATTCATTATTCACTATTCATTAAAATAATTTCTCGTAATTAAGGAGAGGTAATTATGTTAGACATCAAGAAGATCAAAGAAAATCCCGACGCCATCAAGGCGGGCATGAAGGCCAAGGAAGTGGACTGCGATGCCATCGTGGACAAGATCCTGGAGCTGGACGTTCAGGTCCGCGCTCTGAAGACCGCTACCGAGACCCTGACCGCCCAGAAGAATAAGCTGGCCAAGGAAAACGGCAAGCTCTTCGGCCAGAAAAAGGGTATGGAGAAGCGGGGCGAGGATACTTCCGCCATCGACGCACAGGTCGAGGCCAACAAGGCTGAGTCCATCCGCCTGGACGGCGAGGTGGCCGAGGACGCCGAGAAGCTGAAGGCTCTGAACGTGGAGTTCCGCACCGCCATGCTGAGCCTGCCCAATATGCCTGACCCCGACCTGCTGCCCGGCGGCAAGGAGAACAACCAGCCCCTGCGCTACATCGGCGAGAAGCACTCCTTCGACTTCGAGCCCAAGCACCATGTGGACCTGTGCCAGGACCTGGGCCTGATCGACTACGAGCGGGGCGTCAAGCTGGCCGGCTCCGGCAACTGGATGTACACCGGCCTGGGCGCCCGTCTGGAGTGGGCCCTGCTGAACTACTTCATCGACACCCATATTTCCGACGGCTACGACTTCATCCTGCCCCCCCATATGCTGGAGTACCAGTGCGGCGAAACCGCCGGCCAGTTCCCCAAGTTCGCCGACGAAGTCTTCAAGATCGCCAACCATCCCACCGAAGGCGGCACCTTCTACATGCTGCCCACCGCCGAGGCCGCCCTGGCATCCGTCTACCGTGACGAGATCCTGACCGAGGCCGATCTGCCCAAGAAGTTCTTCGCCTACACCCCCTGCTTCCGCCGTGAAGCCGGCTCCCACCGTGCCGACGAGCGCGGCATGGTCCGTGGCCACCAGTTCAACAAGGTGGAGATGTTCCAGTTCACCACCCCCGAGGGCTCCGACGAGGCCTTTGAAGAGCTGGTGAAGAAGGCCGAGAACCTGGTTGCCGGCCTGGGCCTGCACTTCCGCACCGTGAAGCTGGCCGCGGGCGACTGCTCCGCTTCCATGGCCCGGACCTACGACATCGAGATCCTGATCCCCTCCATGAACGGCTACAAGGAGGTCTCCTCCGTCTCCAACGCCCGTGACTATCAGGCCCGCCGCGGCAACTGCCGTTACCGCCGTGCCGACGGCAAGATCGATTTCGTTCACACCCTGAATGGCTCCGGTCTGGCCACCTCCCGCATCTTCCCCGCCATTGTGGAGCAGAACCAGCGTGCCGACGGCTCCGTCGTCATCCCCGAGGTCCTGCGTAAGTACATGGGCGGCATGGAAGTGATCGAGAAGAAATAATTAAGAATGAATGATGAAAAATGAATAATTGTGGTATCCGCTGCGCGGATATATTAAAAAAGTGCCCGAAGGGCACACCATCATTATTCATTTTTCATCAGCGAAGCGATTTCAATATTCATTATTAATTATATATGAAAGGACGGAAATTACATATGAGCAAGAAAAACGGCAAGCTTTCTAAATTCTGGGAAGAGTTCTCCGCCTTTGCCATCAAGGGCAACGCCATGGCGCTGGCTGTTGGTACCATCATCGGCGCGGCCTTCTCCACCATCACCAAGAGCCTGACTGATGACATCATCATGCCCATCGTCTCCATCTTCCTGGGCGGCGTGGATTTCTCCGAGCTGAAGATCGTTCTGCCCCGGCTGTGGGGCGACCCCGTGCTGGATGAGGCGGGCAACGAGATCCTGAACACCCTGAACTGGGGCAACTTCATCTCCGCCGTCATCAATTTCTTCATCCTGGCTCTGGTGGTCTTCTTCATCGTGAAGGGCCTGAACAAGCTGACCGAGCTGGGCAAGAAGAAAGAAGAGGCGGAAGCCGCCGCGGAGCCCCCCGCTCCTCCCGCTCCCTCCGCCGAGGAGGTCCTGCTGACCGAGATCCGGGACCTGCTGAAGGAAAAGAATTGACATTTTTTACCAGAAAAGGCGCACGAAAGTGCGCCTTTTTCCCTTTCCATCAGCATTTGTGATATTTCCCAAAAAAGCCAATAAAAGTTTTGACAAATCGGGCATATATGCTATAATAGAAAATGCAAAGCAATACCATAGCCCCAAAACTTTGTAAAGGATGGATTCAAATGTATAAAATTGTTCGCAAGAAGGAGCTCAACGAGGCTGTCACGCTTCTGGAGATCGAAGCTCCCTTCGTTGCCAAGAAGGCAAAGGCCGGCCAGTTCATCATCTTCCGAATCGATGAAATGGGCGAGCGCATCCCCCTGACCATCGCCGGCTATGACCGGGAGAAGGGTACCGTCACCATCATCTTCCAGAAGGTCGGCTTCTCCACCATCGCTCTGGGCAACCTGAACGAGGGCGATTACATTCAGGACTTCGTCGGCCCCCTGGGCAAGCCCAGTGAGGTAGAAGGCCACAAGAAGGTCTGTGTCGTCGGCGGCGGCGTCGGCTGCGCCATCGCTCTGCCCACCGCTCAGGCTTTCAAGGAAGCCGGCGCTGAGGTCGATGTCATCATCGGCTTCCGCAACAAGGACATCGTCATTCTGGAGGACGAGTTCCGCGCCGCTTCTGACAATATGTATCTGATGACCGACGACGGCTCCTACGGCGAGCACGGCTTCGTCACCGTCAAGCTCCAGCAGCTGCTGGAGGCTGGTAACCAGTACGATCTGGTCCTGGCCATCGGACCCATCCCCATGATGAAGTTCGTCTCCAAGACCACCGAGCCCTTCGGCGTCAAGACCATGGTCTCCCTGAACCCCATCATGATCGACGGCACCGGTATGTGCGGCGGCTGCCGTGTTACCGTTGGCGGCGAGACCAAATTCGCCTGCGTCGACGGCCCCGAGTTCGACGGCCACCAGGTGGATTACGCCGAGCTGATGAGCCGCAACGCCACCTACCGTGAGCGTGAGGCCGAGGTCACCGAAACCCATTCCTGCCGCATGGACGCCATGGGCAAGGCACTGATTAAATAATAAGGAGGAAACTGCAATGGCTAACATGAGTAAAGTTAAGACCCCCATGCCCGAGCAGGATCCCAAGGTCCGTGCCCGCAATTTCAAGGAGGTCTCCCTGGGCTATACCGCTGAGATGGCCATGGAAGAGGCCGGCCGCTGCCTGAACTGCAAGAACCCCAAGTGTGTCGAGGGCTGCCCCGTTAACGTCCGCATCCCCGAGTTCATCTCCAAGGTCGCCGAGGGCGATTTCAAGACCGCCTACGAGATCATCACCTCCACCAACGCCCTGCCCGCCCTGTCCGGCCGTGTCTGCCCCCAGGAGAGCCAGTGCGAAAGTAAGTGCGTCCGTGGCATCAAGGGTGAGCCCGTTGCCATCGGCCGTCTGGAGCGTTTTGTCGCTGACTGGTACCGTGAGAACATCAACGCCATGCCCGAGAAGGTCCCCTCCAACGGTCACAAGGTCGCCGTCGTCGGCTCCGGCCCTGCCGGCATGACCGCCGCTTCCGACCTGGCCAAGAAGGGCTACCAGGTCTCCATGTTCGAGGCTCTGCACACCGCCGGCGGCGTTCTGGTCTACGGCATCCCCGAGTTCCGTCTGCCCAAGGCCATCGTTGCCAACGAGATCACCAAGCTCCAGGCCCAGGGCGTTGAAGTCATGACCAACATGGTCATCGGCCGTGTCCTGACCATCGACGAGCTGTTCGAGATGGGCTATGAGGCCGTCTTCGTGGGCTCCGGCGCCGGCCTGCCCATGTTCATGAACATCCCCGGCGAGGCTCTGAAGGGCGTTATGTCCGCCAACGAGTACCTGACCCGTACCAACCTGATGAAGGCCTACAACCCCGATGCCGATACCCCCGTCATCAAGTCCAAGGCTGTTGCCGTCGTCGGCGGCGGCAACGTGGCAATGGACGCCGCCCGCTGCGCCATGCGTCTGGGCGCTGACCATGTCTACATCGTCTACCGCCGCGGCGAGGCTGAGATGCCCGCCCGTCTGGAGGAGCAGCATCACGCCAAGGAAGAGGGCATCGAGTTCAAGACTCTGTGCAACCCCGTTGCCATCGTGGGCGACGACACCGGCCGTGTCTGCGGCATGAAGTGCGTCCGCATGGAGCTGGGCGAGGCTGACGCTTCCGGCCGCCGCCGTCCTGTGGAGGTCCCCGACAGCGAGTTCATGCTGGAGGTCGATACCGTTGTTATGTCCCTGGGCACCAGCCCCAACCCCCTGATCCGGTCCACCACTCCCGGTCTGGAGACCAACAAGAAGGGCTGCCTGATCGTCAACGAGCAGGAAATGACCACCCGCGACGGCGTCTTCGCCGGCGGCGACGCGGTCACCGGCGCTGCCACCGTCATCCTGGCTATGGGTGCCGGCAAGAAGGGCGCCGCAGCCATCGACGCTTACATCCAGAGCAAGTAAAGTCCATAAAGCGCATCCCTCCGGCCTTGGCCGGAGGGATGTTTTTTTATGGGATGGGGGCGTGGGAAAGCTGTAGTTAGTCATTTCCTTTGGAATGATGCGCCGCACTCAAGATGTCCATGTCATTGCGAGCCAATCCGCAGATTGGCGTGGCAATCCCCTATGGCGGCGCAATGCGGTTGGACATTGAAAACCTGGGTGTTTTCAGGTGTATTCTACCGTTTCCCTCTCCGTAAGTTCACGGAAGAACGGGGGGATTGCCACGCCAGTGTGAGCACTGGCTCGCAATGACAAGCTTCTTTTTTGATTGCGCCATAAACTGTAAGCCCCGCCTGCAAAAAATGTCCCCACCGGGGTTTGTTGTGCTCCAGTTTGTGCGGACAGCATAAAAAAGCCCCTATGTAGGAAATATTGAGTTTTAAGCGGAGTGGCGCAGCGTCAGCGGCGCCACTCCAGTTTTATTCTGGATGCGCTCATGGTTGTAGAAGTGAATGTATCT
>JAFUMG010000012.1 GCA_017473225.1 Oscillospiraceae bacterium | reverse complement strand
TACGAATTCGCCGAAATGTTGGTGGTTATTCCAGACTTCTGCTGCACAATCCCCCAGTCTCGGCTATCGCCGAGCCAGCCCCCTTTACACAAGGGGGCCTTTGGGTGCGGCAGACAACTGACAGATAAACTACAATTTGAATCCCTCCAGGTGGAGAGGGGGGCACAATCAACAGAAAACTGATGGCTGGTTTGACAAATATTACAAACTTACTGGAAATGTTGTTGAGACAACTGACTTTTCGCGAAATTTGTAGTATAAGATAGTATGACAGTGTATGCGGCGGATCGGCCGCTGCAAGAAATCATGAACGAAAGGAAAGAATGATATGAAGAAATTCAACAAGCTCCTGTCCTGGATCCTGGCCTTTGCCATGGTCATTGCCATGTGCCCGGCCCTGGATCTGACAGCCTTCGCGGCGGACGGCGATGCCGGCTGGTACGGCGACGGCACCGCGGCGGAATATACCATCAGCACCGCCGGGGAGCTGGCCCAGCTGGCGGCCATCGTCAACGGCACCGCGGAGGGCATCGCCCAGGACAGCTTCTCCGGCAAGACCGTGAAGCTGGCGGGGGATATCGACCTGGCTTCCGACGAGTGGACGCCCATCGGCCAGGTGACCGTGGACGAGATCGGTATGCTGACCACGAGCTATGACTTTGCCGGCACCTTTGACGGCTGTGGCAAGACCATCTCCGGCCTGAATGTATCCATCACCAATGGCGGCGCGGCCCTGTTCGGCTATGTCACCGGCACCGTTCAGAATCTGACCGTTTCCGGCACCGCCGCCGGCAGATACTATGTTGCCGGCGTGGCTGCCGTGGGCTGCGGCACCTTCAGCGGCATCACCAACCGGGTGAATGTGACCGTCCCTGCCGACGGCCAGTATGCCGGTGGCATCCTGGGCGACGCCCTGGGCGTGGTTTCCTTCACCGACTGCCATAACAAGGGCGTCATCACCAACGGCGGCGCGGCCGCTGACAAAAGCACCGGCCGCTACGGCGGCATCGTGGGCCGGGTGGATTCCGCCTACAGCGCCGCCATCACCAATTGTTCCAACACCGCTGACATCACCGGCTACCAGTACATCGGCGGCATCATCGGCGGCGCCTTCGGCAATGTGGAGATCCGGGGCTGCTTCAATACCGGCACTCTGACCGGCATCAGCTTCGGCAAGATCTATGTCGCGGGCATCGCGGGCAAGCTGGGCGCGGGCAGCATTGACAGCTGCTATAACTGGGGCACCATCAATGCCAGCCCCTGGGGCACCGGACACATCCGCGCCGTCGGCGGCATCGCCGGCTGCGAGGAGGATCATCCCGCCGGCACCGCCATCACCAATTGCTATAATGTGGGCACCATCAATCTGGATACCTCCAAAATGGTGACCGGCAAGTACATCTACCTGACCGGTGCCATCTCTGGCGGCAATAATTCCGACGGCAACACCATGGGCTATGAGGATTGCTTCTACCTGGAGGGCTGCATCCCCGCCCAGGACCCCGACCACGAAAGCTACAAGTGGTGGAATGCCAGCTATAAGGCCAATCCCCAGATCTATGACACCGAGAACGTCCTTGCCAAGACGGAGTCCGAGCTCCAGGACGTTGAGGTCCTGCTGGCTCTGGGCGACAGCTTCCAGAGCAATGACGAGGGCTACCCCCTCCTGACCTGGCAGACCGGCAGCAGCGCGCCTGTGCTGGGCAGCTATGGGATCACCGCCGCTGTCTCCGGCGGCACCGCCGCTCTGAACGTGGCGGAGTCCGCCCAGGAGGGGAGCACCGTCAGCTTCACCGTCTCCAATATGGAGGAGGGCAAGCAGATCAAGAGCGTCACCGTGACCGACGCGGCAGGCGCGGCGGTCACCGTCAGAGAGTCTGAGGGCACCTATTCCTTCACCATGCCCGCCCGTGCCGTCAGCATCGCGGTGGTGCTGGAGAATGCCGTGGAAGACAGCGCGGCCCGTTACCCCGTCACCCTGCCCGCCGGACTGGACGCCATCTGGAACGTCAGCGTCAGCTCTTCCCAGTATGACGCCGAAACCGGCACCGTGGCCGAGGGCGCTTCCGTCACCATCGTGGTGGACAAGCAGGCCGCCGCGCTGAGCACCTCCTTTACCGGCATCACCGTCACCGCCGGCACCGGCGCCGTGGAGACCACGCAGGCCAATGTGAAAGCCCAGAACGGCGTCACCTATTACGCGGAGTACACCTTCACCATGCCCGCCGCCGCTGTCGCGGTGGAGCTGGATATCACCTACGCAGACCTGAGCGTCTATGTGAAGGAAGGCGAGGCGGAGGCCGAGCTGCAAAAGGCCCTGACCCGCGCCGAGATGGTGGCCATGGCGGAGACCAACGGCACCGGCTACTACAGCGGCTGGTCCACCGAGACCACCCCCTTCATCGGCGTGGCCCAGCAGTATGTCACGCTGGAGCAGATCCTGAACGCCTGCGGCATCACCCTGGAAGAGGGCGACAGCGTTACGGTCGCCGCTCCCGATAATTTCATCCAGGACTATACCTATGAGCAGCTGACCGCGGAGCGTAAGTACTATTCCGACATTCTGGAAAACGGCGTGAACGCCACCGAGGGCACGCCCTTTGGCTACGCGATGGTCATCAAGGGCAACCAGGCCAAGACCGCCGAAGAAGTGGAGACGGTGGCTTGCGACACCCTGAACGCCTACCGCTTCGTCTATGGCCAGACCCTTGAGGAGCTCACCGGCCGGGTCAAGTGCGTGGACAGCATGCCCCAGAGCATCGTCAAACTCACCGTCAACAAGGCGGAGCAGACCGCTGCTACCACCGACTGGTACAACGAGGAAGACACCACCTTCACCATCACCACCGCCGGTCAGCTGGCTGGCCTGGCGCAGCTGGTGGACGGGGGCAATACCTTCGCCGGCAAGACCATCCTGCTGGGCCGGGACATCAACCTGCGGGGCAGCGCGGAGAACGTCTGGAACCCCATCGGCTCCGCCGAATACGCCAGCTTTGACACCGGCGTGACGGACGAATGGGGCTGGGACGGCCCCACCATCCTGGCCAATACCGTCAAGGCGGGCTCCGCTCCCTTCGCGGGCACCTTCGACGGCCAGGGCCACAGCGTCACCGGCCTGTACATCAGCTCCTCCGCCCAGGGCCAGGGCCTGTTCGCCTTCAATACCGGCACCATTCAGAACCTGACCGTCAGCGGCACCATCGCCAAGGCCGGCTCTGACTACATCGGCGGCGTCGTGGGCTTCAACCGGGGCACCATCGCCGATGTGACCGCCGATGTGACCATCACCGCTGGCGGCAGCTACAATGTCGGCGGCATCGCCGGCTATAACGACGGCTACAACGAGGGCACCGGCGCCGCCGCGCTGATCACCCGCTGCGTCAACAAGGGCAATGTCACCGCTTACCAGGCTCTGGCCGGCATCGCCGGTGAGAACGCCGGCACCATTCGCTACTGCGCCAACTACGGCGACATCACCTCCACCAATACCAACGGCAAGGAAGGCACCGGCGGCATCGTGGGCCGCGGCGGCAACAACGGCACCGCCCTGACCGTCTCCACCGTCATCGGCTGCTATAATACCGGCGCTATCAAGGGCAACAAGTGGGTCGGCGGCGTCGTGGGCTTCAACAGCGCCACCTCCTATGTGTCCAACAGCTATGACGTGGGCAAGGTCTCCGGCGGCGGCTCCACCAACCCCATCGTCGGCTATAACGAGGGTGCCGCGGCCCAGAACGGCGGCGTTTACGACTGCTACTATCTGAATACCATGAAGGTCTACGACGCTTCCGGCGTTTACGGCGGCAATCAGGTCAACTGCGCTGCCAAGACCGAGGAAGAGCTGAAATCCGCCGAAATCCTGACCCTGCTGGGCGATGCCTATGTGGAAGATACCGGCTGCCCCAAGCTGGCTGACGGCTATCCCATCCTGGCGTGGCAGCTGAAGGAGGGCGGCCACAGCTATGAAGCCAGCGTGGTGGCTCCCACCTGCACTGAGGCGGGCTACATCCTGTACCGGTGCTCCGTCTGCGGCGACAGCTACAGCGTCGAGGTGGTGGACGCCCTGGGCCATACCCGGGTGACCGACGCCGCGGTGGCGCCCACCTGTACCGCCAGCGGCCTGACTGAGGGCATTCACTGCGCCAACTGTGGTGAGATCCTGGTTGCCCAGACCGTCGTGGACGCCTTGGGCCATACCGAGGTCACCGACGCCGCGGTGGCTCCCACCTGTACTGATACCGGCCTGACCGCCGGCAGCCACTGCTCCGTCTGTGAGGAAATCCTGGTTGCTCAGACCGTCGTGGACGCTCTGGGCCATACCGAGGTCGCCGACGCCGCGGTGGCTCCCACCTGCACCGGCACCGGCCTGACCGCCGGCAGCCATTGCTCCGTCTGTGAGGAAGTCCTGGTCGCCCAGACTGTCGTGGACGCCCTGGGCCACAGCTATGCCGGCGGCGTCTGCACGGTCTGCGGCGCGGAGCAGAGCTATGTGAATCCCTTCGTGGACGTGATCGAGGGCCAGTATTATTACGACGCCGTCCTGTGGGCCGCCCATAACGGCATCACTGCCGGCTATGGCGATGAAACGACCTTCTGCCCCGATGTCGTCTGTACCCGCGCCCAGGTGGTGACCTTCCTGTGGCGTGTCGCCGGAGAGCCCCAGCCCACCTCCGGTGTCAATCCCTTCACGGACATCAAGGCCAAGGATTATTATTACACCGCGGTCCTCTGGGCTGTGGAGCAGGGCATCACCGAGGGCTACGGCAGCAAGACCACCTTTAACCCCGACGGCGAATGCACCCGGGCCCAGGTAGCCACCTTCCTGTACCGCTATGCGGATGAGCCCGCGGTCAGCGGCGTGGAGAATCCCTTCACCGATGTGGAGTCCGGCGAGTGGTACACCGATGCCATCCTGTGGGCGGTGGCGGAAGGCGTCACCAACGGTTACGGCAGCGAGACCATTTTCGCGCCCGACAACAGCTGTACCCGTGGTCAGATCGTGACCTTCCTGTACCGCTATTTCAACTGAACGAACCCAACCCAAGGCCCGGCGCAGCAATGCGCCGGGCCTTGAGCGTGTCAAAAAACCACGTCATTCCGAGCCAGTGCGCACACTGGCGTGGGAATCCCGTCGATTTTCAAACATTTTCAGCCGTAGATTCCAGCATTTTCCCTCTATTTACGGGATTGCCACACCAACCTGCGGGCTGGTTCGCAATGACGTGCTAATTTGGGGGCTTTTTTGCGCCGCAGGCGCATACCTTCCCCCAGGGGGGCGGCGTGAACAAATTTCTTAGGATTATTTTGACAAAATTAAAAAATATTTCAAAAATGTTGTTCAGCCAACCGACAAACCTGTCGGAATGGGTTATAATGAACTGGAATAACGTGGACGGTGTATGCCGTCCGGGGATTTCAGGCCCCGCGGGGGGGCCATGGGCGGGCATTGCAGGTATGCCGGGCCCTGGCGGTCCGCAGCGGGGCTCATCGTGGAAAAACAGAGGAAAGGGGGGCAATCCGGCTTGCGTAAACCGGCAGCGGGGTTTCGCCGCTGTCAAAAATCTAATTTTTTGAAAGGAAAGAATGAAATGAAGAAATTCAACAAGATCCTGTCCTGGATCCTGGTCGTGGTCATGGTCGTTTCCATGTGCCCGCTGACCGCGTTCGCGGCGGAATCCACCGTCAAGGCCACCGTCAAGAACGCATCCTATGCTGACGGCGTACTGACTGTGGACCTGGAGTGGTCCGGCCTCTATTTTGAGGACGTCACGGATGCCAAAGTTTTCGTCCTGATGTCTGACATTGCTGTGGACGGCGAGGTCCTGACTGTGAAGCCTACCGTCACCGCGGGCAATAATGTAATGGCCGCCGAGGTCCACATCGGTAATGGCTATCTGCAGACCATGATCAACTACGCCAACATCACCTCTGACGCGGATGTGGCTTCCGTGACCTTGGCCTACGATGTAGCCCTGGATGTGGGCGAGCACACCGTTTCCGTCGTTGCCGGCTCCAACGGCTGGGGCATGATCATGAGCGAAAACATGGTCACGATCACCGACGTGGCCACCACTTCCGCCACCGTCACCGTGGGAGGCGGGACTGAGACTCCCACCGAGGAGCCCACCGAAGCTCCCTCCGAAGAGCCCACTGAGGAGCCTACCGAAGCTCCCACCGAGGAGCCCACCGAAGCTCCTACTGAGGAGCCCACCGAAGCTCCTACTGAGGAACCCACCGAAGCTCCCACCGAGGAGCCCACCGAGGCCCCCACTGAGGAGCCCACCGAAGCTCCTACCGAGGAACCCACTGAGGCCCCCACCGAAGCTCCCGAGGAGGAATCCAGCGTCGATACCAGCTGGTACAACGCTGATGAGACCACCTTCACCATCACCACCGCCGCTCAGCTGGCTGGCCTTGCACAGCTGGTCGACGAGGGCAACACCTTCGAGGGCAAGACCGTCCTGCTGGGCAATGACATCGACCTGGAAGGCAGCGAGGAGAATCCCTGGAACCCCATCGGCTCCGTGATCTACTCCGAGACCCTGGGCGACATGTACGCCAGTTGCGGCGTCGACACCTACATCCACTCCGCCGCTGAAGGCTCCGCCTACTTCGCCGGTACCTTCGACGGCCAGGACCACACCGTCTCCGGCCTGTACATCAAGACCTCCGGCCACGGCCTGGCCCTGTTCGCCTTCAACACCGGCACCGTCAAGAACCTGACCGTTAACGGCAGCGTCACCAACACCGCCGCCAGCTACGATTCCGAGTACATGATCGCCGGTATCGTCGCTCTGAACCGCGGCACCGTTTCCGACTGTGTCAACAACGCCGACGTCTCCGCCCCCAAGGCCCTGATCATCGGCGGCGTCGTGGGCCACAATGACGGCTACAACGACGGCAAGGGCGCCCCCGCTCTGGTCACCCGCTGCGTCAACAACGGCAAGATCTACGGCTACCAGTACATGGCCGGTATCGCCGCCGAGAACGCGGGCCTGGTCAGCTACAGCGTCAACAACGGCTTCATCAACAACAGCTCCGATGGCTTCAAGGAGCAGACCGGCGGTATTGTCGCCCGTAACGGCCACTCCAACATCACCACCGGCACGATCATCGGCTGCTACAACACTGGCCTGATCGACGGCAACAAGCGCGTCGGCGGCATTTCCGGCTTCAACGCCCCTTCCTCCTTCGTTTACGACAGCTATGATCTGGGCAAGGTCGTCTGCTACAACACCGGCAATCCCATTGTCGGCCATAACGAGGGCAAGGTCTACAATAGCTATTACCTGAACACCATGAAGGTCTGGGACGAGTCCGGCGTTTACAACTATGACGGGAACGCCACCTCCGTCAACTGCGGCCCCAAGACTGAGGCTGAGCTGAAGGATGCTGCATTCCTGTCCCTGATCAACCCCGCCTTCGTCGCTGACAGCGCGGAAAGCCCCATCAACAACGGCTATCCCGTCCTCTACTGGCAGCGCGGCCTGACCATGGGCACCGTCAGCGTGGACAAGTCCATCACCTTCGGCGAGCTGACTGTCAATGCCGCTGCCGTGGCTGAGGGCAACACCGTCAGCGTCTCCGTCCGTGCTGAGAAGAACTACGCTCTGAAGTCCATCTCCTACACCACCGACGGCGAGACCTACACCGCCCTCACCGCTACCGAGGACGCCAGTGTCTATACCTTCGTGATGCCCAAGGGCGACGTCACCGTCACCGCCGAGTTCTCCTACACCGGCGCGTACTGGGACGGCACCACCATCGACACCGCCTGGTATAACACCGAGGACACTGTCTTCATCATCAATACCCCCACCGAGCTGGCTGGCCTGGCCGC
Organism: Oscillospiraceae bacterium; assembly: GCA_017473225.1. Classification (GTDB taxonomy): domain Bacteria; phylum Bacillota; class Clostridia; order Oscillospirales; family Oscillospiraceae; genus Faecousia. Next base: position 37,903 of record JAFUMG010000012.1, on the reverse strand, counting down.
CATCGTCAATGGCACCGCCGAGGGCATCGCTCAGGATACCTTCGAGGGCAAGACCGTCCAGCTGGGCGGCAACATCGCCCTGGGTGAGAACGGCCTGTACGAGACCGTCGAGAACGTCACCTACGGCGGCTCCGGCTACACCCTGACCACCACCCAGTACTATCTGAAGGAAGCGGCTCCCGTCTGGACCCCCATCGGCTCCGGCTCCGCTACCTCCAATACCAACGCTTCCGGTAATGTCTTCGCCGGCACCTTCGACGGCAAGGGCTACGCCATCACCGGCCTGTACACCGGCACCAAGGACGGCACCTCCGGCAATACCGACACCGTCCAGGGCCTGTTCGGCATCGTCTCCGGCACCATCCAGAACCTGACCGTCTCCGGCTGCGTCACCGGCAAGATCGTTGTCGGCGGCATCGTGGCCAACCTGAACGGCGGCACCATCGTCAACTGCGCCAATAAGGCCATCGTCTTCGCCGACGGCGGCACCACCCCCAACGGCGGCGTTGAGGACGGCGTCTCCAGCGGCGGCGCGGTGGGCGGCATCGTCGGCAATGTGGCCGGCACCGCTTCCGTTACCAAGTGTAAGAACTACGGCCATGTCCTCTGCCTCGATACCAACAAGGGCGGCCGTGTTGGCGGCATCATCGGCCTGATCGATTCTGACTCCTGTGTTGTCACCATCAGCGAAAACAGCAACACCGGCACCGTCGAGGGCTACCAGTACGCCGGTGGTATCGTGGGCCTGATCTACTCCGCCAATTCCCCTGTTGACCGCTGCTACAACGGCGGCCGCATCGTGGGCCATGGCATCCAGAAGGTCCACACCGGCGGTATCGTGGGCACCTACGCCAGCCAGATCTCCAACTGCTACAACACCGGCGATGTCTACCTGGCCTACACCGCTTACTCCGCCTACTCCGGCGGCGTCGCGGGTGACTACGCAAGCGGCCGCACAGCCCCCGCGATCATCAACTGCTACAACACCGGCGTCGTGGATATCAAGGGCAGCGGTGGCAGCCGCAGTTTTGGCATCATCGTCGGCGCGGGCGGTGAGATCCGCAACTGCTACTATCTGGACACCGCTCTGGAAAACGGCAGCAGCTCCGCCAACGGCACTGCCAAGACCGCCGCTGAGCTGAAGGACGCGGCGTTCCTGGAGCTCATCAATGTGGATAACTTGGGCGCATTCGTCAGCGACGACAGCGCGAACCCCATCAACAATGGCTTCCCCGTTCTGGGCTGGCAGCTGGGCGTCGCGGAGCCCATCGCCGTCTCCTCCAAGTACGAGGGCGAGTTCAAGTATGAGTACATCCAGAACCAGAAGTTCTCCATCGGCTCCTTCAAGATCTACAATATCTACAACAACGACGATGTCCTGGAGACCAAGGAATACCAGGTCTACCTGGACGGTGAGCTGCTGGATACTGCCAGCTACGCCTTCGATATGGATGACAACGGCAAGACCCTGAAGGTCACCTGGACCGCCAACGGCACCGAGGTCAACTATGTGGAGCAGACCGTGGTCGTTACCCTGGACAAGCTCACCGGCTTCCTGATGAACGCAGGCAGCCCCAAGCTGAGCTACTACTTCGTGGGCGATACCCTGGATATCAGCAGCCTGGTTAAGGTCGGCTACTACAGAAGCAGCGGCGTCAGCCTGTACCTGGAGGGCGAAGCCATGGACGCTCTTGAGTGGTACGCTGAGTGCGACAACGGCGTCATCCTGTCCGTCGACGGCGCTCTGACCGCGGAGCACAACGGCGCGACCCTGAAGATGGCCTACACCTACAACGACAGCACCATCGTCAAGAGCTGGGGCAAGCTGGTCGTCATGGAAGACAAGCAGCCTGTTGACGGCTACTACCAGCTGAAGACCGCTGAGGATGTCTACTGGTTCGGCGTCAAGGTCAACTGCGGCGCGAAGGACGCCAACGCCATCCTGCTCAGACACATCGACCTGACCGGCATCACCATGCCCACCATGAGTGACTACGAAGGCACCTTCGACGGCAACGGCAAGAGCCTGAACATCAAGACTCCTCTGTTCAACTCCATCACCACCGGCACCGTCAAGAACCTGACCGTCACCGGCTCCGTCAGCGGCGGCACCACCGGCGCCATCGTCAAGACCATCAAGGGCGCTGCTACTATTGAGAACTGCGTCAACAAGGCCAATGTCAACTCCGGTTCCAGAGGCACCAACATCGGCGGTATCGTCGGCACCATCTCCGCGGATGCTTCCGGTGCTAAGATCACCCGCTGCGTTAACTACGGCGCCATCACCCTGAACGGCGGCTGGTCCTACTATGCCGGCGGCATTGCAGGCAGAGTCGACTGCGCTGACGTGACCATCTCCGAATGTGTCAACGCCGGTACCGTCAAGGGCTCTACTTACTTCACCAACAACGCTGGTGGTATCGTCGGTGTGAACGCGGGCACCGTCACCAACTGCTACAACATGGCAGCGGTTTCCGTCACCCAGCACTCCGGCACCCATGCCGGCGGCATCGTCGGCAACAACTCCGGCACCATCTCCAACTGCTACAGCACCGGCGCTGTCAGCTCCCAGCGTGATCCCAAGGGCGCTATCGCCGGCGGCAACAGCGGCACCGTCACCAACTGCTACGCTCTGACCGATTCCTGCGCGAACCTGGTCGGCGGCGGCACCATCGACGAGGCTTCCGCCTTCAAGACCGAGGAAGAGCTGAAGGCCGCCGATATGCTGACCCTGCTGGGCGAAGCCTACGCAGAAGACACTGACTGCCCCGCCCTGTTCGACGGCTATCCCGTCCTGGCCTGGCAGATCGTCAACGGCCACCGCTACGAGATCACCGTGGTCGCTCCCACCTGTGACGAGTTCGGCTACACCGTCCACACCTGCCCCGGCTGCGGCGACAGCTACACCGATGAGATGATCCCAGCGCAGCACTCCTACAAGGGCGTCATCACCAAGCGTACCTGCACCACCGAGGGCTTCACCACCTACACCTGCACCGGCTGCGGCGATACCTACGTGGATGAGATCATCGCCCCCCACCGGCCACAGCTACGAGTCCGTCGTGACCGAGCCCACCTGCACCGCTCTGGGCTACACCACCTACACCTGCGCCTGCGGCGACAGCTACGTCGCTGACTACGTCCTGGCTCTGGCTCACACCTATGAGTCCGTTGTGACCGAGCCCACCTGCACCGCTCTGGGCTACACCACCTACACCTGTGCCTGCGGCGACAGCTACGTCGCTGACTATGTGGCAGCCACCGGCCACAGCTGGGACAACGGCACCGTGACCACCGAGGCCACCGAGCAGGCTGAAGGCGTCATCACCTACACCTGCGCCTGCGGCGAGAGCTACACCGAGGCCATCGCGAAGCTGGGCCACAGCTTCGATGAGGGCGTCGTCACCGCTCCCACCTGCGATACCGCCGGCTACACCACCTACACCTGCGACTGCGGCTACAGCTACAAGGCTGACTATGTCGACGCTCTGGGCCACCAGCTGGTCATCGACGAGGCCGTCGCTCCCGACTGCACCGAGACCGGCCTGACCGTCGGTGTCCACTGCTCCGTCTGTGAGGATGTCCTGGTCGCTCAGGAGACCGTCGCCGCTCTGGGCCACACCGAGGCTGCTGATGCCGGCTATGCCGCCACCTGCACCGAGACCGGCCTGACCGACGGCAGCCACTGCGCCGTCTGCGGGGAAGTCCTGGTCGAGCAGACCGTCATCGCCGCTCTGGGCCACAGCTACCACAACGGCATCTGCACCGTCTGCGGCGGTGAGGATCCTGAGTATGTGAATCCCTTCGTGGATGTCATCGAGGGTGCGTACTACTACGACGCTGTCCTGTGGGCCGCCAACAGCGGCATCGCCAACGGCACCACCTCCACCACCTTCGAGCCCAACGGCGAATGCACCCGTGCCATGGCCGTGACCCTGCTGTGGCGTGCCGCCGGTTCCCCCGCTCCTACCACCACCGCCAATCCCTTCTCCGACGTGGAGGAAGGCAAGTGGTACACCGAGGCCGTCCTGTGGGCCGCTGAAGAGGGCATCGCTCTGGGCTATGACAACAGCACTGAGTTCGGCGTCGACGACGTCTGCAGCCGCGCTCACATCGCAACCTTCCTGTACCGCATGGCCGGCGAGCCCGCCGTCTCCGATGTGGAGAATCCCTTCTCCGATGTCGCGGAAGGCCAGTGGTATACCAATGCCATCCTGTGGGCAGTTGAGGAAGAGATCACCAACGGCTATGCCGGTTCCGATGAATTCGGCACCACTGATGACTGCACCCGCGGTCAGATCGTGACCTTCCTGTACCGTTACTTCAACTGATTCCCAACAGGAAAACCGCATAAACCCTAACCCCCGGCCCGGCGCAGCAATGCGCCGGGCCATTTTTTGTTCGGTTGAATTGTAGGGACCGGCCTCCCGGACGGTCCGGGCGCTTTTTTGACGGACCGTCGAGGACGCCGGTCCCTACGAATGGCGCGGCGCGTGTCACAGAACCGGGAGGGGAAGCGTAAAATATTGGGGGAAGGCGTTCCCGGGGGACTTTGGACGCCTTTCGTTATTTCGCGATCTTGTGAGGGGGACCTTTATGTGCGGGATCATCGGATATGTGGGCGGCCGGAACGCCGTGCCTGTATTGCTCGACGGCCTGCAAAGGCTGGAATACCGGGGCTATGACTCCGCCGGGCTGGCGGTTGCCGGGAAAGAGGGGATCGGCGTCTGCCGGGTGACGGGCCGGGTGGCTGCCCTGCGGGAGAAGACCCGGGACGGCACGGCTATGCCGGGGCGCACCGGCATTGGGCACACCCGCTGGGCTACCCACGGCCCTCCCATGCTGGCCAATGCCCATCCGCACCGCAGCGGCGACGGACGCTTCGCCGTGGTGCACAACGGCATCATCGAGAATTATCAGGAACTGCGGCAGGAGCTGACGGCGGCGGGCTGCCGCTTCGAAAGCGAGACGGATACGGAGGTGGTGGCCCATCTGTTAGGGCTGGCCTACCGGGGAGATCTCCCGCGGGCGGTGCGGGAGGTCACGGCCCGGCTCCGGGGCTCCTATGCCCTGGGCATTCTCTGCGCCGACGAGCCGGGAAAGCTCCTGGCGGTGCGGCAGGCCAGCCCCCTGATCCTGGGCATCGGGGCGGGGGAGAATTTCCTCGCTTCCGACCCGGCGGCGGTGGCGGCCTTTACCCGGGAAGTTATTTTTCTGGAAGACGGGGAAATGGCTGAGCTGACGGCGGATTCGGTCCGGGTCTTCAACCGGGCGGGCCAGCCTGTGGCAAAGAAAACCGACACCGTTTCCTGGGATATCCGGGCGGCGGAGAAGGGCGGCTGCGCCCACTTTATGCTCAAGGAGATCCTGGAGCAGCCCCTGGCCCTCAAGGCCGCCCTGTCGCCCCGGCTCAGGGACGGTGAGATCATGTTGGACGGTTTGGACCTGGAGCTTTCCGGGATCGACCGGATCCTGATCACTGCGTGCGGCTCCGCCTATTACGCGGGCTGCGCCGGACGGTATGCCATCGAGGGGCTCTGCCGGATCCCGGCGCGGGTGGAGCTTGCCAGCGAGCTGCGCTATGGGGACCCTCTGATCGACGGACGCACGCTGCTGATCGTCCTGTCCCAGTCCGGGGAGACGGCGGACACCATTGCCGCTGTGGAGGTGTGCCACCGCCGGGGGGCGAAGGTCCTGGCCATCGTCAATGTGGTGGGCAGCACCATCGCCCGGATGGCGGACCATGTCCTCTACACCTGGGCCGGGCCGGAGGTCGCGGTGGCCACCACCAAGGGCTATACCACCCAGTTGGCGGTGCTGTACCTTTTCGCCCTGTACGCCGGGAGGAGCCGGGGGACCATCGGGGAGGGGGCGTACCGGGACTATCTGGCAGCGCTGGAAGCCCTGCCGGGGCAGCTGGAACAGGCGCTGGGGATGAATCCCGGGATCGGGCGCATCGTGAAGGAGTATGCCCGGGCGGAGTCCGTCTTCTACATCGGCCGCAATACGGACTATGCCGCTGCGCTGGAGGGGGCGCTGAAGCTGAAGGAAGTTTCCTACATCCACGCGGAGGCCTACGCCGCGGGAGAGCTGAAGCACGGGACCATCGCCCTGATCCGGGAGGGACAGCCGGTGGTTGCCCTCTGCGGCGGCCCAGCGGCGGAAAAGACCCGCGGCAACATCCTGGAGGTCAAAGCCCGGGGCGCCCGGGTGCTGGCGGTGACGGAAGCGGAGGATGAGAAGACCATTCAGCTTGCGGATGAGGTCCTGCTGCTCCCCGAAACGCTACCGCTGTTTCGCCCGGCGGTGCAGGCGGTACCGCTTCAGCTGTTTGCCTATCATGCAGCCCGGGAACGGGGCTGTGACATCGATAAGCCGAGAAATCTCGCGAAATCCGTTACGGTGGAGTGACGCGGAAAACAAAAACTGCCCGCGCCAAAGCGCGGGCAGTTCGGAGCATCGTAGAGGAGATGCGATTTTGAAATTGTAGTTTAACGCACTGGCGCGGGAGCGCCTAACTTACCTCTCCCTTTGGGAGAGGTGCCCCGAAGGGGCGGAGAGGGCCCTCTCATCTCCGCGCTAAGAGCCGCCCTTCGGGCGGTTGCGCTCCGAAACGCGCCTGCGGGCGCAGAGTCACGCCTTCGGTGTGCCAGCTCTCCCAGAGGGAGAGCCAAGTGGGGTTGTGAACAGTGAATCAGACTACAATTCAAAGACTTTACAGGCTATTAAAGAAATCCACAGCGCCGCGGAGGTCCTGGGCGTCGGGGTGGCCCTTGGCGATGCCGCCGATGAGCTTGAAGGGGCCGAAGGTATTGAAGCCGAAGCAGCCGTACTCACCACGGATCTTCGCGCTGTGCTTCTGGACAGCGGCGGTGATGGCGGCGGTATAGCCCTTCTTCTCGGCGCCGTAGGTATACAGGAAGAAGACATCTTTGCAGGCGGGCAGGTTCTTTTCCGCGAATTCCAGCACGGTCTTGTGGAACTTGGAATAGTAGATGCCGGAAGCGAAGCCCACCAGGTCGTAGCCGCTCAGGTCCGCGGTCTGGACCTCGGCGGCGTCGATGGCGGTCACCTCATGCTCCGCGGCGATGGCGTCGATGAGCTTCTTGGTATTGCTGTGATGGCGGGAATAATAGATAATTGCGGTTTTCATATGGAAATCTCCTTGCATTTTATTGGTACGGATATTATACTATGTATAATAATACTTCACAAGTACGCAGATAAATCATACATGGTACTTTTGAGTGTACCGGAGGATGCTATGAAAAAGGAACTGACCGCGGAAGAATATTTGCAGCGGGTGCTGACCGGAAAGGTCAGCGATAGCTGCCCTGTGCGCCGGACGCTGGAGCTGCTCAGCGGAAAATGGCGTACCCACATCATTTATGAGCTGTGCAAGCACGGGACCTGCCGCTTCGGCGAGCTGAAAAAGGCGGTGCCCCGGATCACCAACACCATGCTCTCCACCACCCTGCGGGATCTGGAGGAGGTGGGGATCGTCCACCGGGAGCAGTTCAATGAGATCCCGCCCCATGTGGAATATTCCCTGACCGAGAAGGGCAAGGCCCTCCTGCCGGTGTTTACCGAGCTGGCCCGCTGGGGGGAGAAGTACATATAAAAAATGGCGCGCGGGATATCCGCGCGCCATTCGTTTTTTTACTGCCACAGGGCGGTGATGGGGATCCGGCCGGCTTCTTCGATCATCTGCCGGCGGATGGGGGACAGCAGGCGCAAGGCGTCCTCCCGGGTGAAGAAAAACTGGGCGCTCTCCGGCGCGCGGTCATCCTTTCTGGCAGGGGCGGCCCGGTGGCTGCGGAATTCTCTGGGGGTGCAGCTGTAGCGCTCCTGGAACAGCTTCGTCAGATAGCGGACATCGGAAAAGCCGCTGCTGATGCTGATATCCAGGATCTTCCGCTGGGTGGTGGCGATGAGATTGCAGGCGTGCTCAAAGCGCTTTTCCTTCAGATATTCCTGGAAGCTGACCCCAAGGGTGTCCTTGAACAGGTGGGAAAGATAGGGCATGGACAGGCCCTCCCGCCGGGCAATGTCCTCCAGCAGCAGCTTGTGGGTATAGTTCGCTTCGATATGATCGAGAATGGAGAGGATCCGGTCCGACTGCCGGGCGTTCTCTTCCGGCTCCGGGCCGGAGGGAAGCTGCCGCTTCAGCAGCGCCATCAGCTGCGCCGCCAGGCCGAAGCACTGGCAGCCCTGCTCCGGTTGGCTGCCGAGGTAGGAGTATGCCAGCTCCACGCACAGGGCCCAGAGGACCCGGTACCGCGCATCCCCCTCCGGGATATGGTCCCGGAGCCGGGGACTGCCCAGGAACCGGGACCGGGGTTGATCCTCCGAAAAGGCGTCCAGGAACCGGGGGGAGATCTGGATCGACAGGATCAGCGCTCCGTCGCCGTCGGCGAGGAATTCATGGGCCTCCATGGGATTGATCAGGTACATCCCGCCCCGTTCCAGCGGCAGGGCTTCGGACCCGGTCACCAGCCGGGTCTTTCCCTCCAGGATCAGCCCCAGCTCCAGCTCCTGATGGATGTGTGACGTTCTGGAAACCAGCCGCACCAGAAACACGTTCAGATTCCGCAGCCGGGGATGATTGACGATCTCGTATTCCTGTGCCACAGCGCAAACCTCCCGCTTTTTTGATCCCATTATATAATACGGCCCAGCTCCTGTCAAATGCCTGGATTTTAAGAATCACAAACTTATCGACCAAATACAGACAAATTAATCATTCTTCCGTAGGACAAGAGCCATAAAAGCCCGGGGTTCACCGGGCCGCTTGTTCAGTTTGAATAAATCCGTCCGCACGGCTTTGGGTATCTCTACAAAAGCAAACTTATCTGTTTTTTGAAGCGAAATAGTGAATGTGCGCCGGGGGCGTTTCCTGTAAAATCAAATATAGAAAACAGAAATATGATACAGGAGGAATTCATATGTCCAAATTCAAGTTTTCCGTAGGCCCCTGGAATGTCCATACCGGCGCCGATTCTTACGGCCCCGAGACCCGCCAGCCCATCGATCTGGAAGAGAAGTTCAAAAAGTTTGCCGAGCTGGGCTTCTCCGCCATCCAGTTCCATGATGACGACGCGGTCCCCAACATGAACAACATGACCGAGGAGGAGATCAAGGAGTATGCCCGGGGCGTGAAGAAGCTGCTGGATAAGTACGGCCTGAAGGCGGAGTTCGTGGCTCCCCGGCTGTGGATGGACCCCCATACCCAGGACGGCGGCTACATGAGCAGCCGCAAGGAGGACCGGGACTTCGCTATGTGGCGCTCCCTGCGGTCCATCGACATCGCCCGGGAGCTGGGCTGCGACCTGATCGTCCTGTGGCTGGCCCGGGAGGGCACCCTCTGCGCCGAAAGCAAGAGCCCCGTCTGGGCCACCAAACAGCTGGTGGAGGCCATCAACCAGATGCTCGCCTATGACGAGACCATCCGCATCTGCATCGAGCCCAAGCCCAATGAGCCCATCGACCGCTCCATCTGCGGCACCATCGGCCACGTCATGGCCGTCTCCGCCGCCACCATCGACCCCAAGCGGGTGGGCGGCAATCTGGAATCCGCCCATGCGGTGCTGGCCGGCCTGGATCCTGCCAACGAGATCGGCTTCGCCATGGCCTTCGGCAAGCTGTTCACCGTCCACCTGAACGATCAGAACGGCATCCGCTATGACCAGGACAAGTCCTTCGGCGTGGAGAATCTGCGCTCCGCCTTCAATCAGGTGAAGGTGCTGGTGGAGAACGATTACGGCTCCAAGGGCGAGTATGTGGGCCTGGACGTGAAGGCCATGCGCACCACCTCCGACGAGGACAGCTATGAGCATCTGAAGAATTCTCTGGATGTGTTCAAGGCCCTGGAGGAAAAGGTGGCCCGCTACGACTACGAGTACGCGAACAAGCTCATCGAAGCGCGGAAATTCGAGCAGCTGGAAATGTACACCATGAACCTGCTGATGGGTATTGTTTGATGATCACCGGGCCCCTCTTCCGAGGGGCCCTCTCCAAAGGAGCGAAAGCCCATGAATCAGAAAATCATAGCCGCGGGACATATCTGCATCGACATCACCCCGGTGTTCCCGCGGGATACCAAAAGCGAGCGGATCAGCGATCTGCTGGTGCCGGGACGGCTGATCCATATGAACGGCGCGGACGTCCATACCGGCGGCAGCGTGGCCAACACGGGTCTGGCCCTGAAAATTCTCGGGGCGGACGTGCAGCTGCTGGGCAAGGTGGGAAACGACGCCTTCGGCGCCATGATCCGGGACCTGCTGGCAGGCTATGGAGCCGGCGGTCTTATCGTGGATGACAGCAGCTCCACCTCCTATTCCGTGGTGCTGGCCATTCCGGGGATCGACCGGATCTTCCTCCACAGCCCCGGCGCCAACAATACCTTTACCAACTCCGACATCCCGGAGGAGGCGCTGGAAGGCGCGGCGCTGTTCCACTTCGGCTATCCCCCTGTTATGAAGACCCTCTACGAAAACGGCGGCAGGGAGCTGGCGGCGATCCTGCGCCGGGTGAAGGAGCATGATATTGCCACCAGTCTGGATATGACCAACGTGGATCCCAATTCCGACGCCGGCCGGGCCGACTGGGAAGCCATTCTGGCGGCGGCACTGCCTTATACGGACTTTTTCGTCCCCAGCTTTGAGGAGCTGTGCTTCATGCTGGACCGGGAGCGCTATGACACGCTGACGGCCCGGGGCGGCGACATGGCAGAGGGACTGGACATGGAGGCGGATGTGAAGCCCCTGGCGGCCAAATGCCTGGAGCTGGGCGCGAAAGCGGTGCTGATCAAGTGCGGCACCAGCGGCATGTATTACCGCACCGCCGGGAAGGATGCCATGGCCCGGGTGGGCAGCCGTCTGGGCCTGGACGCGGAAAGCTGGGCCTCGAAGGAGGGGATTCAGCCCTGCTTCCGGGCGGATCAAGTGCTCTCCGGCACCGGCGCGGGGGATACCAGCATCGCAGCCTTCCTGATGGCGGCGGCAGAGGGCCGCAGCCCCGCGCAATGCGCCGCCCTGGCCGCGGCGGAAGGCGCCTGCGCCGTGACGGCCTACGATGCCCTCAGCGGCCTGAAGCCCCTGAAGGAACTGGAAGAGAGAATCGCATCCGGCTGGGAGACGATGTAAGGTGACAGTGTAGTTTTCGCTCTGCCATCGGTATGGCAATGCAAAATTCAAAATGCAAAATACAGAATGATAGTGTGCGCAAAGCGCACGATTTAAAATCATTTCCGCAGGAAATACCGCAATTTTGCATTTAGCATTCGGCATTCTGCATTTCACGATGCAGCGCGATAATCTGCAATTCGCAGCTCTTTGACACAGGAAATATGAGGTAATCAAAATGCTAGTCAATATGAAAGAGATCCTGGGCAGGGCCCGGGAGGGACGGTACGGCGTGGGCTTTTTCAACGCCGTGAATGTGGAAATGGCCCGGGCCGTCATTGAGACCGCCGAGGAGCTGAACGCCCCGGTGATCGTGGGCACCGCCCAGGTGCTGCTGCCGGCCATGAGTCTGGAGCGGGTGGCGGAATACCTGATCCCCATGGCGAAAAAGGCGAAGGTCCCCGTCTGCGTCCACTATGACCACGGCCTGACCTTCGAAAAGTGCATGGAAGCCCTGCAGCTGGGCTTCACCTCCATCATGTACGACTGCTCCACGGATGGGTACGAGGAAAATGTGGCGAAGGTGGCGGAAATGGTGAAGATCTGCCACGCCATGGGCGCCACCGTGGAAGGCGAGCTGGGCCATGTGGGCGACAACGAGGGCGCCGGCAGGCTGGCGGATCCCAGCGATTATTATACGGACCCCGCCATGGCGGAGGATTTCGTGAAGCGCACCGGTGTGGATGCTCTGGCTGTGGCGGTGGGCAATGCCCACGGCGACTACAAATTCCCGCCGAAGCTGGACTTCCAGCGGATCACCGACATTTCCCAGTGCACCGGGGTGCCCCTGGTGCTCCACGGCGGCAGCGGCCTGTCCGATGAGGATTTCCGGACCGCCGTGCGGGAGGGCGTCTGCAAGGTGAACATCTTCACCGACATCGACAAGGCAGGCAAGGCCGGCATTGAGGAAGGCCTCGCCGCCGGCGCGAGATCCATGATGGGCCTGATCCCCTATGAGATCGCCGCCATGAAAAAGGTGGTCGCTAACAAGATCACCCTTTTCGGCAGTGCCGGAAAGGCGTAGAAAAAAGCCTCAAAATAAGCACGTCATTGCGAGCCAGTGCGCACACTGGCGTGGCAATCTCCGACGGCGGCGCACCTGAGTTAGATGTCAAAAAGTCTTGGTATATCCAGGAAAATTACAGTTCCCATCCTTGTAAGTCCACGGAAGATCCGGGGGATTGCCACGCCAGCGTGCGCGCTGGCTCGCAATGACATGATTCTTTTTAACTGTGCGCCAAACTACAATTTAAAGTTCTTTAACAAGCACAAAAGCGTCATCCGCTGAAAACGGATGACGCTTTTTTTATTCTTCAACGACCGTGCAGGTCCCGATGCTGTAATATTGAAAGCACGCAACCGCCCCTTCATCGATCCGTTCGCCGCAGACCAGGATCGGCACCGCCGGGGGGCAGCCCACCGACGCCGCGGACAGGATCCTTCCAGCGCATTGGTCTGCCGGCAGCGTTTCCGAAGGCGCCAGCGCCGCCTCCCGGATGGAAAGGACCCGCCGGGCTCTTGGGATTATGGGCGGCTGGGAGGTCAGTGGTTCCCTTCGGGGAATGGCCGTCAGCGCGTCTTCCAGCCGCTGTGATCCGGCCGGCCCGGTCTCCGGCGTCAGCATCAGCACCAGAAAATCTGGGTCCGCGAATTCGCAGATAATGTTTTGCTCCAGCAGGAGCCGCGCCAGATCGGTGCCGGTGTAGCCGTAAGCTTTGGACGCGATGGTCACCTTCAGGGGCTCGTCTCCATACAGGCGGTAGCCATGGGCTGCCAGCCGCTCCTTCAGCTCCGCCGCCCGGGGCAGGAATTCCGCCAGTCTCCGGGGGTAGTCCTCCAGATATGCATTCGCCCGGTCCAGGGACTGCAGGATCAGATAGGAGGGGCTCGTGGAGCCGAAGAGAGCCAGGGCATTCTTCGCCTGCCGGGAAAGATCAGGCGGCGCCACATGCAGATAGGCTCCCCCGGTGAGCACCGGCAGCGTCTTATGGGCGGAAGCGCAGCAGAGGTCCGCTCCCAGGTCCATCGGATGCCGGGAGCCTGGCAGAAACCGCAGATAGGCCCCGTGGGCGCAGTCCACCAGCAGCAGCGCCCCGTGGCGGTGGCACACTGCCGCCAGGGCGGCAATATCCGCCCCGGCCCCCAGATAATCGGGGCTGGTCAGATACACCGCCGTGATGCCGCCCGCCGCCAGCGCCGCCTCCAACCGGGCCGGGCTGATCCGGCAGGAGAGGAAAGTCTCCTCCGTCTCCGGGTACAGCCACACCACATCCAGATCCAGCAGCGCGGCGGCGCTGAGGAAGGTCTTATGGACATTCCGTCCCGCGGCGATCCGGGGCGTCTTTCCCCGCTTCCTGGCGTCCAGCCCGGCCAGATACAGCATAGCCCGGATGCACTGGGAGGAGCCTTCCGTGGAATAGAAGGTATCGCAGCCAAACAGGGCGCTGGCGTTGGCTTCGCTTTCGGCGATGATGCCGGAGGCTTCATACAGGCTGTCCGCTCCGGCGATCTCGGTGATATCCAGCGCTTCACAGCCCAAAGGGCCCTGGCCCTTATGCCCCGGCATGTGGAGCCGCAGCGCGTCGCTTTGGGCGTACCGCCGGACAAAATCACAGATGGGCGTCTTCATCTCACTGCCCCAGGGCCCGGGTGATGGCCACCAGGATGGCGCACTCCATCCGCTTGCGGAACAGGCGGCAGCCCTTTTCGTAGACGCCGGTGACGGAGCCGGTGGCATGGTAGGCGTTGGCCGCACAGCCGCCGGAGCAGTAGAGCCGTGCCCAGCAGTCCCGGCATTCCTCGTGGGCGTAGACGTTGCAGGCGGCGAATTCCGACTGGATCTCCCGGTTGGTCACGCCCTGCCAGATATCGCCCAGCTTGAATTTCTCGTCGCCCACAAACTGGTGGCAGGGGTACAGGTCGCCCCAGGGGGTGACGGCCATGTACTCCGTGCCGCTGCCGCAGCCGGAGATCCGCTTGTAGATGCAGGGGCCGCCGGTGAGATCGATCATGTAATGGTAGAAGGTGAAGGGCTTGCCCGCCTTATCCCGCTCCAGCATCAGCTCCGCCAGACGCTCGTACTGGTCCATGACGGTTTCCAGATCCGCTTCCGTCAGCTCGGAGGGGTCCCCGGGGGCGCAGACCACCGGCTCCATGCTCAGCTCCGTGAAGCCCAGGTCCAGCATGGTCTGGATGTCCTTCAGGAAATCCGGGTTGGCGTGGGTGAAGGTGCCCCGCATGTAGTAGTCCTTCCCGCCCCGGGCTTCCACGAATTTCTGGAATTTCGGCACGATCCGCTCCCAGCTGCCCTTTCCGGCGTAGTCCACCCGGTAGCGGTCGTGGATCTCCTTCCGGCCGTCCAGCGACAGCACCACATTGTGGCACTCCCGGTTGGCCCATTCGATGACATCGTCATCCACCAGCATACCGTTGGTGGTGAGGGTGAAGCGGAAATTCTTGCCGTGCTCCTTTTCGATGCTCCGGGCGTAGGCCACCAGGTCCTTGACCACCTGGAAGTTCATCAGGGGCTCGCCACCGAAGAAATCCACCTCCAGATTCCGCCGGGTGCCGGAATGGGCCACCAGAAAATCCAGAGCCTGTTTGCCCACCTCGAAGCTCATGACGGCCCGGTCGCCGTTATATTTTCCCTGGCTGGCGAAGCAGTAGGCGCAGTTCAGATTGCAGGTATGGGCCACATGAAGGCACAGGGCCTTCACAACGCCCGCGGTCTTTTCCTTCAGCCGTCCCGCCATGGGGGCGAAATTGTCCGGGGCGAAGAGCTTTCCGGCCTTCTTCAGGTCTGCCACCTGGCCGTAGCATTCCGCCAGCTCCTCCGGGGAAACCTCCGGGTTCTTCCCGGCCATGGCACCCAGGACCGCTTCCCGGGAAGCGTCCTCGAACATGCCGATGATATCGTAGGCGATCTCGTCCACCACATGGACGCTGCCGGAGCAGACGTCCAGCACGATGTTGAAGCCGCCCAGCTTATACTGATGTATCATGATTTTTCTCCCTGTTGTAAAAAATGCCGCCGGAACCGGCGGCATTTTGTTTTGTATGATGCTTACTTGCTTTCCTTCTTGCTCTCGCACTGCTGGTTGGCAATGCCGCAGCTGGTCTTGCAGGCGGACTGGCAGGAGGTCTGGCATTCGCCGCAGCCGCCGTTGACCGCGCTCTCGCACAGATTGCGGGTTTCAATGGTCTGGATATGTTCCATGGATTTTCCCTCCAAATGTAGTATTCCCATACAGTTTAGCATATCCCATAATTCATGTCAATCATATTTTTCATACTTTTCACACAGCGGGCGCTGAAAACACCGGTTGGCATTTCGGGAAAAAACTGCTATAATGTAGCCCATGGAGGGATGACCATGAATTTGAACGCAATTTCCCACCGCAGCGCCCTGACGGACTGCTATTGCCTGGATCGGGACACAGCGGTGCTGAATCTCCGCACCGGCAAGGACATTACCGCGGTGAATCTCGTTTATGAGGACCCCTATGCCTATGGCATTTCCGGCGATATCCACTGGATCGGGATCCCCCTGGCGATGGAGGTGAAGCGGGAGCTGAAGCACAGCTTCATCTGGACGGCTCAGGTGCGGCCCAAATACAAGCGGCTGCAATACTATTTTGAAATTTTTTGCGGCGACGAGAAGCTGCTGATGTTCGAGGACGATTTCTACACCGAGGAGCAGCTGAACAAAAAGGGCCGCTGGAAGCAGTATTTCAAGCTGGCCTGGATGAACGAATGCGATGTGATCCGAGTGCCCGACTGGGTGGAGGGAACGGTGTGGTATCAGATCATGCCGGATCGGTTCTGCCGGGGCGGTCAGGCGCCCAAGCGGATGAAGCTGAAGGACTGGGAGGACCGGGAGACCGTGGGCGGCCACGATTTCTACGGCGGCGACCTGCGGGGCATCATTCAGAAGCTGCCGTACCTGCGGGAGCTGGGCGTCACGGGCATCTACCTGCTGCCGCTTTTCGAATCCGATACCAACCATAAATACAATATTTTCGACTATACCCGCATCGACCCGGACTTCGGCACCGAAGAGGATGTGAAGGAGCTGGTGGAAAAGGCCCACAGTCTCGGCATCCGGGTGATGCTGGACGCGGTGTTCAACCACTGCGGCACGGAGTTCTTTGCCTGGAAGGACGTCTGGGAAAAAGGTGAAAATTCCCGGTATTTTGACTGGTTCTGCATCAACCGGGTGCCCTTTGAGCGCAAATACGCCAGCCTGACCGACGGCCGGTACTATGGCTTCGCCTTCCTGGACAATATGCCAAAGCTGAATACCGGCAATCCCGAGGTGGCGGACTACTGCGCAGGTTTGTGCAAATACTGGGTGGAAAATTGGAACATCGACGGCATCCGTTTCGATGTGGGCAACGAGATCTCCCACAGCTTCCTGAAGAAGGTCAACGGTCTGCTGAAGCCCATCAAGCCGGACCTGTTCCTGCTGGGTGAGATCTGGATGGACTCCATCGCCTGGCTCCAGGGGGATGAATACGATTCCGTCATGAACTACCCCTTCTTCGAGTCCATGCACAATTTCTGGGTGGACGCTGACGCCGACTCCCGGGACTTTATGTACGCCATGAACCGGTGCTACAGCCTGTACCCGGAGCAGACCAACCGGGTGATCTTCAATTTCCTGGATACCCACGATACCCTCCGGGCCCTGAACCGCTGCGGCAGCGAGGACGTTTTCTATCAGCAGCTGGCGGTGCTGATGACCATGCCCGGTTCCGCCTGCATCTACTACGGCACCGAGATCGCCATGCCCGGCGGTCATGACCCCGACTGCCGCCGCACCATGCTCTGGGGCGAGATCGATGCCGGGGTCCATGATGAAAAGATCGCCCTGACGAAGGGGCTCATCGCCCTGCGGAAGGAGCAGATGGCCATCCGGGGCACGGAGATCCGCTGGCATCATTCCGGGGAAAATCCCCGACTGATCTGCTATGACCGTCCCGGCGGGGCTGGCACGGTCCGGGTCTGGCTGAACGGCCAGAAGACCGCCGCGGCGGTGCCGGGGGAGGGGCAGGTCCTCTTTGCCCGGAAGTACGGCGACTGCACTCTGGCACCCGGCGGTATCCTGATCGAGAAGATCGGACCGGAAAGGAGCTGACAGAATGCTGGAACGGCTGAAGGCCCGCTATGGGCAGTATGAACGGGAAGCCCGGGAGGCGGTTCGGAAGGCAAGACCCACCGACGGCCTCTTCGGCATGGGCGCGGACCCCAGGAAGCATCCCTGCCACGACCAGTTTTATGAGGATGTGGGCAGCTGGGTGGCGGAATTTCTGGCGGCGGAGCCCGGAACGGAAGAAGCGGCGGAAGCCGCGGAATGGATCCTGATGGCGGCGGACATCCACCGGGACGAGGAGACCTTCTGGTACATGTACGCGGCTCAGGGACATGCCCGGGAGCTGATCCCCCTGATGCCCCCGGAGCGCCGGGCGGCGCTGCGGGACCGGTATGACGGCGCCTATCCGGCCATGGACAGGATGCCTGTCCAGAAGACGGTTTACAAGCTTCTGCGTAAAAACACGAAAGCAAAAAAATAGAATCAGAAAAGCAGGCCCCGGAAGAAATTCCGGAGCCTGTTTGTCAATTTTGTGTCAAATCGTCTAACAAAAATGTGGCCTTGTTATGCAAATTGGCATAGCAAAATAACTGTGACAGCAAATTAGTCTAAAAGGAAAATAAAATGAGCATATCAAACTGGGTACATTTGGCACCTGCAGCTTGTGCCAACAAACGAAAATGGAGAAAATGGTAAATCCATCATTGACAATTATCAATTGCGTATTGTAAGATGTTGGTAAGGTTTTAAACAGTGTGTACGCGCTGGAGGACCGAAATCGGACGAAAGTCCAAACAACATGAAGGGAGAAACAAAAAATGAAGAAAATCCTGGCTATGCTCCTGGCTCTGGTTATGGTCCTGGCTCTGGTCGCCTGCGGCGACGAGTCCACTCCCGCAACCGATGCCCCCGCTGTCAACAACGACACCCCTGCAACCGAGGCTCCCGCTGATGAAGATCCCGCTCCTGAAGGCGGCAATCTGGTCGGTGTTGCAATGCCCACCAAGGACCTGCAGCGCTGGAATCAGGACGGCGAGAACATGAAGGCTCAGCTGGAAGCCGCTGGCTACACTGTTGACCTGCAGTACGCCGCCAACGACATCACCACTCAGGTTTCCCAGATCGAGAACATGATCGCCAACGGCTGCGAAGTCCTGGTTATCGCTTCCATCGACGGCGAAGCTCTGGGCACCGTTCTGGACCAGGCTAAGGCCGCCAACATCCCCGTCATCGCTTACGACCGTCTGATCATGAACTCCGACGCCGTTTCCTACTACGCCACCTTCGACAACTGGGATGTGGGCGTCAAGCAGGGCGAGTACATCGTCGAGGCTCTGGACCTGGCCAACGCCGCTGAAGGCACCACCTACAACATCGAGTTCATCACCGGCGACCCCGGCGACAACAACATCAACTTCTTCTTCGACGGCGCTATCTCCGTCCTGCAGGAGTACCTGGATTCCGGCGTTCTGGTTTGCCCCTCCGGCCAGACCGAGAAGCAGACCGTCGCTACCGCTAACTGGGCTACCGACGCCGCTCAGGCCCGTTTCGAGAACATCCTGGCTTCCTACTACGCTGACGGCACTCAGCTGGACGTCGTCCTGGCTTCCAACGACTCCACCGCTCTGGGCGTTGCCAACGCTCTGGCTTCCTCCTACACCGGCAACTATCCCATCCTGACCGGTCAGGACTGCGACGTTGCCAACGCCATCAACCTGGCCAACGGCGCTCAGTCCATGTCCGTCTTCAAGGACACCCGTGACCTGGCTGCCAAGACCGTCGAGATGGTCGACGCTCTGATGAAGGGCTCCGAGCCTCCCGTCAACGACACCGAGACCTACGACAACGGCACCGGCATCATCCCCAGCTACCTGTGCGAGCCCGTGGTCTGCACCGCTGACAACATCCAGGAGATCCTGATCGACTCCGGCTACTACACCGCTGATCAGCTGGCCGGCTGATTTACAGTCTCCAATCGAATATCCTTGTAAAAAACTTCGGGCAAGGCAGGGCGACCTGCCTTGCCCGAAAAACACCAAATGAGGTGATCGCTTGTCTGAAAATATTCTTGAAATGAAAAATATCACCAAGCTGTTCCCCGGTGTCCGCGCGCTGGACAACGTGAACCTGCAGGTGAAGAAAGGGACGATCCACGCGCTGGTCGGCGAAAACGGCGCGGGCAAGTCCACCCTGATGAATGTCCTCAGCGGCATTTATCCCTATGGCTCCTATACGGGCGATATCGTATATGAAGGAGAAGTCTGCAAATTCTCCAAAATTACCGACAGCGAATCCAAGGGCATCGTCATCATCCATCAGGAGCTGGCGCTGGTCCCTTATATGACCATCGGCGAGAATATGTTCCTGGGCAATGAACGCGGCAAGTCCATGGCCATTGACTGGGATACCACCTATGCGGATGCCGATAAGTATCTGAAGATCGTAGGCCTGTCCGAGTCCTCCCACACCCTGATCAAGGACATTGGCGTCGGCAAGCAGCAGCTGGTCGAGATCGCCAAGGCGCTGGCAAAGAATGCCCGCCTGCTGATCCTGGATGAGCCTACTTCCTCTCTGAATGAATCCGATTCCAAGGCCCTGCTGGACCTGCTCCTGCAGTTCAAGAGCGAGGGCATGACCTGTATTATTATTTCCCACAAGCTCAACGAGGTCTCCTATGTTGCCGATGAGATCACCGTCATCCGTGACGGCGCCACCATCGAGACCATCGATAACGCCGGCCACAACATCGACGAGGACCGGATCATCCGGGGCATGGTCGGCCGTGAGATCGAGGACCGGTTCCCCAAGCGGCCCAATGTCAAGGTGGGCGATGTGTCCATGGAGGTAACGAACTGGACCGTGCACCACCCCATTTACCAGGAAAAGAAGGTCGTTGACAATGTCAATTTCCACGTCCGCAAGGGCGAGGTCGTGGGCATTTCCGGCCTGATGGGCGCCGGCCGCACCGAGCTGGCCATGAGCCTCTTCGGCCGCAGCTATGGCTCCAATATCAGCGGACAGCTGAAGCTGAACGGCAGGGAAGTGACCCTGAAGAACGCCAGAGCCGCCATTAAGAGCGGTCTTGCCTATGTGACCGAGGACCGCAAGGGCGACGGCCTGCTGCTGGGCAACCCCATCCGTGTCAACACGACCCTGGCGAATCTGGACGCGCTGTGCGTCCGGGGCGTCATCGACCAGGACAAGGAATACGCCGTGGCTGACGAATACCGCGAGAAGCTGCATACCAAGTGCACCGGTGTGGAGCAGAACGTGGGCAACCTGTCCGGCGGCAACCAGCAGAAGGTGCTGCTGGCCAAGTGGATGTTCACCGACCCCGATATTCTGATCCTGGACGAGCCTACCCGCGGCATCGACGTGGGCGCGAAGTACGAGATCTACTGCATCATCAACGAGCTGGCCGCTCAGGGCAAGTCCGTGGTCATGATCTCCTCCGAGCTGCCCGAGGTCCTGGGCATGAGCGACCGGATCTATGTTATGAACGAAGGCAAGATCGTGGGCGAATTCCAGCAGGCGGACGCCTCTCAGGAGAGCATCATGGCCTGTATCCTGAAATCCAGTAACAACTAAAGGAGAGCTTCCATCATGACAAAGACAAAAGTTCTGAACTGGCTCCAGAAGAACACCATGATCCTCATCCTGGTGCTGGTGGTCCTGTTCTTCACCTGGCAGACCCAGGGTAAGATCCTGCTGCCCCAGAATATCACCAATCTGATCGCCCAGAACGCTTACGTGTTCATCCTGGCAACCGGTATGCTGCTGTGTATCCTGACCGGCGGCAACATCGACCTGAGCGTCGGCTCCGTGGTCTGCTTTGCGGGCGCTGTGGGCGCCCTGCTGATGGCCAGCGGCATGAACATGTGGCTGGCAGTGGTCATCATGCTGGGCATCGGCCTGGTGGTCGGCGGCCTGCAGGCATTCTGCATCGCTTACATCCATGTTCCTCCCTTCATTACGACTCTGGCCGGCCAGCTGATCTTCCGCGGCCTGTCCAACGTCATCCTGAACGGCCGCACCCAGACCGTCAACGTCCAGATGTTCAAGGACGTCTTCGGCGGCGGCGCCAATTGCTATGTTCCCGACCTGCTGGGCGGCGGCGAGGGCCTGAACCTGCTGTGCTTGGTGGTGGGCATCATTGCCTGCGTGATCTACCTGGCCATGACCGCCCGGACCCGCATGACCCGCGTCAAGAAGGGCTATGCCGTTGACTCCCTGGTGTCCACCGTGGTCCGCAGCGTCGTCATCGTGGCGGTGCTGATGTTCGTCACCATCAAGCTGGCGCAGTACAAGGGCATCCCCTCCGCGCTGATCTGGGTCGTGCTGGTGGTCGCGGTCTACGCCTACATCACCTCCAAGACCACCATGGGCCGTTACCTGTACGCTGTCGGCGGCAACGAGAAGGCCACCAAGCTGTCCGGTATCGACACCCGCAAGGTCTACTTCTTCGCTTACACCAACATGGGCTTCCTGGCTGCCCTGGCAGGCATCCTGACCATCGCCCGTATGGCTTCCGCCCAGCCCACCTATGGTGACAGCTACGAGATGGACGCCATTTCTTCCTGCTTCATCGGCGGCGCGTCCGCTTACGGCGGCGTCGGCACCGTTCCCGGCGTCATCATCGGCGCGGTCCTGATGGGCGTCATCAACCTGGGCATGTCCGTCATGGGCATCGACCAGAACTTCCAGAAGGTCGTCAAGGGCGCCGTTCTGCTGGCTGCCGTTATCTTCGACGTCATCTCCAAGCGCAACGACTCCAAGTAATTTCACCTGATCGTCTGTCTGAATCGGGGCCGCTTCCCGGCGGCCCCTTTTTTAAAGGAAAAGCATGAGCAAAGACAAGAAAAGTATTTTTGACGCGAAGCTGGATATGAGCGGCGGTACCCACGCCACGCTGGTGGCGGTGATCGGCGCGTATCTCGTCTATATGGCCTATCAGATGGTCCGGGATACCCTCAGCGGCGCGTCCACCATGAGCATGACCACCACGGTGATCCTGGCGGGGCTGATGGCCCTGGCGGGACTGGGCGTGATGGGCTATGCCCTGTGGAGCTGGCTGCGTGGGCGCAAAGCCGGGAAAGAGGAGGAGCGGACCGATGAAGCGTAAGCTGGGACTGTGGATCCCCCGGGTGATCCTGCTCCTGGCCGGCCTGACCATTGCCCATCTGGGCGTGACGCTGTTCTTGCAGGCGGACCTGGGCTCGGACCCCTTCAATGTGCTGATCCAGGGCCTGTTTCGCAGGATCTCTTGGCCGGCGGCCCTGCCCGTGACCCACGGCTGGGTCCATGTGGGTGTATCCTTTTTGATCATTTTGGTGCTGCTGATCGTGGACCGCGGCTATGTCCGGATCGGGACGCTGCTGTGCATGATCCTGGGCGGCCCCATCATCGATATGTTTACGCTGCTGCTGGGCGGCGTGATCCATGCCGGGTCTCCCTTTGCCTGGCGGGTGGTTTGCCTGGTGCTGGGGTGCGTGATCCTGGCCTTCGGCATGACCATCGTCATCAAATCCCAGGCGGGCACCGGCCCCAATGATCTGGTGGCCGTGGTGATCAGTGACAAGGCAAAATGGAAATTCGGCATCGTCCGGATCGCCGTGGATGTGTGCTTCGCGCTGGCGGGCTTTCTGCTGGGCGGCACGGTGGGCCTTGGCACGGTGATCTGCGCGTTCCTGGTGGGACCCACGGCGCAGATTTTCCTGCCGGTTTCCGAAAAGCTCTGCGGCAGATTCCTGAAAGAAATGTAAAAAAGACCGCGCCGAGGGGCGCGGTCCGGGAAGTATCAGATGTTTTCTTCGCTTAGCTGGGCCTGGAACCATTTCAGCACATACAGGCTCTGGCCCCGGGTCAGGAATTGCTCCTCGGAGTGGTGGCTGTGGCCCTGAGTGGTATCCTCCGGGAGCACCAGATGGGCCTTGCGGCTGTACTCCGCGGGGGTCATGCCGTAGGCCTTCTGAAAGGCCCGGGAGAAATAGCGGTAGTCGGAGAACCCGGATTCCACGCTGATGCTGAGCATGGAGTCCTTGCCCGCGGCGATGAGCTTGCAGGCGTGATTGAACCGGACGGAATTGACGTATTCCTGAAAGGTCTGGTTCATGGTATTTTTGATGAAGTGGGACAGGTAGCTGACCGAGCAGCCCTCCTGCGCCGCGAAATCCGACAGCCGGATCTTATGGCTGAAATTGGCATCCACGAACTGCACCAGCCGCAGAAGCCTCGCGTTCTGCCGGTCGGTGTTGGCGGCTTCCTCCGCGGTCATGATGCGGTAGGGGAGGTTGGTCAGCAGCCGGTGGAGCAGCAGGCCGCACTGGCCGAAGCAGTAGAGCTCGTAGAAATCGCTGCGGGTAAAATAGGCGCTGGCGATATCCAGCGTGGTCCGCCGGACCCAGGCGTAATCCTCCGGGGAGAGATGGGTGCGCAGGCGGATGTCCTCGGTGCTGATGTTGGTGGCGGTGGCAAAGGCCGTCGGCGAGATCTGCAGGCACAGGAAGGTGCATAGCTGCTCCTTCTGCACCAGCTCGTGGGTCATGTTGGGCGGGAATAGCACCAATTCTCCCGGCTCCACCAGAAAATCCCGCTGCATACAGGTGACGGTCAGCGGGGCGTCCAGGACCCACAGAAGCTCCCAATCCTTGTGGAAATGGGGGGAGCGGTAGGTCACCGTGTTGGCGAAAACGCTCAGACCGTTGACCTGCTGATATTGAATGATTTCCAGTTCGTCCAAAACCATCACCTCCGATTCATTTATCTTAGCAAATTGCGGGGCACGAATCAAGTTTTTCCCCGTTAATTCATAGAAAATTATTACAAAAAAACATGGGAGTGATCGACTTGAAGCTGTACATCGGCGTTGACCTGGGTACCTCGGCAGTGAAGCTGCTGCTGATGGAATCCACCGGCAAGATCCTGAATGTTGTGACCAAAGAATACCCCCTGGAATTCCCCCAGCCCGGCTGGAGCCAGCAGGCCCCGGAGGACTGGCGCAAGGCAGTGCTGGAGGGCATCCCCGAGCTGCTGACGGGCTACAATGGCGCGGAGGTGGCCGGTATCGGCTGCGGCGGCCAGATGCACGGCCTGGTGATCCTGGACGCGGATGACAATGTGATCCGCCCCGCCATCCTCTGGAACGACGGCCGGACCGCCAAGCAGGTGGATTACCTGAATAACGAAATTGGCAAGGACAAGCTCTCCGCCTTGACCGCCAACATCGCCTTCGCTGGCTTCACCGCCCCCAAGGTGCTGTGGGTGAAGGAGAATGAGCCCGAGAATTTTGAAAAGATCGCCAAGATCATGCTGCCGAAGGATTATGTAAACTACATCCTCACCGGCGTCCATGCCTGCGATTATTCCGACGCCTCCGGTATGCTGCTGCTGGACGTGGAGCACAAGTGCTGGAGTCAGGAGATGCTGGATATCTGCGGCGTTTCCGAGAGCCAGATGCCCAAGCTTTTCGAGTCCTATGCGTGCATCGGCACCGTCAAGCCCGAGATTGCCAAGCTGCTGGGCATCGGCGGGAACGTCAAGGTGGCGGCCGGCGCCGGCGACAATGCCGCCGCGGCGGTGGGCACCGGCGTGGTGGGCGAGGGCGGCTGCAATATCAGTCTCGGCACCTCTGGCACCGTCTTTATCTCCTCGGAAAAGTTCGGCGTGGACAACAACAATGCCCTCCATGCCTTCGCCCATGCCGACGGCGGCTACCATCTGATGGGCTGTATGCTGAGTGCCGCTTCCTGCAACAAGTGGCTGATGGACGACATTTACCAGACCAAGGACTATAACGCCGAGCAGGCCCCCATCACCGACGACAAGCTGGGCGAGAACCATGTCTACTTCCTGCCCTATCTGATGGGCGAGCGGAGCCCCATCAACGACACCAACGCCCGGGGTACCTTCATTGGCATGACCATGGACACCAGCCGGGCCGACCTGACCCAGGCGGTGCTGGAGGGCGTGGCCTACGCCATCCGGGACAGCGTGGAAGTGGCGAGAAGTCTCGGCATCGTCATCAATTCCTCCAAGATCTGCGGCGGCGGCGCTAAGAGCCCCCTGTGGAAGAAGATCATGGCCAACGTCCTGAACGCGGAGCTGCAGTGCCTGGAATCCGAGCAGGGTCCCGGCATGGGCGGCGCGATGCTGGCCATGGTGGCGGCAGGGGAGTACGGCAGCGTGAAGGAAGTCTGCGACAAATTTGTCCATGTGGCCTCCACGGTCAAGCCCGAGCCGGAGCTGGTTGCCAAGTATGAGAAGCGCTACCAGCAGTTTAAGCAAATCTACCCCGCGTGCAAGGCATTGTTCGCTGAATTTGTAAAGGAGTAACGGCTATGAAGATCTATTCTGTTCTGGACCCTGAATTCAAGGCCTACGGCCAGGTGGTCACCGGCATGGAGGAAACCGTGGCGGAGATCCTGGATACCCTGAAGGATGCCCCCTGCGGCCCCGCTGTGGAATACGTCCCCACCTGGGAGCCCCTGCAGGAGCTGCCCGCCGCGGTGGAGATCAGCGAGCACTGCTACGGCGGTATGCCCGTCCAGCTGGGCTGGTGCAACGGCCACAATACGAAGCTCAACTGCCTGGAATACCACCGGGACAGCGAATTCAACCTGGGCACTGAGGACTTCATCCTGCTGATCGCGAAGCAGGACGAGATCGCAAACGGCATCCTGGACACCGCCAAGGTCAAAGCCTTCAAGGTCCCCGCCGGTGTGCTGGTGGAGGTCTATGCCACCACCCTGCACTACGCCCCCTGCCACTGCGATCCCGATAAGGGCTTCCGGGTGCTGGTGGCCCTGCCCTGGCTGACCAATACGGACCGTCCCGTCATGAAGAATCTGACCGCCGAGGACGAGCTCCTCACCGCCCGGAACAAGTGGCTGCTGGCCCATCCCGAGTCCGACGAAGCCAAGGGCGGCGCGAAGGTGGGCCTCTCCGGCGAAAACATCGACATTGCAAATATAATTTAAAAGGAGATAGATCAATATGAACATTCCTGAAGTAAAGCTTGGCATCATTGCCGTCTCCCGTGACTGTTTCCCCATTGCTCTGTCCACCCAGCGCCGCAAGAACATCGTGGCCGCCTATGGTGAAGGCATCTATGAGTGCCCCATCACCGTGGAAAACGAGAAGGACGCTCTGGCTGCCCTGGCGGATGTCCAGGCCAATGGCGTCAACGCCCTGGTGGTGTTCCTGGGCAACTTCGGCCCCGAGACCCCCGAAACCATCCTGTGCCAGAAGTTCGATGGCCCCACAATGTACATCGCGGCTGCCGAAGGCGACGGCGATATGATCAACGGCCGCGGCGACGCTTACTGCGGCGTTCTGAACTGCTCCTATAATCTGGGTATGCGCCATCTGAAGGCCTACATCCCCGAGTATCCCGTGGGCACCGCGGAAGAGTGCGCGGCGATGATCAAGGAATTCGTTCCTATTGCCCGGGCCATCATCGGTGTCAAGAGCCTGAAGATCATCACCTTCGGCCCCCGTCCCCAGGACTTCTTCGCCTGCAACGCCCCCATCAAGGGCCTGTACGAGCTGGGCGTCGAGGTGGAGGAGAACTCCGAGCTGGACCTGCTGGTCTCTTATAAGGCCCATGCCGGCGACGTGCGCATCCCCGAAGTGATCGCGGATATGCAGGCCGAAATGAACGGCAAGATCTATCCCGACCTGCTGGAGCGGATGGCGCAGTTTGAGCTGACCCTGCTTGACTGGGCAGAGGCACACAAGGGCGCGAGAAAGTACGTTGCCTTCGCCGACAAGTGCTGGCCCGCCTTCCCCGAGCAGTTCGGCTTCGAGCCCTGCTATGTCAACTCCCGTCTGGCCTCCCGGGGCATCCCCGTGGCCTGCGAGGTGGATATCTACGGCGCCCTGAGTGAGTACATCGGCGCCTGCATCACCGGCGACGCCATCACCCTGCTGGATATCAACAACTCCGTGCCCAAGTACATCTACGACGAGGACATCGCCGGCAAGTTCCCCTATGATATCAAGGATACCTTCATGGGCTTCCACTGCGGCAATACCCCCAGCTGCAAGATGTGCGGCGACTGCGCGGTCAAGTATCAGCTGATCCAGAACCGTCTGCTGGAAAATGGCGGCACCCCCGACATCACCCGTGGTACTCTGGAGGGCGACATCGCCGCTTCCGACATCACCTTCTACCGCCTGCAGTGCGACAGCGAGGGCAACCTCCGCTCCTACATCGCGGAAGGTGAGGTCCTGCCCGTGGCCACCCGCTCCTTCGGCGGCATCGGCGTTTTCGCCATTCCCGAGATGGGCCGCTTCTACCGCCATGTGCTGATCCAGAAGCGCTATCCCCATCACGGCGCCGTGGCCTTCGCCCACTGCGGAAAGACCCTGTTCGAGGTCCTGAAGTACTTCGGCATCTCCGACATCGCCTACAACCAGCCCAAATCCCTGCCCTATGCCACCGAGAACCCCTGGGCATAATTCCTGAAACCGAACACCGCCGGCAAAAGCCGGCGGTGTTTTCAGTCGGGGGAGGACTGGAAATTGTAGTTTACCGCACTGGCGCGGGAGCGCCCCAAGGCTCCCTTGTGTAAAGGGAGCTGTCAAAAATCTCCGATTTTTGACTGAGGGATTGCTGCACTGCAGTACGAATTCGCCGAGATGTTGGTGGTTATTCCAGACTTCTGCTGCGCAATCCCCCAGTCTCGGCTATCGCCGAGCCAGCCCCCTTTACACAAGGGGGCCTTTGGGTGCGGCAAACAACTGACAGATAAACTACAATTTAAAACATCACACACTGCCGGCTTTGGCTGGCGGTGTTTTTGCATATTTCCCATTTTGGTGCGCATTTTAAGAACGGTGATGTGATATGAAATCCATATGGAACGAGGATGTGCATATGCCGGAATTTCCCCGGCTGGAGGGGATCTTTCAGACTGACGTGCTAATCATTGGTGGGGGAATGGCTGGGCTCCTTCGCGCGGAAGCTGCGGCAGGCGGGGGTGGACTATATGCTGGTGGAGGCGGGCCGGATCTGCGGCGGCGTCACCGGCTGCACCACCGCCAAGATCACCGCCCAGCATGGCCTGGTCTATCAGGACCTGGTCCGCCGCTTCGGTGTGGAAAAGGCGCGGCAGTATTATCAGGCGAATCAGGGCGCGGTGGACGCCTGGCGGGGGTTGTGCCGGGGCATTGACTGCGATTTTGAGGAGAAGGACAGCTATGTCTACAGCCTGAAGGACCCCCAAAAACTCGAAGCGGAGCTGGAAGCGCTGGCCCAGATCGGCGCGGAAGCGGACGCCGCCCAGACGCCGTCGCTGCCGTTCCCCACAGCCGGGGCTGTCCGTTTTCCGAAGCAGGCCCAGTTCCATCCGCTGAAATTCGCGGCGGCCATCGCGAAGGACCTGAATATCTTCGAGCATACGGCGGTCCGTTCCTTCAACGGCTCCATGTACCGCACGGACAAGGCCATCATCCGGGCTGGAAAGACCATCGTCGCCACCCATTTTCCCATCTGGAACAAGCATGGGGCATTCTGGCTGAAGCAGTACCAGCACCGGTCCTATGTGCTGGCCCTGGAAAACGCCGGCCGGGTGGACGGCATGTACCTGGATGAATCCGGGACAGGGCTTTCCCTTCGTGATCAGGGGGATGTCCTCCTGCTGGGCGGCGGCTCCCACCGCACCGGCCATGCCGGGGGCGGCTGGGACGCGCTGGAGCGGGCCGCCCGGCTCTATTACCCCGGTGCGGTGATCCGCCAGCGCTGGGCCACCCAGGACTGTATGACCCTGGACGATATGCCCTATATCGGCCGGTACTCGCCCCGGACGCCGGACCTCTATGTGGCCACCGGGTTCAACAAATGGGGCATGACCTCCTCCATGGTGGCATCGGAGATCCTCTGCGAGCTGGCGCAGGGGAAAAGCCACCCGGACGGGGAGCTTTTTTCGCCCGCCCGGTCCATGCTGCATCCCAGGCTGGCCGCCAATGGCGCCAATGCGCTCTGGAATCTGCTGACGCCCACGGTCCCCCGGTGCCCCCACATGGGCTGCGCCCTGAAATGGAACCGGCAGGAGCACAGCTGGGACTGCCCCTGCCACGGCTCCCGGTTTGAGAAAAGCGGCACTCTTCTGGATGGCCCCGCCACCGGGGATCTGCGGAAAAAATAGAAAACTGTCATTAACATTTAAGATTTCCTTAAGTATGGGAGCCTAAGGAAATCTTAATTTGATTCTCAGGCCTGTACAGGGTATGATGATATTGAAAATACCAGAAAATGGAGGTCATCATCATGGTAAAGAAGAGGTTTGTGATCACAGCCGCCCTGGCGCTGGCCCTGAGCCTGAACGCCTGCGGCGCTCAGGGAGACGGTATCTCCGTCCAGCGGGCCGACCAACTGACTGCCGCCGCCCGGGCGGAGGAACGCTATGTGGGCATCGTGGACAGCCAGGATGTGCTGAAGATCCAGCGGGACAGCACCAAGACCATTGAGGAGCTGTATGTCTCCGTGGGCCAGAAGGTGGAGGCCGGAGATAAGCTGTTCACCTACGACTCCGCCGCCCTGGAGCTGGATCTGGAAAAGGCCCAGCTGGAGGTGGAGAAAATGCAGAACGAGCAGACCACCTACGCCGGCCAGCTGGAGACCCTGGAAAAGCAGCTGAAGCGTACATACGACGAATCCACCAAGGTCCGCCTGACCCTGGAGATCAACACCCTGAAAACGACCCAGATGGAGAACGACTACAATCTGGCCGCCAGGGAGGAGGAGATCACCAAGCTGCAGGAGATGCTGGACAACATTGACATCACCGCTCCCGCCGCCGGCACCGTCCGCCAGATCGACGAGACCGGCGAATCCGGCGCTTACATCACCATCCAGCAGAGCGGCGCCTACCGGATCAAGGGCATGGTCAACGAAATGAGCATCGGCAGCGGCATCATGGAGGGCACCCGGGTGAAGATCTTCTCCCGTCTCAGCTCCCAGGTCTGGATGGGCACCGTGGCCTACATCGATCTGGAGGACGCTTCCCAGAATAACACCGACTACTGGAACAGCTACGGCATGACCGACACCATGACCACCAGCTCCAGCTATCCCTTCTATGTGGATCTGGACGACACCGAGGGCCTGCTGCTGGGCCAGCACGTCTATATGGAAGTGGCAGCCGTTGAGACCGGGCTGGAGGGCCTGTGGGTCCCGGAGAATTATCTGACCGACATGGCCTTCGACGAGGAGACCGGCGAGACTACCGCCAAGGTCTGGGCGGACAACGGCCGGGGCAAGCTGGAGCAGAGGGACGTTTCTCTGGGCATGTACGACGGCATGACCGGCAGCTATGAGATCCTCTCGGGTCTGACGGCGGAGGACTATGTGGCCGATCCCGCGGTCCCCGGCTGCGAAGCCGGCGCGTCCACCGTCCGCCGGGAGCCCGAGGACTTCGGCGGCGCGGTCCTCGCGACCACCGGGGAAGAGATGAGCTCTGATGAAGTCATCATCCCCGAAGAAGAGATCATTACCGAGGAGACCGCCCTGGCAGACCCGCTGCCCGGCGAGGCGACTGCACCCGCCGGTGAAACCACGGGGGAATGAGTATGATTTTACAACTCGATCATGTTTATAAAAATTACAGCCGGGGCAAAACGGAGGTCCCGGTGCTGAAGGACATCTGCCTGGAAGTGGAGAAGGGCGAATACCTGGCCATCATGGGCCCCTCCGGCTCCGGCAAAACCACCCTGATGAATCTGATCGGCTGTCTGGACGTGCCCACCGAGGGCAAATATATCCTGGACGGCAAGCAGATCGGTTCTCTGGATGACAACGCCCTGGCGGATATCCGCAACCAGTACATCGGCTTCGTGTTCCAGAATTTCTACCTGCTGCCGAAGATGACGGCCCTGGACAATGTGGCGCTGCCGCTGCTGTACGCGGGGGTTTCCCAGAAGGAGCGGCGGGAGCGGGCGGCGGAGGCCCTGAAGGCTGTGGGCCTGGAGGAGCGGGCGGGATTCTATCCCAACCAGCTCTCCGGCGGCCAGTGCCAGCGGGTGGCCATCGCCCGGGCCATGGTGGGAAATCCCCAGCTTCTGCTGGCGGACGAGCCTACCGGCGCTCTGGATACGGCCTCCGGCAACCAGATCATGGAGATCTTCCGGGAGCTGAGCGGCAAGGGCATGACCATCATCATGATCACCCACGAGCCCTCCATCGCGGCCTGCGCCAATAAGACCTACCACATTCTGGACGGTCAGCTGATCACCACGGGAAAGGAGGCGGCAGCGGATGAAGAAGGCTAAGAAATGGATCTGGATCGCCGCCGCGGTGGTCATTCTCGCGGGCGGTATCACAGCGGCAGTCCTGCTGACACGGAATAACAAGGAGCCCGTATATGTGTACGGCTTTTCCGAGGGCATCGCGGGCATGACGGACTACTATGACGGCGGCAACGAGTCCAGCGGCATGGTCACCACCGACCGGATTCAGCCGGTGTACCTCTCCAGCACCCAGACCGTGCTGGAGGTACTGGTCACCGAGGGCCAGGAGGTCAAGAAGGGCGAAGTCCTCTTCACCTACGACACCACCCTCTCCGACATTACCCTGCGGCAGAAGGA
Source organism: Oscillospiraceae bacterium (assembly GCA_017473225.1). Lineage (GTDB taxonomy): Bacteria > Bacillota > Clostridia > Oscillospirales > Oscillospiraceae > Faecousia. Next base: position 6,046 of record JAFUMG010000012.1, on the reverse strand, counting down.
CCTCTCCGTCCAGCAGGCGAAGCTGGATCTGGAAACCGCCAAGAAGGAGCTGGCGGTGATCAATTCCTATGTCCCCATCTCCTATCATGAGGTGGTGGTCCCTGAGGAGACGGAGCCTGCCGAGCCCGTGGGCGATCTGGCAGAGTTCGACCTGACCGGGAAGGATTACCTGGCCTATTCCGGCTCCGGCAGCACCTCCCTGACCCCCAAATACTGCTGGCTCCGCTCCTCCGCCATGGTGGATGAGAACATGATGGCGGCCCTCTTCGCGGAGACTACGGAAAATGTCCTCTTCGTCCGGTTTCGGCACACGGAGAACGACGCCGCCGACGGTGCCGTCACCGGGGAATACGGCATCAAGATGATGCGTCTGAGCACTGCTGATGAGGACGGCAGCCAGAGCTACACCTACCGCTATTCCTTCTTTGATCCCAACGCCGCGGTGAGCAACGCGCCCGTGGACGACGGCATCGACTGGAACTCCGGCTATACCGCCGCCGAGATCGCTTCCATGCGCACCGCCAAGCAGGCGGAGATCAAGGAAATGGAATTTAACATCAAGGTAGCCGAAGCGGAATACAGCATCATGCAGAAGGAAGCGGACTCCGGCGAAGCCGTGGCGGAATTCGACGGCATCGTGGTAGGCCTGCAGGACCCTGAGATGCTGATCGCTGAGGAGCCCTTCCTGAAGGTCTCCGGCGGCGGTGGCTTCTATGTCACCGGCTCCGTCAGCGAGCTGGAGCTGGGCAATATCCAGGTGGGCCAGAAGGTCAGCGTCATGTCCTGGGACAACTACATGAGCTACGAAGGCACCGTGACGGAGATCCAGCCCTTCCCCCAGGAATCCCGGTATTCCTACTACGGCAATCAGAACGTCAGCTACTACCCCTATACGGTCTTCATCGATGAATCCGCGGACCTGCAGGATGGCTACTATGTGTCCATGACATTGCAGGCCGGCGAGGATCAGTCGGGCCTTTACATCAACAGCGCCTTCGTCCGGACGGAGGGAGCTTCCAGCTATGTCTATGTCCGGGGCGAGAACGGCAGGCTGGAAAAGCGGACCATCCAGGTGGGCGGCAGCCTTTGGGGCAGCTACACCGAGGTCCTCGGCGGCCTGACGGCGGAGGATTATGTGGCCTTCCCCTATGGTAAGACCGTCAAGGAAGGCGCGCCCACCCAGGAGGGCACCTGGGACAACCTGTACGGCTATTAAGGAGGCAGCAATATGGAAAATATCAGACTGGCATTCCAGGGCATCTGGGGCCACAAAATGCGCTCCTTTCTGACCATGCTGGGCATCATCATCGGCATTGCCTCCATCATCACCATCGTGTCCACCATCAAGGGCACCAACGAGCAGATCAAGCAGAATCTGATCGGCTCCGGCAGCAATGTGGTGACGGTCCAGCTGTATCAGGACAGCTATACCTATGATCTGAGCTACAATCCCCCTCCCGAGGGCGTCAAGGTCATCGAGGAATCCACCCGGGAAGTGCTGGAAGGCCTGGACGGCGTGGAGCAGGTCTCCTTCTTCACCAAGCGGGAATGGAGCGAAAACGTCAGCGCCGGCAGCAACAGCTTCTCCGGCGGCGTCTTCGGCGTGGACCGGGTCTATCTGGAACTGATGGACTATCAGATCACCTACGGCCGGACCTTCGGTGACGCGGACTTTGAGAACTGCCGCAAGGTGGTGATCCTGGACAAGACCGCGGCGGCCACCCTCTTCCCCGGCGTGTACCCGGTGGGGAAGACCATCGAGATCAAGAGCGAGGCCTTCACGGTGGTGGGCGTGGTGGATAAGGGCGCGTCCTTTGCCCCCACCATCAACTCCATGGAGGACTACTATATGTACGCCGACACCTCCGGCGGCTCCATCTTCATGCCCGGCCCCACCTGGCCGGTGGTGTACCGCTTTGATGAGCCCCAGGCGGTGGTAGTCCGGGCCAACAGCACCGACGACATGACCAGGGCCGGCAAGAGCGTGGCGGACTACCTGACCGCCAACCAGATCTCCTCCAACGGCTCCAAGGTGGCTGCCGAGGACGGCGAGGAGACGGAAGAGGCGGAGGTTTCCGGCGGCAGCTCCTTCTCCTACCGCAGCGAGGACCTGCTGGAACAGGCCCAGCAGCTCCAGGAGATGAGTAATTCCACCAACCAGCAGCTGATCTGGATCGCCAGCATCTCCCTTCTGGTGGGCGGCATCGGCGTCATGAACATCATGCTGGTGTCCGTCACGGAGCGGACCAGCGAGATCGGCCTGAAGAAGGCCCTGGGCGCCCGGAAACACCGGATCCGGATCCAGTTCCTGACGGAAGCGGCGGTGCTGACCAGCCTGGGCGGCATCGTGGGCGTGGTGCTGGGCATCCTGCTGGCGGAGCTGATCTCCCGGACCAACGGCATCCCGGTGGCCATCTCCGCCACGGCGATCCTGATCTCCGTGATCTTCTCCACCGTGATCGGCGTGGTTTTCGGTCTGCTCCCCGCGGTGAAAGCGGCGAACCTGAACCCCATCGAAGCCCTGCGAAGAGACTGATACGCAGGCAAAATCCCCACTTTTTACCCTATAACAGCCCCGGCGTCCCTCTCGGGCCGCCGGGATTATTTTGTCAATTTGCTTTTTGCTCTTGACAAAGCTGGGGAACTGTGGCAATATGTTGTGTAGAAAGACGATTAAAAACACAATATATTGTGTTATGTCTACAAGGGTAACCGAAATACTACTACGAACAACAGAAAGGTCTGCCATTATGATTCAGAGTATTATCAAGCGTGATGGTCGGGTCGTTTTATATGACCAGAATAAAATCGCCGCCGCGATCCTGCGGGCCATGGAGGCTGCCTCCGACGGCAACGCCGCCGATGCCGCCCGGGTGGCCAATGACGTCCAGCGGGATCTGGAAAAGCACAGCGTGGGCAGCGCCCCGGACATCGAAGCCATCCAGGATGCCGTGGAGCGGCAGCTGATGAACCATGGCTTCAACGCCGCCGCCAAGGCCTACATCCTCTACCGGGCCAACCGGACCCGTGCCAGAGAGGCCAATACCGCCCTGATGAAGACCATCGATGAGATCACCAACATCGACGCCCGCGTCAGCGACATGAAGCGGGACAACGCCAATATCGACGGCAACACCGCCATGGGCTCCATGCTCCAGATCGGTTCCGCCGGCGCCAAGGCCTACAATGAGATGTATCTGCTCCGCCCGGAGCACGCCAAGGCCTACCGGGAGGGCGACATCCACATCCATGATTTCGACTTCTATTCCCTCACCACCACCTGCTGCCAGATCGACATTCTGAAGCTGTTCCACGGCGGCTTCTCCACCGGCCACGGTCATATCCGGGAGCCCCAGAGCATCCAGAGCTACGCGGCGCTGGCGGCCATCGCCATCCAGTCCAATCAGAACGACCAGCACGGCGGCCAGTCCATCCCCAATTTTGACTACGCCATGGCCGAGGGCGTCGCCAAGACCTACCGCAAGGCCTACTACCGGCTGCTGGCGGAAGCCCTGGAGGACCGGCTGGACCTGGAGGAGCAGACGGCCACCATCAAGGCATTGGTGAAGGACGTGGAAGCCAAGGTGGGCGAGCAGCCCCGGCTGGAAAATTCCCCCGCCTTCGACGAGGCCGTGATCTACGCCCTGACCAAGCGGTATGACCTGCCCCTGGGGGATTCCGCCAAGGTGGTCAGCCGCACCAAGAAGCGTGCCTGGAAGAAGACCGACCGGGACACCCATCAGGCCATGGAGGGCTTTGTCCACAATCTGAACACCATGCACTCCCGTGCCGGCGCTCAGACCCCCTTCTCTTCCATCAACTACGGCACCGATACCACCCCCGAGGGTCAGATGGTCATCCGCAACATCCTGCTGGCGCTGGACGCCGGCCTGGGCCACGGCGAGACCTGCATCTTCCCCATCCACATCTTCAAGGTCAAGGAGGGTGTCAATTACAACGAGGGCGACCCCAACTATGAGCTCTTCCGCCTTTCCTGCAAGGTCAGCGCCAAGCGGCTGTTCCCCAACTACACCTTCCTGGACGCGCCCTTCAACCTGCAATACTATGTCCCCGGCCGGCCCGAGACGGAGGTCGCCACCATGGGCTGCCGCACCCGCGTCATGGGCAATGTTTACGACCCCACCCGGGAGATCGCCTATTCCCGGGGCAATCTGAGCTTCACCTCCATCAACCTGCCCCGTCTGGCGTTGGAGAGCAATGGCGATGAGAAGGTCTTCTATGAGAAGCTCCAGGCCATGCTGGAGCTGGTGGCCCAGCAGCTGCTGGACCGCTTCGAGATCCAGGCGAACAAGCACATCTACAACTATCCCTTCCTGATGGGCCAGGGCGTCTGGCTGGACTCCGACAAGCTGACCCTCCAGGACGACCTGCGGGAGGTGCTGAAGCACGGCACCCTGTCCATCGGCTTCATCGGCCTGGCCGAGACTCTGACCGCCCTCTATGGCCAGCACCACGGTGAGAGCGAGGAGACCCAGAAGAAGGGTCTGGAGATCATCGGCTTCATGCGAGACTACTGCGACAAGCGGTCCCAGGAGCTGAAGATGAATTTCTCCCTGCTGGCCACCCCCGCCGAGGGCCTGTCCGGCCGCTTCATCCGCATGGACCAGAAGCGCTACGGCAAGATCCGCGGCATCACCGACCGGGAATACTACACCAACTCCTTCCACATTCCCGTCTGGTATCATATTTCCGCCTATGATAAGATTCGCCTGGAGGCCCCCTACCACGCCCTGTGCAACGCCGGCCACATCAGCTATGTGGAGCTGGACGGCGACACCGCCCGGAATGTGGAAGCCTTTGAAGCTGTTGTCCGCTGTATGCACGACTGCGGCGTGGGCTACGGCTCCATCAACCACCCCGTGGACCGGGATCCCATCTGCGGCTATGTGGGCATCATCGGCGACGTCTGCCCCCGCTGCGGCCGCCGGGAGGGTGAGGAGATCCCCCAGGAACGGATCGACGAGCTGAGAAAAATGTACCCTGAAATGCCCGCGTTCCAGGGAATCGAGTAATAGTGAAAAATGAATAATGAATAATGAATGATGAATAATTATGGTGTTTGCTTCGCAAACAAATTAAAATCATCGTGCAGCGATACCTCAATTATGCATTATTCTTTCCAACCCCAACATATGGAGGTAATTATAATGACTGCAAAATCCAACAATGAAAAAATGGGCCAGGGTGTGGGCTTTGAGCGCATCCGCCGGATCACCGGTTATCTGGTGGGCACCATGGACAAGTGGAACGACGCCAAGCGGGCCGAGGAGCGGGACCGTGTGAAGCACGGCCTGACGAAGAATGCTTGATCTTTCCGGCATCGTAGAAGACTCCATCGTGGACGGCCCCGGCATCCGCACCACGATCTTCGCCCAGGGCTGTCCCCACCATTGCCCCGGCTGCCATAACCCGGAGACCTGGGCCTTCGGCCGCGGCACCGCCATGGAGGAGGAACGGCTGGTGGAGATCGTAAGGAGCAACCCCCTCTGCCGGGGCGTTACCTTCTCCGGCGGCGAGCCCTTCGCCCAGGGCGCGGGCTTCGCCAAGCTGGCCCGGCTCCTGAAAGATCAGGGCTACGAGGTGGCCTCCTATTCCGGCTACACCTTCGAGCAGCTGCTGACGGGCACCCCCGAACAGCGGGAGCTGCTGGACGCCATCAATGTGCTCATCGACGGCCCCTTCCTGCTGGCGGAGCGGAGCCTGGAGCTGAGCTTCCGGGGCAGCCGGAACCAGCGGATCATTGATGTGCCCAAGAGCCTTGCCGCGGGTAAGGCAGTGCCCATCACCAACGGCCGCTGGCTGGGTGAATATTGACAGAACGTCCCCCGATGCACCCATCGGGGGACGTTTTCTGATTGGCTGTTTCAAATTGTAGTTTAACGTACTGGCGCGGGAGCGCCCCAAGGCTCCCTTGTGTAAAGGGAGCTGTCAAAAATCTCCGATTTTTGACTGAGGGATTGTTGCACTGCAGTACGAATTCGCCGAAATGTTGGTGGTTATTCCAGACTTCTGCTGCACAATCCCC
>JAFUMG010000067.1 GCA_017473225.1 Oscillospiraceae bacterium | reverse complement strand
GGTCACCGGACGGGAGGTCCCCTCCGGCGGACTGCCCGCGGCCGTGGGCTGCGCCGTGTTCAACGCGGCCACCTGTAAGGCCATCCATGACGCCGTGTATGAGGGTATGCCCCTGATCCGCCGTATCGTCACCGTCTCCGGAGATATCGTTATGATCCCCCGGAACCTGCTGGTCCCCATCGGCACCAGCTTCGACGATCTGCTGGAAGCTGCCGGCCGCGGCGGCGTTCCCTACAAGGTCCTCTCCGGCGGCCCCATGATGGGCGTAGCTCAGTTCGACCTGAGCGTTCCCGTCACCAAGGGCACCAATGCCGTTACCATCCTGGGCCAGAAGAACCGCTATGCCGTCAGCCATCCCCACTGCATCCGCTGCGGCAAGTGCATGGACGCCTGTCCCATGCACCTGATGCCCGTGAAGATGTACGAGGCTGCCACCAGCGGCAATGTGGAAGAGATGAAGAGCTACGACATGCTCGACTGCATCGAGTGCGGCTGCTGCGCCTATACCTGCCCCGCGACCATTCCCCTGGTCCAGGCCTTCCGCGCCGGCAAGCAGCGCATCCGCGATGCCCAGCCGCCCAGAAAATAAGGAGGTGACGAATTATGGCTGAACCGATCAAACAGATGAAGAACCCCAAGTATTTCTATGAGCTGACCATTTCCAGCTCCCCCCATGCCCACAGCCCCGTCACCACCCAGGTGATCATGCGGGATGTGCTCATCGCCCTGCTGCCCGCCCTGATCGGAAGCGTATGCTTCTTCGGCTTCCGGGCGCTGATGGTGACCCTGGTCTCCGCCGCGGCCTGCGTCTTCTTTGAGTGGGGCTACCGGAAGATCATGAAGAAGGACTCCACGGTCTATGACCTGTCCGCCGTGGTCACCGGCGTCCTGCTTGCTTATGTATGTCCCGTGACCATCCCTTACTGGATGATCATCATCGGCGATTTCTTCGCCATCGTCCTTGTCAAGCAGCTCTTCGGCGGCATCGGCAAGAACTTCGTCAACCCCGCTCTGGCCGCCAGAGCCTTCCTCTTCAGCTGGCCTGTGGTCATGTCCACCTGGGTCAAGCCCGGCTTTGAGAATGCCGCGGGCATCTTCTCCACCGCCGACGCCGTCACCGCCGCCACCCCCCTGGCCGCCATGCACGCGGGCTCCCTCGAGGGCGTCAGCCTTCTGGAGCTGATGGTCGGCAATGTGGGCGGCTGCCTGGGTGAGACCTCCGCCGTCCTGCTGCTCATCGGCGGCGCTTACCTGGTGATCCGCAAGGTCATCACCCCCCGGATCCCCCTGGCCTTCATCGGCACCGTGGCGGTCATCGGCCTGCTGTTCCCCCAGGGCAACGACCGGATCACCTGGATGCTGGCCTCTGTCTGCTCCGGCGGCGTGATGCTGGGCGCCATCTTCATGGCTACCGACTATGTCACTTCCCCCATCACCAAGGCCGGCCAGATCATCTTCGGCATCGGCTGCGGTGTGATCACCATGGTCATCCGCTACTTCGGCGCGTACAACGAGGGCGTCAGCTATGCCATCCTGGTCATGAACGCCTGCGTGGTGCTGCTGGATAAGGTGGGCCGTCCCAGAAAGTTCGGCGCGCCCAAGAAGGAGGCTGCGAAGAAATGAAGAAAGAATCTACATTCGCCTATGTGCTCCGGCTGACGGTCACGCTGCTGCTGATCACCGCCATCACCGCGGGCGCCCTGGCGTGGATCAACTCCATCACCGAGGACCGCATCGCCGCTGAAAAGGCCAGAAAGACCGCTGAGGCACTGTCCGCTGTCCTGCCCGGCGGCGGTGAAGAGGTCGATATCCCCGCCGTGGACGTGGGCGTTCCCGTGAACCGGCTGTACAAGGGTGAAAACGGCTACGCTGTGGAAGTCGCGCCCAGCGGCTTCGGCGGTACCATCACCATGATGGTGGGCGTGGACCTGGAAGGCAATATCCTGGGCGTCTCCGTCGTTTCCCACACTGAGACCGCGGGCCTGGGCGCCGTTGCCGGCGACAAGACCAGCAAGGGCGAAGCCTTCCGGGGCCAGTATGTGGGACAGTCCGGTGAGCTGGCCGTCAGCAAGGACGGCGGCGTCATCGATTCCATCTCCGGCGCGACCATCACCTCCCGGGCTGTCACCGACGGTGTCAACGCGGCGCTGGCGCTGGTTGCCAATATGGGTTAAGGAGGTCTCGCTATGAATCTGAAGCAACAATTCAAAGAGGGCCTGCTGACCAAGAACCCCGTTCTGGTGCAGCTGCTGGGTATGTGCTCTACCATGGCCATCACCACCAGCCTGTTCAACGGCATCGGCATGGGCCTGTCCGTTACTATCATCCTGATCTGCTCCAATGTGCTGATCTCCGCCCTGCGGAAGGTGATCCCCAACCAGATCCGCATCGCGGCCTACATCGTCATCATCGCGGGCTTCGTTACCATCGTGGACCTGTGCCTGCAGGCCTTCCTGCCGGACCTGTCTGAAAGCCTGGGTGTGTTCATCCCGCTGATCGTCGTCAACTGTATCATCCTGGGCCGCGCCGAGGCCTTCGCCTCCAAGAACGGCGTGGTGGCTTCCGCGCTGGACGGCCTGTTCCAGGGCATCGGCTATACCGTGGCGCTGATCATCATGTGTGTGGTCCGTGAGTTCCTGGGCTCCGGCACCTTCGGCGGCGGTATCCTGAACGGCGGCGAGGGCATCCGGATTCTGCCCGAGGGCGTTCCCGCCATGCTGATGGTCATGCCCGTGGGCGGCTTCCTGACCCTGGGCTGCCTGATCGCCGGCGCCCAGTGGCTGGTCAAGTACCTGGATAAGAAAGAGAAAGCAAAGGAGGCAGCGAAATGAGCGCATATGTACAGAGCCTGCTGGGCATCCTCATCTCCGCCATCATTTCCGAGAACTTCATCCTGGTGAAGTTCTACGGCATCTGCCCCTTCATGGGCGTCTCCAAGAAGACCGACACCGCCCTGGGTATGGGCATGGCTGTTACCTTCGTCATGGGCATCGCCTCCGCCGCCTGCTGGGCTGTGGACAATCTGATCCTGATCCCCCTGGGGCTGGAGTATATGCAGACCGTGGCCTTCATCCTGGTCATCGCGGCGCTGGTCCAGGTGGTGGAGATGTTCCTGAAGAAGTTCGTTCCCGCGCTGTATCAGGCCCTGGGCATCTACCTGCCCCTGATCACCACCAACTGCGCCGTGCTTGGCGTGGCGCTGGTCAATGCCCAGAATGGCTATGACTTCCTGCAGAGCGTGGTCTATGGCGTCACCGGCGGCCTGGGCTTCACCCTGGCCATCGTGCTGTTCGCCTCCGTCCGGGAGCGTACCGACAAGTCCGACTGCCCCAAGAGCTTCGAGGGCTTCCCCCTCGCGCTGATCGCGGCGGGCCTGCTCGCCATGGCTTTCATGGGCTTCTCCGGCCTGAAGATTTTCTAAGGAGGGCGCACAGATGAATGAAATTCTGATTGCATTGGCGATCCTGGGCGGCATGGGCCTGATTTTCGGCCTGGTCCTGGCCATCGCCTCCAAAGTGTTCTATGTGGAAGAGGACGAGCGTCTGGCTCCCCTGACCGAGTGCCTGCCCGGCGCCAACTGCGGCGGCTGCGGCTATGCCGGCTGCGGCGGCTACGCCGAGGCGGTGCTGAAGGGTGAGGCGGAGATCGGCAAGTGCGCTTCCGGCGGCGATGAAGCCGCCCAGAAGATGGCCGAGATCATGGGCGTTAAGGCAGAGAAGGTGGCCCGTCGTGTGGCGATGGTCCGCTGCTCCGGCTATAAGAGAACGGACGAGGACGGCAAGCCCGTCGGCCTGATGATGAAGGGCGATTACGAGGGCCTCCATGACTGTCTGGCCGCTTCCAAGGTCGCCGGCCGTGGTCCCACGATCTGCAAGTATGGCTGCCTGGGCTTCGGCAACTGCACCCGGGCCTGTAAGTACGATGCCATCCATGTGGTGGACGGCGTTGCCCGTGTGGATTTTGACAAGTGCGTGGGCTGCATGAGCTGCGCCGCCGCATGCCCCCGGGGCATCATCACCTCCGTCGAGTATGGCGAGCACATCGTCATCTCCTGCTCCTCCCATGCCAAGGGCGCCGTCACCACCCGCGGCTGCACCATCGGCTGCATCGGCTGCGGCCTGTGTAAGAAGATCTGTCCCAAGGACGCCATCACCATCGACCGGAATCTGGCTGTCATCGACTACAGCAAGTGCGATTCCTGCGGCCTGTGCGTGAATGTCTGTCCCAAGAAGATGATCCGCAAAGCCACCCAGGGCGGCAGCAGAGATTGACCAATTGAAACAAAAACCGCCCGGAGATCTCTCTGGGCGGTTCTCTTTACTTTTTCGTGAAAATCTGTTATTGTATAGACCAAAGAGGCGGTGAGGGATTTGAAAATTCGCAAGCTGACGCGGATGGCGCTGTTGACGGCCATCGCGCTGACCATTTTTATGCTCGAGGCACAGATCCCGGCGCTGGTGCCCGTCCCTGGCGTGAAGCTGGGCCTTGCCAACATCGTCACGGTGTTCGCCGTGTTCGTCCTGGGCCCCGGGGAAGCCGCCATGATCCTGGCCGCCCGGGTGTTTCTGGGGGCGGTGTTCGCCGGAAATTTCAGCACGATCTTTTATTCCGCCGCCGGCGGCGCCTGCGCCATCGCCGTGACCATCGGCCTGCGGAAGATCCTGACGGCGAAGCAGCTGTGGGTGGCGGGGGCCCTGGGGGCCGTGGCCCATTCCATTGGTCAGATGGCCATGGCGGTGCTCCTTACCGGCACTCCCGGCCTGATCGCCTACCTGCCGGTGATGATCGCCTGCGGCATCGTCACGGGCCTGTTTACGGGGCTCTGCGCCCAACTCCTTGTGAATCGGGGGAATAACCTATGGAAAACTTTTTTGAAATGAATCTGTCCCGGTTGGAGATCGATTCCATCTCCAACCTGGGCCTGGCCCATATGGGCGACTGTGTGTATGAGATCCTCTGCCGTGCGTACCTGTGCGCGAAGGGGGACAAGACGGTGGAGCACCTGCACCGGGACACCATCCGGATGGTGAAGGCCACCACCCAGGCACGCTTTGCCGACAAGATGCTGCCCCTGCTGACGGAGGAGGAGCTGGCCTACTACCGCCGGGGCAAGAATTCCCATGTCCACGCGGTGCCCAAGTCCGCGACGCCCGCCGAGTACGCCAAGGCCACCGGCCTGGAGGCCCTGTTTGGCTACCTGTTCCTGTCCGGCCAGAAAGACCGGGCTAATGAGATTTTTAATCTGGTGATGGAAAAGTTTGGAGAGTGAAGAGTGGAGAGTGGAGTGAAGGAATCCGCTTCGCGGATATATTTCATTTATCGCCGCAGGCGATACCACGACTTCACTCTCCACACTCCACACTCCACACTTACGGAGGACACTTATGGCATTTGATGCTTTTTATATGAGCGCGGTGCTGGAGGAGATCCGGCATTTGGCAGCGCCCCGGGTGGAGAAGATCCACCAGCCCAGCCGGGATACGGTGATCCTGCTCCTGCGCCACGGCGAGGGGCGGGCCAAGCTGCTGCTGGCGGCGAATCCCACGGCTCCCCGGCTGCACCTGACCGCCGCCAATCCGGAGAACCCCGCGGAGCCGCCCATGTTCTGTATGCTGCTGCGCAAGCACCTGATGGGCGCCCGGCTGAGCGGGATCGCCCAGCCCCCCATGGAGCGGTGCGTGACCTTTACCTTCGACTGCACCGACGAAATGGGCTTCCCGGTCCAGAAGAAGCTGGTCTGCGAGCTGATGGGCCGGACCTGCAATATCTACCTGCTCTCTCCCGAGGGGTGGATCATTGACTGCCTGCGCAGGATCGGCCTGGACGAAAGCTCCAGGCGGGCTGCCCTGCCGGGCCTGATGTATCAGGAGCCGGAGGCGGTAGCCAAGGATGACCCCAGGGGCTATGATTTTGACGGCTGGATGAATTTGTTGTGCTCCCCCGGCAGCGATGTGCTCTCCGACCGGCTGATGGATGAGCTGGGGGGCCTGTCCCCGCTGGTGTGCCGGGAGGCGGCCCTGTTTGCCGCTGGCGCCACCGACGCCCGGATCGAGGGGCTGGGCCTGGAGGAGACCGCCGAAAAGCTGGATCTGTTCTTCCGGGAACACCTGAACCACCCGAAGCCTTACTATTATGCCCAGGCCGACGGCACGCCGAAGCAGTTCGCCTTCTGCCCCATCCGCCAGTACGGCGGCTGTCAGGAGGCCCAGTCCTTCGGCCAGCTGCTGGATATGTTCTACACCGTCCGGGACCGGAAGGACGCCATGCGCCAGAAGGGCCAGGCGGTGCGAAAGACCGTTCAGAACCTCTGCACCCGGACCCAGCGGAAGCTGGCCATCCAGGAGAAGGAGCTGGAGGCCACCTTCGACCGGGAGCGGCTGCGCCAGCTGGGCGACATCGTCACCGCCAATATCCACCGGATCGTGAAGGGCCAGACGGTGCTGCAGGCGGAGGATTTTTACGACGAGAACATGACCGTCATCGACATCCCCATTTCTCCGATCCTGTCCCCCCAGCAGAACGCGGCGAAGTTCTACAAGGATTACGCCAAGCTGAAAAACGCCGAGAAGGAGCTGACCAGGCAGATCGCCCTGGGCGAGGAGGAGCTGCAGTATCTGAAGAGCGTGCTGGAGGAGCTGAACCGGGCGGAGACGGAAGGGGAGCTGGAGGAGATCCGCCAGGAGCTCCAGGCCGGCGGCTACCTGAAGGGCGACGGCGGCAGGAAGAAAATGAAGCAGGCAAAGTCGAAGCCCATGGTTTTTACGTCCACCGACGGCTATGCCATCTATGTGGGCCGCAACAACCGCCAGAACGACGAGCTGACCTTCAAGGCCGCCCGGAAGGACGACATCTGGCTCCACGCGTCCAAGGTCCATGGCTCCCACGTTATCATCTCCTGCGGCGGCACCACGCCCCCGGATGACACCATCACCCAGGCGGCCCAGCTGGCGGCCTACTACTCCGAGACCACCGGCGGCCAGAATATCCCGGTGGATGTGACGAATGTCAAGCAGGTGAAGAAGATCCCCAGCGGCAAGCCCGGCATGGTCATTTACCATACCTACCGGACGGTCATTGCCAATCCCTACAAGGATATCGTGGTGGACGCGCTGAACGCGGAGAAAAAGAGCGAAGAATAACATGGAGTTTCGGGAGCGGGTTCAAAAACGGTGTCATTGCGAACCAGTGACCGATGTCACTGGTGTGGCAATCCCCTATGGCGACGCAACGCAGTACGATATCAAAAAGCATTCGTATCTCCAGGAAAACAACTGTTCCTATCATTGCGGGTTCACGGGAAATCCGGGGGATTGCCACGCCAGCGTGCGCGCTGGCTCGCAATGACGTGCTCCTTATATGACGAAAAACCGTGCATCCCGGGTTTGGGGATGCACGGTTTTGTATTCTCTTACAGCGCGGCCTTGATCTTGGCGATCATGTCCTCGTACTCGGCGTCGGTCAGGTAGGTCTTGCCGGGGTTCATGGCGAAGGGGGTGCCCCATTCGTATTCATCCTTGTACTTGGGGACCAGGTGGAAGTGCAGGTGGCAGCCGCCGTCGCCGTAGGCGCCATAGTTGACCTTGTCGGGATGGAAGGCCTTGTGGATGGCGTTGGCGGCGTGGGCCACGTCGGCGAAGAAGGCGTTCCGGTCCTCGTCGCTGATGTCTACCAGCTCGCTGACGTGGTCCTTGTAGGCCACGATGACGCGGCCGGGATGGCTCTGCTCCTTGAAGAGGATCAGCTGGCTGACCTGCAGGTCGCAGATCTTGATGCCGAACTTGGCCAGGACCTCGCCGCCGGCGCAGTAACCGCAATTCATGTCTTTCATGGGGATTCCTCCTACTAATTAAAATATCTGTGTATATCATAGTATCAACTGGGAGGAATTGCAAGAATATTTGTGAAAGATGCCAAAATAGTGAAGATGAAGCGAAAAAAAGCGCCGTCCGGGACGGCGCTTTTTCGGATCGTTTGGAATCGCTCCCCGCTGCCTTATTCGGAGGCGATGACCCGGGCACCCTGGAATTCGATGTGCAGGGGGATCATCTGCCAGTTGGCTTCGGTGATGGCATCCAGCTTTTTTGCCAGCTTCTCTTCCAGCTTGTGGTCCTGGGTGATGCACAGCAGGGTGGGGCCAGCGCCGGACAGGCAGAAGGCCGCGCCGGTGGTGCGGATCAGACCCTCGATCTTTTCGTAGTCGGTGATCAGGGTCTTTCGGTAGTTCTGGTGGAGCCGGTCCTGCATGGCGGTCCGCAGCAGCTTCTCATCACCCAGCTCCAGGGCCTTCAGCACCATGGCGCCGTGGGAGATGTTGTAGATGGCGTCGGCCCGGTTCACCTGCTCGGGCAGCACGGCACGGGCCTTGCTGGTGGGCAGGTCGAAGTCCGGCACCAGAGCCAGGAAGTCCCAGTCGGGATGCAGCGGGAAGCTGACAGTGACGGGCAGGCCGTTGTCCACCATGGAGGCGGTGAGGCCGCCGTAGAAGGCGGGGGCCAGGTTGTCCGGGTGGCCCTCCATGGCATTGGTGATGTTCAGCAGGCCCTGGGTGGAAAGCTTGTTGCCCCGGAGGACATTGGCGCCCATGGCGCCGGCCACCAGCAGGGCGGCGGAGGAGCCGAGGCCCCGGCAGACGGGGATCTGGGCGTCGATGTGGATCTTCACGCCCCGGAGCTCCTCGCTCATGGTGGCCAGGGCGGCGCAGTAGGACACATAGGCCAGATTGTCCGGGCCGGCGAACTCCTCGGGGCAGCCGGTGATCTCGAGGCCCGCGTCGGTCTCTTCGAAGGTGACGTCGGTATACAGGCTCAGCGCGCAGCCGAAGGCGTCAAAGCCGGGGCCCAGATTGGCCGTGGTGGCCGGCACGCGGATGGTGACTCGTTTCATATGATAATGGTACTCCTGTTTGATTATTCTTAAAAATGCAGTTTCGCGTACAGACTAAAATCGTGTGTCATCCTGAGCGAGCGTCAGCGAGTCGAAGGATCTTCGCACTGATTTTCTGTAGTGCAGCGACGTAATGCGTAGATCCTTCGACTCCGCGCTTCGCGCTCCGCTCAGGATGACAGAATTGTCACATTGGCGCACGAAACTACAATTTACAGTCCCAGCACGAATTCCAGCATCTTGTCCTTATCGATGACGCCGGGGTGGAGCTCCTGCTTGCCCCGCAGGCCGGACAGGTTCTTCGGGGTGGGGACGCCGGTGACGGCTTCCAGACGCTCCATCTGGGTGAATTCGTCGCCGCTGGTGTCGCCGCCGATGGCTTCCAGCACCGCGGCGGGGAACTTATAGGGGGAGGCGGTGCTCAGCACCACCATGGGACGCTTGTCGCCGGTCTGGCTGACGTATTCCTCCGCGGCGGCCCAGCCGGCGGCGGTGTGGGTGTCCATGAGATACCCCTGTTCCTTCCAGACCTTGCCGATGACCGCGGCGGCGCCCGCGTCGTCGCAGCAGCCGGCCCAGAATTCCCGGTCCATGGCGGCCTTCAGGTCCGCGGGGACGGTGTAGACGCCCTCGGTGTTCAGCTGCTTCATCAGGTCCGCCACCAGAGCGCAGTCGCAGCCGGACAGCAGGTACAGCGTCCGCTCCAGATTGGAGGAGACCAGGATGTCCATGGAGGGGGAGGTGGTCTTCAGCAGGGGGCGGCGCTTGTCGTAGGTGCCGGTGCGGATGAAGTCCGTCAGGACATTGTTGGCGTTGGAGGCGCAGATCAGCATACCCACGGGCAGGCCCAGCAGCTTGGCAAGATAGCCCGCCAGAATGTCGCCGAAATTGCCGGTGGGGACGGAGAAATTCACCTGATCGCCCAGCGCGATCTCGTCCCGGTCCAGCAGATCCCGGTAGGCCTTGAAATAGTACATGACCTGGGGAGCCAGACGGCCGATGTTGATGGAGTTGGCGGAGGACAGCTCATACTTGGGCGTCCGTCCCTGGCAGGCGGCGAAGATGTTCTTCACGCCGGTCTGAGCGTCGTCAAAATTGCCCCGGACGGCGCAGACTGTCACATTATTGCCCTCCTGGGTCACCATCTGGGCCCGCTGGACGGCAGAGACGCCGCCGTCGGGGAAGAAGACGGTGATCTTCACGCCGGGCACATCCCGGAAGCCCGCCAGGGCGGCCTTGCCGGTATCGCCGGAGGTGGCGGTGAGGATCATGATCTCCCGCTCCTGGCCGCAGACGTCCTTGGCGGCGGTGAGCAGCTGGGGCAGCATGGAAAGAGCCACGTCCTTGAAGGCGGAGGTGGGGCCCCGGAACAGCTCCAGGACGGTATAGGGGCCCACCTTCACGGTGGGAGTCAGGTCCTCGGTCTGGAATTTGCCGGTGTAGGCCCGGGAGACCAGGGCGCGCATATCGGGAATATCGGGAAGCAGCGCGGACAGGATCTGGGTAGCCATTTCCTGGCTGGAGCCGGTCAGGCACTGCCGCCAGTCAAAGGCGGGGATGGCTTCGGGCATGTAAAGACCGCCGTCGGGGGCCAGGCCCTCCAGCACCGCCCGGGCGCTGTCGACCGTGGCGTTGGCGTTGCGGGTAGAATGATAAAACATAACGTTTCCTCCCCCGGGATGGCCTTTCTTCTTTGCTATCTGCACAAATCTGGGGCCGAATCCCGGAAATACTTGGTTTTTGGTGCTATTGCATTTTGGCTGGGTATATGATATACTGTTTTCGGTAAAAAAGCAAGTGTTTTCGACGCGGGTACATCTGTTTTTATCCCGTGCCTAAATTTTATACCGTAAACGGAGGTTTTTTTATGAAAATCGGTCTTTTGGGATTCGGCGTTGTGGGCAGAGGCGTGTATGAGATCACAGCCGCCCGGGACGATATGCAGGTTGCGAAGGTGCTCTGCCTGGAGGATATCCAGCTGCCCGACGCCGAAGTGACCCGTGATTTCCAGAGCATCCTGACCGACGATTCCATTGATACCGTGGTGGAGGCCATGGGCGGCCTGCACCCTGCCTATGAGTTCGTCCGCGGCGCTTTGGAGGCGGGCAAGAACATCATCACGTCCAACAAGGCGTTGGTTGCCACCTTCTATGATGAGCTGATCCCCCTGGCCCAGAGCAAGGGCCTGGCCTTCCGCTGCACCGCGGCTGTGGGCGGCGGCATCGGCTGGCTGTCCGAGCTGGAGCGTGTCCGTCGGGTGGAGACGGTCAGCATGGTCGGCGGCATCATGAACGGCACCTGCAACTATATCCTCGACTCCATGACCCGTCTGGGCCTGGATTACGCCGAGGCTCTGAGCCAGGCCCAGGCCCTGGGCTATGCCGAGCGGAACCCCTCCACCGACGTGGACGGCATCGACACCTGGCACAAGCTGATCCTGTCGGCCAACATCGCCTTCGGCGTCAGCCTGGACCGGGACGCTGTCCCCGCCGCGGGCATCAGCAAGATCTCTGCCGCCGACGTCTCCAATTTCAAGGAGCACGGCCTGACCTGCAAGCTGGTCTCCACCGGCACCCAGGCCGACGGCGTCTACAGCGCCTATGTCCAGCCCACGCTGTACCCCCAGGGCGCGCTGGAAGCCGCGGTCCCCACCAATTTCAACCTGATCACCCTGGATGGCGAGGTCTCCGGCCGCCAGAGCTTCTACGGCCAGGGCGCGGGCCGCTATCCCACCGCATATAATGTGGTGCAGGACTGCGTCAGCCAGCTGGCGGGCAAGAAGTTCTACTGCGCCTATGGCGAGAAGGTGAACGTTGACAATTCCGTCAAGCTGACCTATTATGTCCGGGGCGCTTCCGACGCCTGGCTGGAAGCGAACACCGCCGAGACCTGGGACGGCGCCGTCATCACCGCCCCCGTGGCCGTGGCCGACATGCACGCCTGGCTGAAGAATAATCCCGAAGCCTTCATCGCCGCCATCGCGGAGTAATTTTCAAAAGTAAATTGGAGTTTATCGCAGTGGCGCGGCAGCGCCCCTGGCTCTCCCTTTGGGAGAGCTGGCACGCCGCAAGGCGTGACTGAGAGGGTCAAACGTACTGCTTCAAGCCCTCTCCGCCCAGTGTGCGCACTGGGCACCTCCCCCAAAGGGGGAGGCGTGGGTGCGGCGCATGACGGAACGCGAAATTCCAAGTTGAACCGCAAATAAGAGAGGTAAATTCACGTGAAAGTAACAAAATTCGGCGGGTCTTCCATGGCCGACGCCGGCCAGTACCGCAAGGTCCGGGACATCGTCCTGTCCGACCCCCAGCGCAAGGTGGTGGTGGTTTCCGCCGCCGGCAAGCGCTTTTCCAAGGATCATAAGATCACCGACCTTTTGTACCTGTGCAACGCCCACGCCAAGTACGGTGTGGACAGCGGCCCCATTTTCGATATGGTAGTCTCCCGCTATATCGGCATCCGGGATGAGCTGGGCATCCAGCTGGACCTGGAATCCGAATTCGAAGCGCTGAAGAAGCGCATCGACAAGCGGGAGGTCAGCAAGGAGGAGCTGGTCAGCCGGGGCGAGTATTTCTCCGCCAAGCTGATCGCCGCCTACCTGGGCTTCCGGTTCGTGGACGCCGCCGACTGGGTCAAGTTCAATTTCGACGGCACCGTCGACCAGGAAGCCACCTACGATGCCTTCCGTTCCCTGGCCTGGGGCCGGAATGTGGTCACCCCCGGCTTCTACGGCTCCCTGCCCGACGGCCATATCAAGACCTTCTCCCGGGGCGGCAGTGACATCACCGGCTCCCTGGCGGCCGCGGCGCTGGACGCCGAGGTCTATGAGAACTGGACCGACGTCTCCGGCATCCTGATGGCCGACCCCCGGATCGTCGACAATCCCCAGGCCATCCCCGAGGTGACCTATGACGAGCTCCGGGAGCTGAGCTACTCCGGCGCCCAGGTCCTCCACGAGGGCTCCATCTTCCCCGTCCGGGAGAAGAACATCCCTCTGAACATCCGCAATACCAACGCCCCCGGCGAGCCCGGCACCCTGATCCAGGAGAGCTTCGAGGAGGGCCACGAGCCTGACCGCTTCATCACTGGCATCACCGGCAAGAAGGACTTCACCATCATCTCCCTGAGCAAGCGGGGCATGAGCAACCAGGTGGGCGTCCTGCACAAGGTCCTGACGGTCCTGGTGCGCCACAACATCAGCGTGGACTATGTGCCCAACGGCATTGACAATGTCTCCGTGGTGTTCCCCGCCGAGTCCGCCGGCTCCAAGCTGTACACCATCCTCAGCGAGATCCAGAAGGAAGTGCAGCCCGATACCCTGGATGTCCACGACCACATCGCCGTCGTCGCCGCCGTCGGCCGGAAGATGGCCTTCCGCCCCGGTATTTCCGGTAAGATCTTCGCCGCGCTGGGCGAGGCGGGCATCAATATCCGCATGATCAACCAGGGCCCCGACGAATTGAACATCATCTTCGGCGTGGATAACAACGACTTCAAGCAGGCCATCCGGGTCCTGTACGACAGCTTTGTAAAGTAAAATTCAGTGTGGAGAGTGAAGCGTGAAGAGTGGGGTTATTTCCGCCCTTCACTTCACACGCCACTCTCCACACTCCACTCTTTTGTTTGGAGGTAATCCATATGAAAACCTATACCGTTGCCGTCCTGGGCGCCACCGGCGCTGTGGGACAGGAAATGATCAAGATCCTGGCTGAGCGGGATTTCCCCGTGGGCAAGCTGGTCCCCCTGGCCTCCGCCCGGAGCGTGGGCAAGACCGTTACCTTCAAGGGCCAGGAGGTGGCCATCCAGGAGGCCTGCGACACCGCCTTTGAGGGTGTGGACATCGTTCTGGGCGCCGCGGAGAACGACATCGCCCAGAAGTTCGCTCCCGCTATCGTCGCCTCCGGCGCTGTCTTCGTTGACAACTCCTCTGCCTTCCGTCTGGACCCCAATGTTCCCCTGGTGGTTCCCGAGATCAACCCCGAGGATGTCAAGCAGCACAAGGGCATCATCTCCAACCCCAACTGCTCCACCATCATCACCTGCACCGCGGTCAACGCCCTGAACGCCGTGGCACCCATCAAGTCCATGGTCGTCTCTTCCTATCAGGCGGTTTCCGGCGCCGGCGCCGGCGGCCCCATCGAGCTGATGAACGAAGTGGAGGCCCTGCGCAAGGGCGAGACCTATGAACCCAAGGTCTTCTCCCACCAGATCGCCTACAACCTGATCCCCCAGATCGGCGGCGAGCAGTACGAGGGCTACACCAGCGAGGAGATGAAGCTGCAGAATGAGGGCCGCAAGATCATGCATCTGCCCGAGCTGAAGGTCGCCATGACCTGCGTCCGGGTCCCCGTGGTCCGCAGCCACTCCATTTCCGTCGCCCTGCGTTTCGACAAGAAGGTCACCGTGGCCGAGGCCCGGGAGATCATCGCCCAGGCTCCCGGCTGTAAGCTGGTGGATGACCTGAGCAAGAAGATGTACCCCATGCCCCTGGACACCTCCGATCAGGATATCGTCTTCGTCGGCCGCATCCGTCCCGACCTGACCGACGACAACGGCCTGTGCCTGTGGTGCTGCGGCGACCAGGTCCGCAAGGGCGCTGCCACCAACGCCATCCAGATCGCGGAACTGCTGGTTAAGTAAAGAGAAAGAGCCTGCCGTATCGGCAGGCTCTTTTCACATGTGGTACTAGGCCTTCCCCAAAGGGGAAGGCTGTTTTTTAAATACTCAGCAGCATCTTGGCGAACATGAAGTACACCAGCAGCGACACGGCGTCCACGATGGTGGTGATGAAGGGGCTGGCCATGACGGCGGGGTCGGCGCCCAGGACCTTCGCGATCATGGGCAGGGTGCAGCCCACCACCTTGGCGATGACCACGGTCAGGGCCAGGGCCAGGCAGACCACCAGGTCCACGATCAGGGTGATCTCCTCGTTTCTGAACAGCAGGTGGTCCACGAGCCAGATCTTGGCAAAGCACACCACCGCCAGGGCGATGCCGCACATCAGGGCGGTCCGCAGCTCTTTCCACAGGACGATGCCGATGTCCTTAAACTTCAGCTCGCCCAGGCTCAGGGAGCGGATGACGGTGACGGAGGACTGGGAGCCGGAGTTACCGCCGGTGCCCATCAGCATGGGGATGAAGGCGGTCAGGGCCACCTGAGCCGCCAGGGCGTCCTCGAAGGAGGTGATGATCAGGCCGGTGAAGGTGGACGACACCATCAGCAGTGTCAGCCAGGGGAAGCGGTTCTTGAACAGGTCCAGGGGGGAGCTTTTCAGATAGGGCTTTTCCGAGGGGGTCATTGCGCCCATCAGCTCGATATCCTCGGTGGCCTCGTCTTCCATGACGTCCATGGCGTCGTCGAAGGTGACGATGCCGACCATACGGTTCTCGCCGTCCACGACGGGAAGGGCCAGGAAGTTATACTTGCTGAACATCCGGGCCACCTCTTCCTGGTCGGTCTGGGTGGTGACGGAGATGATGTTGGTCAGCATGATCTGCTCCAGGGGAGTCTCATCGTCCTCTGCCAGCAGCAGGTCCTTGACGGTGATCAGACCCAGCAGCCGCCGGTCCTTGCCGGTGACATAGCAGGTGTAAATGGTCTCCTTGTCCACGCCCTGGCGGCGGATGCGCAGGATGGCCTCCTCCACGGTCATGTTGGGCCGCAGGGAGACGTACTCCGTGGTCATGATGGAGCCGGCGGAATTTTCGGGGTAGCGCAGGATCTGGTTGATGGACTTGCGCATTTCGGGGTCCGCCTGCTTCAGGATGCGCTTGACCACATTGGCGGGCATTTCCTCCACCAGGTCCGCCGCGTCGTCCACGTACAGCTCATCCACGACTTCTTTCAGCTCGTTATCAGAGAAGCCACGGATCAACAGCTCCTGGGCGTCAGGGTCCATTTCGACAAAGGTCTCCGCGGCCTGCTCCTTGGTCAGCAGACGGAACATCAGGGGGATCTGCTTTTCCTCCAGGTCGGCGAAGATGGCGGCGATATCGCTGGGGTTCATGGTGACCAGGATATCCCGCAGGGTGATATACTTCTTTTCCTCAAGCATCTGAATGAGGGCTTTTTCTACGATTTCAAAACGTTCTGCCACGCGATTTCCTCCTTTTCGTGATGATTACGATATGGAAGGCAACGGTACGCGGCCGAAGGTCAGGATGCTGCCACAGACGCGGCAGTCCGCATACTTCGGCCCGGTATATTGCCGCTACTTCCAGCGTCCATGGTATTCCCTCCTTTTTGGTCATAGTTACTATTATTTTAACTTTAATTTCCAGAAATGTCAACCTTGACGATACCGCCGCCGGAACGTAAAATAGAGGAAGACAGTTATTGGAGTTGTAGTTTCGTACTTCGATGGTTACGGTGGCGCGGTGTGCGAAGCCATGCCTTGTGCTGAGCGCCCCAAGCCTCCCTCTGACGAGGGAGGTGGCTCGGCGTAAGCCGAGTCGGAGGGAGAGAAAGCGTTGCAATTACCGCAATGCTAGACAGAACATTTTCTCTCCCCCAGTTACCTTCGGTGACAGCCCCCTCGTCAGAGGGGGCTTTAGGTGCGGCGCAAGGCGGAACACGTAACTACAATCTGAAACAGGAGGTGCGTATGCTGAGGATCGCGGCGGAGGGGGATGTGCCGGCAATGCTGGACATCTATGCTCCCTATATTCTAACCACAACTTACTCTTTTGAATACATAGTCCCCACGGAGGCGGAATTTCTGGAGCGGTTTCGGAGGATCACGGCCCAGTTCCCCTGGCTGGTCTGGGAGGAGGCCGGGGAGATCCTGGGCTATGCCTACGGGAGCGCGCCCTTTGAGCGGGCAGCTTACGGCTGGTGCGCCGAGGGGTCGGTATACCTGAGGGAGGACGCCCGGGGCCGGGGCATCGGCGGAAAGCTCTATGCCGCCCTGGAGGAGCTCCTGACCGCCCAGGGTTACCGGGTGATCTATGCCATAATTACCTCGGAAAATGCGGCATCTGTCGCGTTTCATGGGAAAATGGGCTATAAATTCCTCGCGGAATTTCCGAACTGCGGTTTTAAATTCGGCCGCTGGGTGGGTGTCACCTGGATGGAGAAACGGCTGAATCCTGTCGAAAACGTCAGTAATCCGCCCTGCTCCTGGCGGACCTTTGTGCACAGTGACTGAAAGTTTTCTGATATTTTAGATATTTTGTCCCTTTCCTAATCGGCCAAAATATGTTATGTTATGCGTGGGGAGAAATGCGCCCTTTTCGTATATCTCCAAGTGTCTCCGCTTCCTCCCGGAGGACCGGCACCCAAGGCTGTTCACCGGAGGAATATACCCCGCGCCGCTACCCCCGTTTGTTCATACACATTAAGATATAAGGAGCTGTGACCATGTACTTTCAGAAAAAACGCGCAATCGCAATGCTGCTGGCCGGTGGCCAGGGCAGCCGCCTCAAGGTCCTGACGGAGAAAACCGCCAAGCCTGCCGTACCCTTCGGCGGTAAGTACCGCATCATCGACTTCCCCCTTAGCAACTGTGTCAATTCCGGCATCGATACCGTCGGCATCCTGACCCAGTACCAGCCTCTGGAGCTGAATGAGTATATCGGCAACGGCCAGCCCTGGGGCCTGAACAAGACCCACAGCTGCGCGCAGGTCCTGCCTCCCTACGAGCGCCATGACAAGAAGTCCGGCTGGTACAAGGGCACCGCCAACGCCATCTACCAGAACATCGACTTCATCGAGCGCTTTGATCCCGAGTATGTCGTGATCCTGTCCGGCGACCACATCTACAAGATGGACTACGCCGCCATGATCGACTACCACGAGAAGAACAACGCCTCCTGCACAATCGCCGTCCGCACCGTGCCCATCGAGGAGGCCAGCCGCTTCGGCATCCTGAACACCAACCCCGACAACACCATCTACGAGTTCGAGGAGAAGCCCAAGCAGCCCAAGTCCACCAACGCCTCCATGGGTATCTACGTCTTCAACTGGAGCGTTCTGAAGGACGCCCTGATCAACGACGAGGAGGATCCCGATTCCTCCAACGACTTCGGCAAGAACATCATCCCCACCCTGCTGAACGCGGGCCACAAGATGATGGCCTACAACTTCGACGGCTACTGGAAGGACGTGGGCACCATCGATTCCCTGTGGGAAGCCAACATGGAGCTGCTGGGCAAGGAGCCTGAGTTCAACATCCGCGGCGACGAGCGCAGCAAGATCTACGCCCGCAACAACGCCCTGCCCTCCTCCTACATCGACGCCAAGGCCAAGACGGCCAACTGCTTCATCGCTGAGGGCACCGAGGTCTACGGCACCGTGAAGCACTCCATCATTTCCGTGGGCTGCTCCGTCGGTGAGGGCGCCCTGGTCGAGGACTCCGTGGTCATGCCCGGCGTCGTCATCGAGTCCGGCGCCATCGTCCGCCACGCCATCCTGGGCGAGAACTCCAAGGTCTGCAAGAATGCCGTCGTCGGCGGCGCTTACGGCCCCACTGACAAAAAGAAGAAGATCAGCGTCACTTCCAAGGGCGCTGTGGTTGAAGCCAACACCGTGCTCCTGCCCGGTGACATGCTGTAAGGAGGTCCACCACTATGAACGTAATGGGTATCATTTTCGCCAACGACGGCGAGATCGGCGAACTGACCAATAAGCGCACCACCGCTTCCGTGCCCTTCGGCGGCCGCTACCGTCAGGTGGACTTCCATCTGGCCAACCTGACTGCCGCGGGTGTCCGCCATATCGGCATCATCTCCCGCCATAACTACCAGTCCCTGATGCACCACATCGGCTCCGGTGAGGAGTGGGGCCTGGAGCTGGGCGAGGGCGGTCTGGAATTCCTGACCCCCTATTCCATGTCCACCACCGATAACTACCGCGGCAAGCTGGAGACCCTGTACTCCGCCATGGACTTCCTGGAGTTCGGCCCCCAGGATGACTATGTCATCATGACCGGCTCCGCCATCCAGAGCAACATGGATATGAAGAAGCTGCTGGAGGCCCATGTGGCCAGCGGCAAGGACATCACCGTCGTCACCAAGGCCGGCATCGCCAACGGCGCCAAGCAGCTGGACCTGGCTGTGAAGCTGGACGCCAAGGGCGAGATCGCCGACATGGCAGTTGACTATGTGGCTCCCGAGGGCTACCTCGCTTCCATGGACATCTTCGTCCTGTCCAAGGACTGGCTGATCAAGCAGGTCAAGGAGTGTGTCGCTCACAACCTGTACCATATGGACCGGGATCTGGTCCTGGGCCTGTGGCAGAAGGGCCAGGCTTCCGTGAACGTCTATCAGTTCACCGGCGTCGCCATGTACAATGAGTCCGTGGAAGAGTACTTCGCCAACTCCCTGGCGCTGATCGACTCCGAGGTCTACCACAATGTCTTCGGCGGCCATCACACCATCTATACCAAGGTCCGTGACCGCGTGCCCAGCTACTATGGCGAAGAGTGCGAGATCGACAACTGCGTCGTTTCCGACGGCTGCATGCTGGACGGCGAGGTCAAGAACTCCGTCCTGTTCCGCCAGGTCACCATCTGCGCCGGCGCGGAGGTGGAGAACTGCGTTATCATGAACGACTCCGTGGTCGGCGAGGGCGCCAAGCTGAAGAACGTCATCCTGGACAAGAACGTCACCGTGGCCCCCGGCGCCAAGCTCATCGGCACCAAGAACAACCCCATTATCATCAAGCGGGGTGAATCCGTATGAGAATTGCCGTCTGCGCCTCCGAAGGCGCACCCTACGCCAAGTCCGGCGGTCTGGGCGACGTGATGGAGGCTCTGCCTGCCGCGCTGGCCCGGATCGAGGGCAACGAGGTGGCCCTCTTCCTGCCCTACTATAAGAAGATCAAGGAAAACGACAAGTACGAGGTCCAGCTGGTCTCCCAGTTCCAGGTTTCCCTGGGCTGGCGGCAGCAGTACTGCGGCCTGATGAAGCTGACGAACCGCAACGACGGCGTGCAGGTCTACTTCATCGACAATGAGTACTATTTCGGCGGCCGTCCCGGCGCCATCTACGGCGATATGGACGACGGCGAGCGTTACGCTTACTTCTCCAGAGCCTGTCTGGACGCCATGGTGGCCCTGGATTATATCCCCGATGTGGTCCAGTGCAACGACTGGCAGACCGCTCTGATCCCCACCTATCTGAAGTCCGTCTACCGGGCCAAGTTCCCCGACACCCGCTGCATGTACACCATCCACAACATCGAGTACCAGGGCTGGGCCCATGGCAATTTCTTCGATGATGTGCTGGGTCTGCCCTGGGAGTACCGCAGCTGCCTGGATATGAACGGCTCCGTCAACATGATGAAGGGCGCCATCGAGACCGCTGACCTAGTCACCACCGTCTCCGAGACCTACGCCCGGGAGCTGATGTATCCCTACTATGCCCACGGTCTGGACGGCATCCTGGCCAACGCCGCCTGGAAGCTCACCGGCATCACCAACGGCATCGACACCAATACCTTCAATCCCGAGGCGGATCCCGCGCTGCCCGCCCACTTCAATGCGGACACCTTCCAGCAGGGCAAGGCGGAGTGCAAGGCTGCCCTCCAGGCGGAGGTCGGTCTGCCCGTGGAGCCCGATGTGCCTCTGATGGTCATGGTCACCCGTCTGGCCGGCCACAAGGGCCTGGACCTGCTGTGCTACATCGCCCGCAGACTGCTGTGGGAGGAGAAGTGCCAGCTGCTGATCCTGGGCACCGGCGAGCCCCAGTATGAGACCTTCTTCAAGGACCTGGCTGCCGAGTATCCTGAGCAGTGCGCCGCCAAGATCACCTTCAATCTGGGCCTGGCTGCCCGCATCTACGCCGGCGGCGACATCTATCTGATGCCCTCCAAGAGCGAGCCCTGCGGCCTGAGCCAGATGAACGCCATGCGCTACGGCACCGTGCCCGTGGTCCACGCCACCGGCGGCCTGAAGGACACCGTGCCCCCCGCCGACGAGAACGGCGAAGGCGGCCTGGGCTTCACCTTCCAGAGCTACAACGCCGACGATTTCCTGGCGTCTCTGAAGCGCTGCCTGAATCTGTACAACAACAACCGCGACGGCTTCAACGCCCTGGTGAAGACGGACATGAGCCAGGACTTCAGCTGGGATGTCCCCGCTGGCCGTTATATGGAGCTGTTCCAGCAGATGATCTCCTGGTAACGGGAAAAGAAAATAACATGAAGCGCACCCGAGCCTTCGGGTGCGCTTTTTGCTACCGAAAAGGGAGGATGGGGGGGTCAAATTGTAGTTTATCGCACTACTCCGCGCTAAGAGCCGCCTACGGCGGTTGCGCGCTGTAGCGAGAAGCGGGCGCAGTGGCGCGGGAGCGCTCCAAGGCTCCCTTGTGTAAAGGGAGCTGTCAAAAATCTCTGATTTTTGACTGAGGGATTGCTGCGCTGCAGTACGAATTCGCCGAAATGTTGGTGGTTATTCCAGACTTCTGCTGCACAATCCCCCAGTCTCGGCTATCGCCGAGCCAGCCCCCTTTACACAAGGGGGCCTTTGGGTGCGGCAGACAACTGACAGATAAACTACAATTCCATCCGCTCCTGCAAGCAGAAAACCTCCACCGGCTGTTGCTGGTGGAGGTTTTGACGTTTTTTACATCTTGTCGGGGGCAGAGAAGCCCAGGATGTAGATGCACTTTTCCAGAATATCCTTTGCCAGACCGATCAAGGCGATGTAGCCGGCCTTTAGCTCCTCGTTCTCCTCCGTCAGGATGCGGGTCTCGTGGTAGAACTTGTTGACGCAGCCTGCCAGCTCATAGATGTAGGCGCAGATCAGGTTCGGCGCGGTGGACTTCAGCGCCGCTTCCATGGTGGGACCGAACTTGGTGATGGAGAGCATCAGGTCCTTGGCGTAGGCGTTGGTAGGGACCTGGATGGGCAGATGCTCCCAGGCACCGTATTTGGCCAGGATGGACTTGACACGGACGATGGTATAGAGGATATAGGGACCGGTGTTGCCCTCGAAAGCGGCGAAGCGGTCCATATCGAAGACGTAATCCTTGGTGGGCTGGTTGCTGAGGTCACCGTATTTCAGGGCCGCCAGCGCGATCTTGGCGGTGGTCTCGTCCACCTCGGACTCGTCCACGATCTGGTTCTCCACGACCTTGGCCCGGACAAACTCAGTCATGTCCGCAATGAGCCGCTCCAGACGCATGACGCCGCCCTCGCGGGTCTTGAAGGGCTTGCCGTCCTTGCCGTTCATGGTGCCGAAGCCCAGGTGCTCCAGCTCGGTCTCAGAGCCCACGATGCCGCTCTTCCGGGCGGCACGGAAGACCTGCTCGAAGTGCAGAGCCTGCCGCTTGTCGGTCACATACAGGATCTTGTCCGGGGTAAAGTCCTTCATACGCTGGACCATGGTGGCCAGGTCCGTGGTGGCATAGATGGCGGAGCCGTCGGACTTCACCAGAATGCAGGGGGGAACTTCCTTCTTGTCGGTCTCCTCTGCCACAGGGATCACCAGCGCGCCTTCGCTCATGACGGCCAGGCCCTTGGCCTTGATATCCTCGATCATGGCGGGGATATAGGGATCGGCGTCGCTTTCGCCCAGCCAGGACTCGAAGTGGACGTCCAGATTGTCGTAGATCTTGGTCATGTCCGCTACGGACAGATCCATGATGTGCTTCCAGATGGCCCGGTAGCCGGGGCGGCCGTTCTGCAGCTCAAAGGTGGCGGTATGGGCCCGCTCGGCGAAGGCCTCGTCCTCCTTTTTCTTGGCGGAGGCGGCGGGATAGATCTCCTCCAGCTCGGAGATGGTGAAGGGGGGCTCGGCGGGGTATTCGCCGGTGTAGTCGGGATCAAAATAGCACAGGTCCGGCTGACGCTCCTGAAGCTCCGTGATGATCAGGCCCATCTGCAGGCCCCAGTCGCCCAGGTGGATGTCGCCGATGGCCTTGTAGCCGAAGAAGGTGTGCAGCCGCTTCAGGCTTTCGCCGATGATGGCGGAGCGCAGGTGGCCGATGTGCAGGGGCTTGGCCACATTGGGTCCGCCGTAGTCCACCACGATGGTTTTTCCGGTGCCCAGCTTCTCCACGCCGAAATCGGCGGCGGTGCGCATCTCCTCCAGATAGCCCCGCAGGAAGGCGCCGGAGAGCTTCAGATTGATAAAGCCGGGCATGACGGCTTCCACCAGGTCGTAGTCGGCCTTGTCCAGCTGGGCCACCACGGCGTTGGCGATCTGGATGGGGGCGCACTTGTACTGCTTGGCAGCGGCCAGCGCGCCGTTGCACTGATATTCGCAAAGGTCGGGCCGGTTGGAAACGTTGACCCGGCCGAAGGACGCGTCATAGCCCGCGTCCGCGAAGGCCTTGCGCATCTTTTCGGTGATGATGTCTAAGATTTTTTCCATGTTTCAATACTCCTAAAACGTCTGTCATCCTGAGCGAGCGAAGCGAGTCGAAGGATCCTCGCACTGCCAGCGGGCTGTGCGGTAACGGCTGTGCGAAGTTCCTTCGACTCCGCTGTGCTCCGCTCAGGATGACATATAACTTACATTGTAGGTCGATCCCAAACGGCAGATAGATCATGCCAATCAGGGTTCATTTTTGTGATTAAAGCATCCTTTTTGCTGCGTCGCCAGCCTTTGAGCTGCTTTTCTCTGGAGATGGCGCTGTATACATCGTTTGTGTGCTCATAGTACACAAGTTTGTGGACATTGTACTGCTTGGTAAATCCATCAACCAGATTGTTACGGTGCTCATAAAGGCGGCGGGGGAGATTGGAGGTCACGCCGATGTAAAGGACGGAATCATTCCAGTTGGACAGGATGTATACAAAATACATAGCTGCTTCCTTTCTCTCGGTGCGAAGATCCTTCGACTCCGCTGCGCTTCGCTCAGGATGACAAGGTTTTACTTATTCTTCTGCTGTTCCATCCAGTAGAGGTACTCGTCGTAGGTGCCGTAGCGGTCGACGATGGTGCCGTCGGGCTGGAAGGCGATGACGCGGTTACAGGTGGATTCCAGCATCTCGTGGTCGTGGGAGGCCAGCAGCACCACGCCGGGGAAGGCTTCCAGACCCTTGTTCACGGCCTGGATGGACTCCATGTCCAGATGGTTGGTGGGCTGGTCCAGCAGCACCACGTTGGCACCGCTCAGCATCATCTTGGAGAGCATACAGCGGACCTTCTCGCCGCCGGAGAGGACATTGACGGGCTTAAAAACATCGTCGTTGCCGAAGAGCATCCGGCCCAGGAAGCCTCGGAGGTACACATCGTCCTTTTTGGCGGAGTACTGGCGCAGCCAGTCTACCAGCTCCATGGTGTTGCCCTCGAAATAGGCGGTGTTGTCCTTGGGGAGGTAGGAGCGGATGGTGGAGATGCCCCACTTGATGGAGCCTTCGTCGGGCTCCAGCCCGCCCATCAGGATCTGCATCAGAGCGGTCTGGGCCTTCTCATTCTCGCCCACAAAGGCGATCTTGTCGTTCCGGCCCACGGAGAAGTAGACCTTGTCCAGCAGCTTCTCGCCCTCGACGGTGACGGACACATCCTTGACGGTCAGAATGTCCTTGCCCAGTTCCCGCTCCGGCTGGAAGCCCACGAAGGGATAGCGGCGGGTGGAGCAGGGCATTTCCTCGACGGTCAGCTTGTCCAGCAGCTTCCGGCGGGCGGTAGCCTGCTTGGCCTTGGACTTGTTGGCGGAGAAGCGCTGGATGAACAGCTGCAGCTCTTCGATCTTTTCCTGATTGCGCTTGTTCTTGTTGCGGATCATGGCCTGGACCATCTGGGAGGATTCGTACCAGAAGTCGTAGTTACCGACGTACATCTTGATCTTGCCGTAGTCGATATCCACGGTATGGGTGCAGACGGTGTTCAGGAAGTGGCGGTCATGGGAGACGGCGATGACCATGCCGGGGAAGTCCAGCAGGAAATCCTCCAGCCAGTTGATGGCCTCGATATCCAGGTTGTTGGTGGGCTCGTCCAGCATGACGATGTCGGGGTTGCCGAAGAGGGCCTGGGCCAGCAGGACCTTCACCTTCAGACGGGGGTCGGTGGAACCCATCATGTCGTAATGCATGTCGGTGCCGATGCCCAGACCCTGCAGCAGGCGGGAGGCGTCGGATTCTGCTTCCCAGCCGCCCAGCTCTGCGAATTCCGCCTCCAGATCGGCGGCACGGAGACCGTCCTCATCGGAGAAGTCGGGCTTTTCGTAGATGGCGTCCTTCTCCTTCATGACGTCGTACAGGTGCTGGTTGCCCATGATGACGGTGTCCAGAATGGTGTACTCGTCGTAGGCGTTCTGGTTCTGCTTCAGAACGGAGACACGCTTGTCGGGGTCGATGGTGACGCTGCCGTTGGTGGATTCCAGCTCGCCGGTGAGGATCCGCAGGAAGGTGGACTTGCCCGCGCCGTTGGCGCCGATGATGCCGTAGCAGTTGCCGGGCAGGAACTGCAGGTCCACATGCTGGAACAGCCACTGGCCGCCGAACTGCATACCGAGATTGGATACTGTGATCATTTCATACTCCTTATATATTCCAAATATTTAAAACAAGAGGATCGTGCCGCTCTGGGCACATAACTATACAGCTTAATCATATCATAAATCCACAAATAATCAATGGAAGATTTGAAGATTTTCACAATTTCAAATTGTAGTTTATCTGTCAGTTGTCTGCCGCACCCAAAGGCCCCCTTGTGTAAAGGGGGCTGGCTCGGCGATAGCCGAGACTGGGGGATTGTGCAGCAGAAGTCTGGAATAACCACCAACATTTCGGCGAATTCG
>JAFUMG010000003.1 GCA_017473225.1 Oscillospiraceae bacterium | reverse complement strand
ATTGTGCAGCAGAAGTCTGGAACAACCACCAGCATTTCGGCGAATTCGTACTGCAGCGCAGCAATCCCTCAGTCAAAAATCGGAGATTTTTGACAGCTCCCTTTACACAAGGGAGCCTTGGGGCGCTCCCGCGCCAGTGCGATAAACTACAATTTACCACACCCGGCATGATAAAACGCCGTACTGCTTTTGCAGTACGGCGTTAATTTTACTTTTCCTTCTTCTCCCGCATCTGAGCCTGCAGGTGCATACTGAGCACCGCCAGGGAGTTGGCCATGTTCTCGTTGTGGACCATCACATTGTCCGGCACCTCCAGATGAGCCGGGGCAAAGGTCCAGATGGCCTTGATGCCGCACTTTACCATCTGGTCGCAGACCGCCTGAGCGTGCTCCTCCGGGACGGTGATGATGCCCATCAGCACCTTGTGCTCCCGGCAGAAGGGCTCCAGCTGGTCCATGGGCAGGATGGGCTTACCGTTCTCCGTCTGGTCCATGGCGGGCCGTACATCGAAGCCTGCCAGAATATTCAGGCCATACTCGTCAAAGCCCCGGTAGCCCAACAGCGCCTGACCCAGCTTGCCCGCACCGATCAACACCGCGTCGGTGGTGTTGTCATAGCCCAGAAACTGCTCAATATCGTCGATCAGGCTCTCCCGGAGGTAGCCGATCTTGGGCCGGCCGCCGTCGGAGACCATGGCCAGATCCTTCCGGACCTGGACCTCGCCCATGCCCAGGGCTGCCGCCAGGGCCGTCGCGGAAATATAGGGCGACTCCGCATCCTGGATGCTTTTCAGATATGCATGGTATCCGGGCAGCCGCTTCAATACGGATTTCGAGATCTTCTTTTCCATTTTCAACTTCCTTTGCCGCCAATCGATACAAAAATATATCGATATAATTTTGTATCGATTATATCATACCGATTCCACGAATGCAAGTGGATTTTTTATCCTCCCCGGTCAGGCGCAGCTGGTCTGGCGCAGGATTTCCTTCCGCAGCCGCAGCATGATCCGCTTTTCCAGCCGGGAAATATAGGACTGGGAGATGCCCATCTTCTGGGCCACCTCCTTCTGAGTCAGCTCCTTCCGGCCCTCCAGACCGTAGCGCATCAGCACGATCTCCCGCTCCCGGTCCGGCAGCTCCTTCAGCGCCTGCCGCAGCAGATGCAGGTCCACATCATCCTCCAGCCGCCCGCTGACCGTGTCCTCATCAGTGCCAAGAATATCGCTGAGCAGCAGCTCATTGCCGTCATAATCCATATTAATGGGCTCATCCAGGGAAATTTCCGCCTTTTGGCCGGAAATTTTGCGGATATGCATCAGAATTTCGTTCTCGATGCACCGGGAGGCATAGGTGGCCAGCTTGATGTTTTTGTCCCGGCGGTAGGTGCCGATAGCCTTGATCAGGCCGATGGTGCCGATGGAGATCAGGTCCTCCAGGTTCACCCCGGTATTCTCGAACCGCCGGGCGATGAATACCACCAGCCGGAGGTTGTGCTCGATGAGCCTCTGTTTGGCTCCCTCGTCCCCCTGCTCCAGCGCCAGCAGCGCGTCCTGCTCCTCCTGTCCCTTCAGCGGGGGGGGCAGAATGTCACTGCCGCCGATGTAGAAAATATTCCGCTCCGGGATCAGCCCCAGCCAGGTCAGAAACGTCAATACCTTTTCCATCAAACCACTCCCCCTGTCAGCATTCGATACACTTCTCCCCTTCCGAGCACCTGGGGCGCAAAAGCGACCAGGTAATTGCCGGTATAATTTCCTACTTTTACCCTTGGAAATCGCACCGCCAGAAGCATCCCACCCGGCTGTCCCACAGCCCGGTAGGGCACCAGCCGCATCCCAGGCAGCACCCCCGAAGCCAGGGTCTCCACCGGATGGAGCAGCTGATGCTCCGACAGTCCCAGCAGCTCCCGGGCCACATCCGCCCCGGCCACAAGCACCTGCTCCCCGGTCAGCGGATCCCGGAGGGTATTGCCCGTGTCCCGCAGGGCGATCAGGCTCAGGGTCCGCTCCTGCCAGGTCAGCTCCACCGGCACATATTCCCGGCCACCCAGATTTCCCCGGAAGCTGGCCCGGCACAGCAGCCACACCGCCCCCGCGGACACCAGGAGCATCCAGAAGGTCCCATTGCCCATCCCCAGGGCGATGCCTCCCAGCGCCATGCTCAGCAGCACAAACACCGCGCCCCGCTGCAATGCGCTCCGATTCCACCCGAAGGCCAGCACCGCCATCCCCGTCAGGCTCACCAGACGCCACAGCCGGTTCCCCAAAAAAGCGAAGCCCGGCACCAAACACAGCCCCGCGTAGATGCCGCCCAGCGCAGCCGCCAGCGCCCCCCTTCCCGCTCCCGGCGGATATCCCGCCAGCCGGTTTGTCCCCAGGATCAGCAGAAAATCCACAAGAAAGTTCAAAAACACCACCAGATCCAAATAAATCCGCACCGCTTCACCCCCGTCAGATCCCTTGCTCCACAAGTATACCTGCCCGGGGCGGAAAAGTCGGTCGCATTGTCCCCCGGCCGCCGCCGCAAATTCTCCTCCCCTCCTCCCGAAAACTACGCCGCATCCGGCGGAACACAAAAATACGGCAGCTGAACAGGTCAGCTGCCGTATTCGTCTGTCGGATCATTCTTCCGTGCGCTCCACGGCACGGATATTTTTCTCTGCCTTGAACCGGGGCGTCATCACCTCGTGGCCGCAGCCCAGGCATTTCAAGCGGAAGTCCGCGCCGGTGCGCAGCACCTTCCACCGCTTCTCACCGCAGGGATGGGCCTTCTTCATCACCAGAATGTCGTTCAACCGAATATCCATAGGCGCTCACTCCTTCTTGATGGCATCCCAATAGGCCTTCGCCGACTGCTCCAGCTTGTTGGGGCCGTACTCATAATATTTCTTGCCCACCAGATCATCCGGCAGGTACTGCTGGCGGACCCAGTGATTGGGGAAATCGTGGGGATAGAGATACCCCTGCTCCCGCTCCATGGTATAGGAATCGGCGTGTACATTTTGCAGATGCCGCGGGAAATCGCCGCCACGGCCCTTTCGGATATCCGCCATCGCCGCGTCCAGGGCGATGTGGGCGGAATTGGATTTGGGAGAGGTGGCCATCAGCACCGCCGCGTCGCCCAGGGGGATCCTCGCTTCGGGCATACCCAGCTTCAGGGCCATATCCACGCAAGCATTGACAATGGGGATGATCTGAGGGTACGCAAGGCCCACATCCTCCGCCGCGATGACCATCAGCCGCCGGCAGGCAGACTGCATCTGCCCCGCTTCCAACAAACGCCCAAGATAATGGCAGGCGGCATCCGGGTCGGAGCCCCGGATGGACTTTTGCAGGGCGGAGAGCAGATCATAGAAGTTATCCCCGTCCCGGTCGGCCCGCAGCGCGCTCTTCTGGGTCACCGCTTTGGCATCCGCCAGCGTCAACGGGATCCGGTCCCCCTCCACCTGTCCGGCGGAGAACAGGACCTCCACGGCATTCATGGCCTTCCGAAGGTCCCCGCCGCAAGCTCTGGCAATATATTCCAGGGCCCCCTCCTCAGGAACCGCCGTCAGTGCCGTCCGCTCCTCCATAAACCGCACCGCCCGGCGCACCGCCTGCAGGGCTGCGGGGGCGTCGATCTGCTTGAACTCGAAAATGGTGGAGCGGCTGAGGATGGCGTTGAACACATAGAAATAAGGATTCTCCGTGGTGGAAGCGATCAGGGTGATCTTGCCGTTTTCGATGTGCTCCAACAGGGACTGCTGCTGCTTTTTGTTGAAGGACTGGATCTCATCCAGGTACAGCAGTACCCCATTGGGAGCCATGAAGGTATCCAGCTGGGAGACGATCTCCTTGATATCCGCGGTAGATGCGGTAGTGGCGTTGAGCTTGTACAGCGTCCGGTTGGTCTGTTTCGCGATGATATTGGCGACGGTGGTCTTGCCGGTGCCGCTGGGGCCGTAGAAGACCATGTTGGGGACCTTCCCCGAGTCGATGAGCCGGCGCAGCACCGCGCCTTTGCCTAAAATATGCTCCTGTCCGTAGACCTCGTCCAATGTGGTAGGCCGCAGGAGATCGGCCAGTGGCTGGTACATACGCCACCTCCTTGGTGTTTTTACCCAGTATATCACATGGCGCTGGAAATTGCATCAACAATTTTTCATATTTTCGCTTTTTTGTTCGTTAAACCAATTTCTCCCGGACGATCCGCATCTGCTCCGCCGTGGGCTCCCAGTCGAATTCGATGTTGATGATCCGGTCCCCATAGCACAGGATGTACTCTGTTTCCGGGTATTCCCCGCTGTAACCCTGATAGACCCTGTCCGCGTCCCAGGGAGCGGCGTCCACTTCGACGAATTCATCATGATAGACATTTCCATAGACATCCGTATACTCCCAGCCCGTGTACTGTTCCCGCAGGGCATTCAGGCAGGTATCGTAGAGCCAGGGCAGCTTCACATCCACGATCACATACCGCAGGTCGGGAAGCTCCGAGTCGCCCACATGGGCATCCTGTCTGGCTACATATTTTTCTACCAGGAACGAGCGGTCTTCTCTGATATAATTGGAGTAATCCTCCGATTCGATGCCGGTCAGCTCCGCCACCGTCAGGGGCAGCGTATCTTTATAGCTGGTAAATGTATGACCCCGATATTCGTAGGTGCTGACATTCTCCTCGGGCCACAGGTTGTCTATTCCTTTGAAGACCGCCACTGTTCCCACGCCGCAGATCACCACAGACAGCACCACGCAGGAGATCAGGGTGATGATCTTATTGTCCCTGGCGGAGAATTGCAGCCGCTTCAGCCCCTCCCGGATGCCGATGACAGCCGCCATCACCACCACCAGGAGCACCACGCCGCATAGATACATCGCCACAGTCTTTCCCCCAACCGAAGCCAGGACCACCGCCAGCGCCGCCACTTCCACCCACAGAAGGCCCAGCTCCGCCTTTCGGAAGCCCCAGGTCCGCACGAAGCTGCCGCCCGTCTCCAGCGCCTTCCGCGCGGCCCGCCGCCAGAGGAAATAGCCGCCGATCTCCAGCGCGCAGATCAGAAACAGGATGATCTGACTGAAGCCGGTGAACAGCGTCAAATTGCTGGACAGCATCTCCAGCGGTGACTCCCATAACTGCCAGAAAGAGCGAATCAGGTTCAGAACGCACACCGCCAGCAGCAGAAAATATCCGGGGAATACTC
The DNA here is from genome assembly GCA_017473225.1 of Oscillospiraceae bacterium. Lineage (GTDB taxonomy): Bacteria > Bacillota > Clostridia > Oscillospirales > Oscillospiraceae > Faecousia. The sequence continues at coordinate 48,828 of JAFUMG010000003.1, read as the reverse complement.
CCTTTTTCACGGATTTGTGGATATTTTCCAATTCCAGTTCCGGATCCGTTTCGATGGGCACCGGGTCCTCCTCCGTGCTGCGGAAGATCTGCATCTGTGCTGTGGTGCCTACAAGCTCCCAGCCCGCGTGGGCGCAGAACTCCCGCAGCTGCTCCTGTCCGGCGGAGGGGCCGGGATCGAAGATGGAAGCCTTGGGAAAATAAGTCACGGCATAGTGGAGCTCCTTCGGCTCACCGCGGCGGAATTTCCAGGTGAAATTCCCCAGCCTTTCCAGGACCCAGCCCTTCCGGGCCTGCTTTTCCAGGAATTCCTGAATGCCGGTGCGGTCATAGAAGGTAAATTGCGCGATGCAATGCTTGGTCTTTCTCATGTTTCTTCCTCCTCCCCGAAGATACGGCGGTAGTCGTCCACTCTGGTGCACAAGCGGCGGTATTCCTCATCCAGCATTTCCCTTCCCTTGCGGGTCAGAATATAGCTGCGCCGGCGGCCCTCTACCTTTGTTTCACGGATCATACCCTCGTCCAGAAACTGTTCCAGCAGGTTATACAGCGTCCCGGAGCCCACATTGACCCGCCCCCCGGTCATGGCCGGGACCTTGTCCATGATGTCCATACCGTAACATTCCTCCTTCAGGCACAGCAGGATATAAAACATCTGCTCCGTCAGGGTCTGAAATTTCGCTCTCGGCATCTGCCCACCTCCTATTATCGAATATCGATATTTACACTTATAGTATATTATCGATTATTGAGAATGTCAATATGGAATTTCGAATTGATGTTTGGCGTTCTGTTTACACACCATCGTAGGGACCGGCGTCCTCGACGGTCCGGCAGCAATGCGCCACGTTTTCGCATCATTTTCGGCAAATTCGTAGTCTGTACGTTGCGGACCGTCCAGGAGGCCGGTCCCTACAATGTGTTGCGTGACGGAACGGCAAAACACAATTTCCCCGCATACAAAAAAGATGCTGCTTTTCGGCAGCATCTTTGGATTATTAAAACGTCGCCACATCGGGATCGGCAGGCTCGGCGCCCTTGATCACTTCAATGGCGGTCAGGACAGGGCCGATATCGCCCTTGTAGAGCTTGTGCTTCTCCGCGGCGATCTTCGCCGTGACCATGACCCAGGAGCGGGACTCCAGGCTCTTCGCGTTCTCATAACGGCAGGGCACGCCGCAGAACTGGATATCCTCCACGCAGCAGGTCATGACGAACCGGCCGGGGGCGAACATCTTGTCCTTGTCCCGGCGGAGCATGGCCACCTGGGCCTTGAACTTCACGGTCTTGCCGTCGTATTTCTCAGGCTCCTCGGTAACATCCCGGTACCACAGGGCGAAGTCCTCGTCCTTGAGCTCAATGACGGGGGCGTTGATATCGAAGGGCAGCGGGTCGATCACATCGTCATAGGCGGTGGAGCCGTCGGTGTAGTCGTAAAGGATGTCGATCTTCCGGTTGGCGGCCCGGGCCAGCTTGTGGAAGGGCATGGTATCGCTCCCCTTCTCCAGCCGGTTGAAGACCACCATCTGGGCGCCCACCAGCTTGTCCATGACCAGATTGCGCATGTTGGCGTTATAGGCTATAAAGGTGGTGGCGTCGGCGAACATGACCTCCTGGGCAACCACCCACTCCTCGGGGAAGCGCATATAGAGATCGCCCACCTGCTGCATACCGTTCAGCTCCGCCACGACACGCTGGGCCTTGTACTTCTTCGCCAGGTCCGCCATCTGGCGGGTGGTCACCGTGGTCTGGTCCAGGGCCTCCATGTAGACGCACTGCTTGGGATAGGTGGAGAAATCATACTCCTCCTCACCCTCCTCAAAGACCAGCAGCAACGTCCGCTCGCCATCGTTGAACCGGGGGTCCTCCAGGGTCTCCTGGATGAATTTGGTCTTGCCGGAATCCAGGAATCCGGTGAATACATAAACAGGGATCTGCTGCATGGCTTACACTCCAAACAGTGCGGCAACGCCGTCCTCGTCCAGCTTGGAGCCGATGACGCAGAGCTTGCCGTTGATATCGGCGGAGCCGGTGCGGATATCGATCTCCTCGGGGACCATGTCGAAGTGGATCCAGGTGCCGTCCACACAGGGCAGGATGCCCTTGGCCCGCAGGACCATGCCGTACTTGCCGGAATCCAGCTCCTTCAGGGCATTCTCGATGGCGGCGCGCTCGAACTTCAGATGGGTCTCACGGCCCCAGGAGGTGAAGACCTCGTCGGCATGGTGATGATGGTGATGGTCATGGCAACCGCAGGCGCAGTTCTCGTCATGCTCATGGTGGTGATGATGTTCATGCTCCTCATGGCCGTGGCAGCAGCAGTCCTCATCATGATGATGGTGATGGTGCTCGTGCTCTTCGTGGTCATGGCAGCAATGGTGCTCGTCCTCATGGCCATGGTGATGCTCATGGCAGCCCTCGTCGCCGTGGTGATGGTGGCAGCAGTGCTCATCGTGGTCATGATGATGGTGCTCATGCTCCTCGTGGTCATGGCAGCAGCAGTCCTCGTCATGATCGTGATGATGGTGCTCATGCTCCTCGTGGTCATGGCAGCAGCAGTCCTCATCATGGTCGTGATGATGGTGGTGATGGTGCTCGTGCTCCTCGGCGGCCAGACGCTCCATCTCCATCTTTGCCAGCTCAGCCGCCAGCGTAGCCTTGCCCTCCATCGCGGCGATCAGCTGCTCGCCGGTCAGCTCGCTCCAGGGAGTGGTGACCAGGGTCGCAACGGCGTTGTGCTCCCGGATCAGGGCGACAGAGGTATCCAGCTTAGCCTGGGGGATGGAATCGGTACGGGACAGGATGATGGTGGAAGCGGTCTCGATCTGGTTATTGTAGAACTCGCCGAAGTTCTTCATATAGACCTTGACTTTGCCGGCGTCACAGACGGCCACCGTGTAGCCCAGGGTCACTTCGTCGCTGGTGACCTTATTGACCGCGCCGATGACATCGGACAGCTTGCCGACGCCGGAGGGCTCGATGATGATACGGTCGGGATTGTACTCAGAAATCACCTGGGTCAGCGCCTTGCCGAAATCGCCCACCAGGCTGCAGCAGATACAGCCGGAGTTCATCTCGGTGATGTTGATGCCGGCATCCTGCAGGAAACCGCCGTCAATGCCGATCTCGCCGAATTCGTTCTCGATCAGGACCAGCTTCTGGCCCTTATAGGCCTCACTGATCATCTTCTTGATCAGAGTCGTCTTGCCGGCGCCCAGGAAGCCGGAGTAGATATCAATTTTCGTCATATTATTCTGCACCTTCCAAAATATATTTTAATGCACATAGCATGTGTATTTTACATTGTGTTCAATCGCCTGCGCCGCGATCCATAAAGCCACACCAAAGATTCACATTTGACGCGGAAACCCAGGCAAAGAATAGCACAAAGCAAGCTCAAATGCAACCACTTCCTTTTGTTAGCCAGGAAGAGCCTTTGCATACATAGTAATGATAGCATAAAAAGGCTCAAAAATCCACATAAATCTATGGAAACATGGTTTATATACTGTAGGGATAATATTGCGCACAGACTGCCAAACAGCCTGTGCGCATGTTAAAAGGAAGGGATTGTCTCCTAAGAAGGAAGCAAAGTCAAAATGATACTGGCGCTTGATAAAAGACTTCCATTCCCAAATTGAACTTTTTTATAGCACCAAAGTTTTCATGATGATCTCGCCTTCTCTGTCAAATCATCCAGTTGCTGTTTCAGTCTGGCAATCTCGCTGTCAGCAGCTTTTTCCATGCTGCTGAGCTTATCAAGAGTACGGCTGATCTGGCTCTTGGTGCCGGAAACGGAGTTCATGGACTGGCTGATCTTGTCTCCTACGGCCCAGTCAGCGAACAGACCATCAAAGAAGTAGTCCGCAAACCGCAGGAAGCCGTCTACATTGACCTGCATATTGGCATTGATCTGGATGTCTGCCAGCTCGGTTTTAAACCGTCTGAGCTTGCTTTGAAGCTCACTGACCAGATCCTGCGCTTCATCCAGGTGGCTGTGCTTGGCCATGTGGGTGATGATGCCGCCTCCGCCAAACATATCCCATGTATTCCAGCCATCGGCGTCTTCCAGTTCGGACAAAATTCGATCGGCAGTGCCTCGGGCACTGTAGCCAGCGGAAATTGCTTCTTTGATTTCCCTCTTCTGGGCTTCCAGAGCGGCAATGCGCTCCTCGATCTCAATGATCTGATCTGCAATATCGGTGCCGGAGGCCTTCAGCGCAGCACGCTTCTTTTCCAGTTCTTCCTTGTACTGCGCTTCCGCAATGCGGATATCGGAGAGCTGGCTCTGAATATCAGCAACATCAGCCTCGATGCCGGCAAGCTCCCGCTCTGCCGCATCCAGCTTTACTTTTGCTGCGTATGCTTCCTGACGTTCCTGATCCAGTTTCTCATCCAGCTTGCCTATTACCTGGAAAAAGTAGTTGGTTAGGCTTCTGCCCTCCAGTTTTTCCACATCCTCCTGCTCCTGGCGGAAAGCAACCCGCAGAGAGATGACTTCTTGGTCGTATTGCCTTCTCTGGCTCTGCAATTCGTTCAGCTTCGCTTCCAGAGGCTTTTTCATGGCAATCTTCTGCCGTAGCTGCGTCAAGATATCGCGCATATTACCGCACCTCGCTTTCATTGCTAGTATCATAACCGGCGTATTTCATATTCTACCTCTTTACTGGATCCCGAATCCACCGAATCCTTTTTCGATGGCGAACGCGAACATTTCCTCATGAGTCGGATATTGCAATTCCTCAAAACCCTCTGCTTTCCGGAATGAGATCACCCGATTCTCCCAGTCCACCCAAATGGAGTGGACTTTCTTTTCATCTTCTTCCATGGCATCAGTTATTATTGCCGGTGGGGATGTAGGGACGGATCGCATTGGCCACATTGTAGATGGGCATGGTCTGCAGCCACACGCGGCCGGGACCGGTCAGAACGGTATTGAAGATACCTTCACCGCCGAAGAGCATATTCTTAGCACCAGGGACGGTCTGAATATCCATCTGCACAGAGGGTTCAAAGCCAGCCACATTACCGGTGTCTACCACGATCTGTTGACCGGGCTTCAGGATGTACTCCATCAGGTCGCCGTCGATTTCCACGAAGGCAGTACCGCGGCCGGAAAGCCGCTGCATGATGAAGCCCTCACCGCCGAAGAAACCGGCGCCCGGACGCTTCTGGAAGTGGATGGACAGATTCACGCCCGCTTCGGATGCCAGGAACGCGCTCTTCTGGACGATCATCTCCTGACCGGGTGCAATATCCAGCACCTTGATCTCACCGGGGAAGCTGGAAGTAAAGGCAATCATGCCTGCACCGCCCCGGGCAGTATAGTGGTTCTGGAACATACTCTCGCCGGAGAATGCCTTGGAGAACATCCGGCCCAGACCGCCGCCGTGGGTTTCCATCTGCATATTGGGACTCATCCAGGCCATGGAACCTTTTTCGGTGATCATCTTCTCACCGTTTTCCAGCGTGCAGATAACGACGGGAAAGCTCCCACCCTTGATTTCGTATTTCATAATTCTGCCTCCTTAACTCTTTTAGATTTACAGGCAGGCCTTCAGAATCCCAAAGGCAATGCCGATTACTGCGAGGGGGACGATCAGGGCGATACCGCCCACAAACACAAGACAAATGATCAACGCAGGCATTGCCAGCCCAATCAGGATACTGGCGATCACCTTTGCCGCGCCCCAGGTCAGCTTGAATGCCAGGCCGATGGCTTTCACCAGCAGCCATACAAAAACAACGATAGTCAATAACTCAAACATTTCTTTTTCCTTTCTATTAACGCTCAAAGCCCTTGTATCGGGTACCTTGATAGGTCAGCATACCTCTATCACCGATATTCAGCTCCCGATAATCATATTGGAGCATCCGCAGTTCCATACGCTCACCATTTTCCATTTCAAAGGTGACATAGTAAGAACGGCTGTGGTGATGTCCATGATCATGGTGATGGTGATGCGTTCTTTTTCTCTTATCTGCAACAGTAGCAGGCACTGTCAGTACAGGAGAATTCTCATTCTCAATAAACTGGCCGATATTCTTTGCAATGATACAGAAGAACAGGATAAACCAGATAACAACGAATATCTGCATCTTCTTATCTCCCTTCTAAAAGCACAAAGAGCCTCACGCACTCGTGAGGCCCTTCGGGTCTTTATTCCTATTCTGATTATTCACTGCACTGGCGGCCTCGATGCCCAGTGTTTTGGCATATGTAGGGTGCTTTTCGATTTTTTCCATAAGCCGGATCATCAGAATTCTTTCTCTCGCGCTCAACCGCATCACTCCTTCGACTGACGTTTATGTTTCGTCCTGCTATGGGTATATTGTACCGATTGGAGTGTCAGAAATAAATGATCGTATCCGCAAATTAGAGTATGTTTTTTCTTCTAAATCAGAAAATTAGGACCGTCCTGCTTCCCGATAGGCTTCATACTGTGCCCGGTCGATGACACCGATATCCAGCATCCGCTCGCACCAGAGCTGCAAAGTCTCTACCGCAATGGAGATCTTCTCAAGTTCTTCCTGGATGTACACAAAGTCTGCCAGCTCATCGTCAGAGATGTGACCATCAACGGTGATCTCAATGAGCCGGTCCTTCTTTTTCTGCATGGCATTCAGGGACGCCAGAGTTTCCAGAACGATCTGAGACAAGTCTTTGATCTTGACCTCCGGCACATACTGCTGCCCAATGGGACACTGGTTTGCACAATAGTAGTTACAAAGGGACGGGTGCTTATATTGGTCAGACATCAGCAGCACTTCATCGGGATGGGGCATAGAACGCTCGCTCTCGATCTTCTCGATCCGCTCGGGAGACATGGTGACCAGCAGATCACTAGCCTCCTCGCGGGTCAAGTCAAGGCTTTCTCTGGTGCGCTGATAGATATTCTTATTCTCTTTGGTCGATTTTCTTGCCATGGTAGTAATCCTCTTTATCTCTATCTCTCTTCTCAGAGCAATCAATCATTCGGAAGCTGCTTTAACATATGGATGGTACGGTAGATTTCACCATATGCCGGATATTTCCAATCACAGTTCTGCATCGTCGAAAACTATCAGATAATTATATTTGGTATCTAAATCAATGTCAATAGAGAACGCTCCCCAATGCAGTTTTTAGAGACCGCCAATTGCAAATTGGGTATTGACAAAACCGGAAGAATCGCATATTATAATTGCAGTTAGCGTTCGCTAACTTATCTTTCGCCTCTTTGGTTAGCATCCGCTAACTCCCATTCCAAGGAGATGAGCACAATGAGCATTCCCGAAGCAGTACAGTTTGCCGGTGTGATCGAAGGTATTATTTTGATCCTGATCCTTTCCCGGCAGCTTAAAAAATACCTGAAAAGGAAATGATCCAAGTAAACCACACAAGGAGGTCCCACCTATGTCCGAAGAATGCCTGGTGCGCCACTGCGCCCCCACCCTGGCCGGCATCAAAACCGCAAGTCTGTTTACCTATCCCTATGAGACACAGGAGCAGCTTCTGGAATCTGTACGGCGAATGAACAAGCGCCTGCACAGCAAAGGACTTCGGGTACTCCCCCTCCGTTACTCCGGGAAAAGAGCGTTGATTTATATCTACCGCCCCAAGAAGCTCTCCGCGGACCTGTCCGACGCCACCGCCGTAAAGATCCTGCAAAACTGTGGTTATACGACGGGCAGCTGTGAAAAATGCGTTGTCAAGCTGGTTCAGAAGCTTCGCAATGATCCGAACTTCCCCCATGAGATCGGCCTGTTTCTGGGCTATCCCCCGGAGGATGTCTGCGGCTTTATAGAACAGGGGCCGGATTGCTGCAAGTGTACGGGCTGCTGGAAGGTCTATGGTGACGAAGAAGCGGCGCAGAAGAAATTTGCCCAGTACAAGAAATGCACCAGGGTCTACTGCGACCAGCTGGCGAAAGGCAGAGATATTGAACGGCTTTGTGTAGGCAGCCGCTAAAACTGCCCGCAGCCGGTTGATATACCAAATTATTTATTTTGAAAGGTTGGAAAATGATTATGAGCAAGATTGCAGTTGTTTATTGGAGCGGCACCGGCAATACCGAGGCCATGGCAAACGCCGTTGCCGATAGTGCAAAGAACGCAGGTGCCGCTGTTTCCATGTACACCGCTTCTGAATTCGCCGCATCCATGGTGGATGAATTTGATGCCATTGCCTTCGGCTGCCCCGCTATGGGCGCGGAGGTCCTGGAGGAAGATGAATTCGAGCCCATGTTCACCGATTGCGAGAGTAAGCTGTCCGGCAAGCGCATCGCCCTGTTCGGCTCCTACGGCTGGGGTGACGGGGAGTGGATGCGGAACTGGGAGGATACCTGCCGCAACGCCGGCGCAAATCTGGTCTGCGACAGCGTGATCTGCATGGAAGCCCCCGACGATGCCGCGGAAGCTGAATGCCGCAGCCTGGGCGCGGCGCTGGTCTAAACACGAACGTAATACCTCCTAAAAATAAATATTGACAAGCGCCAAACTCCTGTGATATTCTATCTCAGAGGTTAGCAGCCGCTAACGCAATATTGTGTTAGCGGCTGTTTTATTTCTGTCAGTTAGCAATCGCTAATTCACCATCATATCCTGCGCCGGCGTTTACTGTCTGCGCAAGAAAGGCAAGAAACGATATTATGATGATCAACAAACGACTGATCGGTGCAGTCAAGGAAAGCAAAAAATACATTGCCGGGAATGTGATCTGCCAATGGGTATCCCTGGCGGCGAATATCGCCATGATGGGAGCCATCGCCCATCTGCTGCAAAATCTTTACGTAGGGAACCAGGATGGCTTTGGTATTACCGCAGTCATCGCAGCCATTGCCCTGGTGATCCGTTTTGTCTGCGCCACCGCTTCCAGCAGAATGGGCTATCTCTCCTCTAAAGCTGTCAAGAAAACGCTGCGGGAGATAATCTATCGGAAGCTCCTGCGGCTGGGCGCTTCCTATAAGGAACAGGCCAATACTTCGGAAGTGGTCCAGGTGGCTGTCGAGGGTGTGGACCAGCTGGAAACCTATTTTGGCGCTTACCTCCCCCAGTTTTTCTACGCCATGCTGGCGCCCCTGACCCTGTTTGTGGTGCTGAGCTTTGTAAATTTCCCCTCCGCCATTGTCCTGCTGGTCTGCGTGCCGCTGATCCCCGTAACCATCGTCGCGGTCCAGCGGTGGGCCAAGAAGCTGCTGGCCAAATACTGGGGCCAGTACACCGCCCTGGGTGACACCTTCCTGGAAAACCTGCAGGGTCTGACCACCACGAAAATCTATCAGGCCGATGAATTCAAGCATCAGGAGATGAACGAGCAGTCCGAACATTTCCGCCGCATCACCATGAAGGTGCTGACCATGCAGCTGAACTCCATCACCATCATGGATCTGATCGCCTACGGCGGCGCGGCCCTGGGTGTCATTCTGGCCACTACCCAGTTCAAGGCAGGCCATGTGGACCTGGCGGGCTGCCTGATGATCATTCTGCTGGCGGCAGATTTCTTCCTGCCCATGCGGATGTTGGGCTCCTTCTTCCATATTGCCATGAACGGTATGGCAGCTTCCGATAAGATCTTCCGTCTGCTGGATCTACCGGAGCCAGAACAGAAAACCGCTGTTGTTCCCGAAGATTGCTCCATCGAATGCAATAATCTGCGTTTCTCTTACGAAGCTGACCGTGAGATCCTCCACGATGTGGATATGGCCTTCCCCAAGGGCAGCTTTACCGCCATTGTTGGCGAGTCCGGCTGCGGCAAATCCACCATGGCTTCCATTCTCATGGGCCGCAACAAGGACTACTCCGGCGAACTGACCGTCGGCGGCACGCCCCTGTCCGAAATCTCCGAAGCAAGTCTGATGGAGAACTTCACTTATATCAGCCACCAGAGCTATCTCTTTAAAGGCAACGTCCGGGAGAATCTGCTGATGGCCCGGCCCAATGCCGGGGAAGATACCCTGTGGCAGGTGCTGGAACAGGTCAATCTGGCGGATTTCCTGAGAAGTGAAAAGGGATTGGACACTATTCTGAACGAAAAGGGTTCCAACCTGTCCGGCGGCCAGTGCCAACGGCTGGCTCTGGCCAGAGCACTGCTCCACGACAGCCCGGTGTACATCTTCGACGAAGCCACCTCCAATATCGATGTGGAGAGTGAAAACGACATTATGGCGCAGATCCATGCCCTGGCTAAGTCCAAAACCGTGATCCTGATCTCCCACCGTCTTGCCAATGTGGTGGGGGCAGATAATATCTATGTTCTCGATCATAGTACTGTCGTCGAGAATGGAACCCACAGCGAACTGCTGGCCCGCAATGGCACCTATGCCAAGCTATGGAACGCCCAGCAGGAGCTGGAACACTACACAAGCAACGATGTCATCCCGAGCGAAGCACGAAGTGCGAAGTCGAGGGATCTTGGCATTGATTCTACTGCATACGCAAATAAGGTGCGAAGATCCTTCGACTCGCTTCGCTCGCTCAGGATGACAGCTTCGGAGGAACTGAATGGAGGTGCGCAGGCATGAAACGAAGCGGATTCAAAGTAATGACCCGTCTGATCGGGCTGGTGAAGCCTCTGGCAGGCTTCATGATCCTGGCCATCCTCATGGGCCTCATCGGCCATCTCTGCGCTACATTCATCACCGTCTTTGGCGGCTACGCCGTGCTTCATATTCTCCATCCCGAGTGGTCCATGAGCCTGGGGGTGATCTTCACAGCAGTGCTGGTCTTTGCGCTGGTTCGTGGATTTCTGCGCTATGCAGAGCAGTCCTGCAACCATTTCATCGCCTTTAAGCTGCTGGCGCTGATCCGGGACAAGGTTTTCGGCGCTCTGCGGAAACTCTGCCCCGCCAAACTGGAGGGCAAGGACAAAGGCAACCTGATTTCCATTATCACTTCCGACATTGAATTGCTGGAAGTCTTTTATGCCCATACCATCTCCCCCATTGCCATCGCCATTCTTTTCTGCATCGTCATGGTGGCGTTTATTGGCTCTTACAACGCCATGCTGGGCATTCTTGCCCTGATCGCCTATGTGACGGTTGGTGTGGTCATCCCCCTGATTACCTCCAAGCTCAGCGGCGACACCGGCATGAAGTTCCGCGGCAAATCCGGCGAGCTGAGTGCCTTTGTTCTGGATTCTCTCCGGGGCTTGAGCGAAACCATCCAGTACGGTCAGGGCGAGAAGCGCATGGATACCATGAATGCCCGGACGGACGAGCTTTCCAAGGTGGAAGAATCCATGAAGCGCACCGCTGGCCGGAACACCGCCGTGACCAACACCGTGATTCTGATCTTTGATCTGGCCATGCTGTTTCTCTCCGCGACGTTGTGCGGCTTCGAGGGCTGTCTGATTACCACCCTGGCACTGATGAGTTCCTTTGGCCCTGTTGTGGCCCTGGCCGCTCTGGGCGTAACCTTGCAGAACACCTTTGCGGCCGGTAACCGGGTGCTGGACATTCTGGACGAAAGCCCCGTTGTGAAAGAAGTCGCTGGAAAGACGAAAATCGAATTCCACGGCGCTGCCGCTGAAAATGTTACCTTCTCCTATGGCGATGAGACCATCCTGGACGATTTCTCTGTGGTCATTCCTGAAAACAAAATCATCGGTATCAACGGCCGCTCCGGCTCCGGCAAGTCTACCCTGCTGAAACTCTTCATGCGCTTCTGGCAGGTACAACAGGGCGAAGTCAAACTCTCCGGGCGGAATGTGGATGATATCAATACCACTAATCTGCGGGATATGGAGAGCTTTGTGACCCAGGAGACTCATTTGTTCCACGATTCTATCCGAAATAATCTGCGGATCGCCAAGCTGGACGCTACCGATGAAGAAATCATCGCCGCCTGCAAGAAGGCATCCGTCCACGATTTTATTATGTCGCTGCCCAAGGGGTACGACACCGAAGTGGGCGAGCTGGGCGACACCCTCTCCGGCGGCGAGCGGCAGCGGCTGGGTTTGGCAAGAGCATTCCTCCATGATGCCCCCTTTATGCTTCTGGATGAACCCACCTCCAATCTGGACAGCCTGAACGAAGCGGTCATCCTGAAATCCCTTCACGAGGAAAGAAACGGCAAAACCGTGGTGCTGGTGTCCCACCGAAAGTCCACCATGGGCATTGCGGATACCGTTTACTCTGTGAAACACGGGAGGATGAGCTGATGGATGTTACATCTAAGCGGGAGCGGGAAAAGGAAACGGTCTCCCTGATGATCGCCATCTACTGCCGCAAAAAGCATGGCGGAAATACCCTTTGCCCCGACTGCGCCGCCCTGGATGCCTACGCCAGGCTCCGCAGCGACAAATGCCCCTTCATGGAGACAAAAACCTTCTGCTCCAATTGCAAGGTCCATTGCTACAAACCTGATATGCGGGAAAAGATCCGGGCCGTCATGCGCTTTTCCGGCCCACGGATGATCTTTCACCATCCTGTCATGGCAATCCGCCATGTCATCGAAACGAAAAATGAAAAGAAACGACTGGAGAACAACATATGAACCTGAGAAAGATCCTTTACATCATCGTTGGCTGCATCGGCGTCGGCTTGGGCGCTGTGGGCGCCGTGGTGCCCATGCTTCCCGCGTTCCCCTTCCTGATGCTGGCCGCCTTCTGCTTCGCCAGATCCTCCGAAAAGCTGGATAAGTGGTTTAAAGGCACCAAGCTCTATAAGGATAATCTGGAAGACTATATCGCCGGCCGGGGAATGACCAAGAAAACCAAGATCCGCATTATGGTCACGGTGACCCTGCTGATGTCCATCGGCTTTACCATGATGGCGCTAAAAAGCGTGACCTTAGGCTGCATCGTGCTGACCTGCGTCTGGGCATTCCATATCATCTACTTCATCTGGGGCGTGAAAACCATTCCCGTCAGCAAGGAGCCTGTAACCGCATGAAGAAGATCCTGAACATCGCATTGCTCGTCAGCTTCCTTCTGACCATCCTGGTACCCCTGACCGGCATCCATATCCACAAGCTGGCATCCGTCGTATTCCTGCTGCTCAGCATCGTCCATACCGTCACTTACCGCAAAAAACTGGGCGCAAAAAAGTATCTTCTGCTGACTTTGGTCATCGTGTCCTTCGCCACCGGCCTATTCGGTATGATTCTGGATCAGTACCCTGTTATTCTGGTCCTTCACAGAGTCATCTCCATCGCCGTCGTATTCTTTATGGCGATCCATATTTTTGTATATCATAAGAAGCTGAAAGCAAAATAAGAAACAGGCCGTTGAAGCGCAAAGCTCCAACGGCCTGTTTTCCAGCATCCTGACATCCCTATCCGTGCTGTTTATCCTTTTCCGGGCACGTTCTCAGGAAAAAGATACTTCTGTATCTCTTCCATTCGGTCCATTGCCGCCGCCCGGCCGATCTCATAAGCCTTTTTCAGCTTCTCCGGGTCCTTTTCCACTCTGCTGACCGGCAGCGCGTTATCCGGGCGAATAACCAGCAGCTTCCCCGCCCGCTCCATCTGGGAGATATAGGCCAGTGTTTCATTATAGACCCGGTGGCGGTTTTCAATAGCTGCCACCAGTTTGGGGTATTTCCTGTACTTTGCCCGGATGATCGGCATCATCTGATTGGTTTTCATCGTATAACTCTTGGGCCGGGTCAGGATGACCACATTCCGGTCATACCCTTCCCTTTCAAAGAACTTCACGGGAATCGAATCTGCCAGGGCACCGTCCAGATACTTTCTGCCGTCGATCTCGACCATCTGAGAAACCACCGGCATGGACGCGGAGGCCCGGATCCAATCAAAACAATGATCCTCCTGCCCCTCATACTTGTGGTAGACTGCTTTGCCGGAATCCACATCCGTACAGACCACATAGAATTCCATAGGGTTGGCCTGATAGGTCTCAAAGTCAAACACGTCATGCTTCAGCGGCACTTCGCCATAGCAAAATTCCGTATTATAGATATTTCCGCTGGTCAGCAGGCTGTGGATACCACCGTAGCGCTTGTCCGCGCAGAATTTCATATTATAGCGGATCGCCCGGCCGATCTGCTTCGATTTATAATTGACGCCAAAGGCCGCGCCGGCGGAGACGCCCACGGCGCCGTCGAAGACAATGCCATTTTTCATCATCACATCCATGACGCCGCAGGTAAACATGCCGCGCATAGCGCCGCCTTCCAGGATAAGTCCCTTTTTCATATTCCAGCTTCTTTCTTTTTTATGTTCACTGGATCCAATATATCAGAAGAATGTGAAAAAATCTACCATCCCCGCAAAAAATGACCGGACAAGCGGATCTGCTTGCCCGGTTCCTTGGAAAGATCCTTCTTCCTGCTTTCCGCCTGATAGATTATCCGCTCCCGCATGTTTTGATCTGGGTCCCGCACCGCAGGGCGGATATTACCGCAACAGATGCTCCTTCACATATTCCCGGACCTTGATCTGCTTCTTCTGGGCAGCTTCTTCCAGATTGCTTCTGTGATTGATGATGATCAGAACGCTCAGCGCCGCCAGCAGCAGGAGCGCGCCCAGGTCGCCGGTACAGACCACATAAAGGATCGGGTACAGAACGCAAGCCGACACAGCCATGGCGACGCCCTGGTTCGTGATGACCATGATCGCCACGCACAGCGCCAGCATCACCGGGAACATCCAAGGCTTCAGCGCCAGGACCATTCCGCCGTAGGCCGCAAGGCCCTTCCCACCCCGGAATTTCATGTAGAAGGGATAAATATGTCCAACCACAGCGGAAAATCCGGCCACGATCCCGGCATACCGAAGCTCCGGGAACAGATACATGGAAAGCCTGACCGCAAGGAATGCTTTTCCCACATCCAGCAGCATGACAAGGACACCATAGCCCTTTCCAAGGACCAGCATGGTATTGGTCGCGCCCAGATTGCCGCTTCCGTTTTTCCGCAGATCTTTCTTTTTCAGCCTGGAAAGCAACGCGGCCGGACTCAGCATGCCAAGCAGATAACCGATGATCACGACGATGATGTACATCATATCCAGCTCCTATCTCTTTATATATACTTCCGGGTCTATTATAAAACATTTTTGTTAGACCAATCTTCGAAAATTGTTAATAAACTGTTAATTTTCTCGCCCGCAAATGGAAAACAGCGCCCGCTCTCCCGGTAAGAGTCGGACGCTGTTTTCCTTTCCTGTTCTTTAACCCACGGCCAAAAATCTTTGAAGATTCGACACATTCCCCTTGCAACCGCCCCGGGGATTGGGATATGCTGAATCAGGCAGACGATCCACCCCGGCAGCGACAGTCTGCTGACCGCCGTTCCGGCTCTCCCCCGGAACGGCGGTCATTTTATACCTAACTGACAGGCACCAGCAGGATCCGGTCCTCCGAGGGCTCTTCCTCCAGCCCGTTGGCCTGCCGGATGGCGCCGACGGTGGAGCCGCACCGCTTGGCAAGCTCCCACAGCTTCTCCCCCTCCGGTCGGCAGAGGATCAAAGACGGGCGGCCGGGGTCCGGCTCCTGCAGTTCCCCAAGCTCCAGGGCCGTTACCATGGGGATGCCCCGGTCCGTGGTGGTGCTGACCCCGATCCGAAGCTGCCCCCGCAGGTCCATACCGTCGCCGCCCATGGCAGCCCCGGGCCGGCCCACAGGCGCCACCGACACATCGATCCGGCTGTCCTCATCCGCCCCAAGGTCATACTGCCCCTCCCACCGGGCAGTGGCGCTTTGCAGAGAGCCGTCCTCCCCGTAATACACCGTCTGAAACAGGCCGGGGATCTCAAAAACCGTGCCCTCGGCCGTCCTTCTCTGCCGGGGAAAATCCGGCAGAAAGACCGCGTCCACCGGCTGGCCATTCTGGCCCGGCAGCTGATGCTCCGCGCTGAGGACCTCCTGCCGCTCCTCCAGGACCGTGGGAAGCCGCAGATAGTCCATGGTGATGCCCGTCTGCCTTCCGGTGCTGTAGGCGTCCTGGGTCAGCTCCAGCAGGCCGCGGTCGCTGACCACATACTGGAAGACCAGTCCGCATTTCAGCCGCAGGCGCCCCTCCTCGCCGGGATCCAGTTCCAGGCTGGTCACTGCCAGCGACCCAGCCGCCCGGGCATCCTCCCCGGGCTCCGCTTCCAGCTCCTGGAACTGGGAAAAGGGCAGTTCAAAATCCCAGGTCCGGATCCGACCCTCCACACAGCGGTAGACCAGATGCAGGTTTCCGCTGCCCCGGAAGACCACCTTCCCGGCCATCACCTTCTGATCCGTGATCTCCGGCTGCATGGTGAAGCTCAGGATCCGCTCCATCACAGGCACGGAGCCGGGGATCCGCAGTTCTTCATCCAGGAGGAAGGTCTTCTCCCCCGCCTGCCGGGGCAGACGCACCGGGTAAGTATTGGTCAGCAGCTCCACATCCTCCGGCACATCCTCTGCCGTGGAGACCTCGATCTCCGCCGGATACAGCATCTCACCCAGGAGGGCCACGCCCGCCCGGACCATCATTTTTCGGGCGGAAAGGGCCCGGCTGTCCGCGAAGCGCAGCAGCGGCGTCACCCGGATGGTCCCCTCCCGGTCCGCCTCAGACACGTCCCACTTCACCGTGAAAGGAAGCCAAGTATCCACGCAGCGGGCGTCGGAGCCGTCCTCCGGGGCGTACAGCACCCAGACCATAACGCCGCCGGCCACCGATGCCGTATCCCCCCGCCATTCCTTACTCCGCAGCACCACCTGTCCCCAGGCGGCGATGACCCGCCCGATATCCGGCATCCCATCCGGCAGCTTCAGCTCCTGGGTCACTTCCTCATTTTTGACCTCCCGGGCTGCCCGGTTCAGACAGCGGCAGGTCGATTTACGAAACCGCAATTCCAAAAGAACCACTCCTTCTCCAGCGTTTATACCAAAGCATATTCGCCGGTGGACAGGTTTATGCCCCTTATTTTTTTTGCAGTGTACAAATTCCCAGAATGATCAGGATGATCCCGCCCCAGGTGCACAAAAAGCCCGATTCCAGGCACTGGCCGATCAGCAGGCCCAGTCCGAAGCCCAGCAGAAGACACCCCCTCAGCTGATTTCTGCGGCACATAAAAACACCTCCCGCACAGAATATGCGGGAGGTGTTCGATTATGCTGGTATCAGCCGCCCAAATAGGCCTTTTTGACCTCGTCGGACTGGGCAAGCTCCCGGCCGGTGCCGGAGAGGGTGATATTGCCGGTCTCCAGAACGTAAGCCCGGTCCGCGATCTCCAGCGCCTTGCTGGCGTTCTGCTCCACCAGAAGAATGGTGGTGCCGTCCTTGTGGAGCTGCTTGATGATGTCGAAGATCTGGTCCACCAGGATGGGGGCCAGGCCCATGGAGGGCTCATCCAGCATCATCAGCTTGGGGTGGCTCATCAGGGCCCGGGACATGGCCAGCATCTGCTGCTCGCCGCCGGACAGGGTGCCGGCGATCTGCTTGCGCCGCTCCTTCAGCCGGGGGAAATAATTGAACACCATATCCAGATCCGCCTTGGAAACGTCCTTGCGGATATAGGCGCCCATTTCCAGATTCTCCTGGACGGTCATCTGCAGGAATATCCGCCGCCCTTCGGGAACATGGGCCAGACCATGGCGCAGCAGCTTATAAGCATCCATGTGGGTAATGTCCTGATCCATAAACTCGATCTTACCCGTGCGGGGATGCATCAGGCCGGAGACCGTCTTCAGGATGGTACTCTTACCGGCGCCGTTGGCGCCGATCAGGGCCACGATCTCACCCTCGCCGACTTCAAAGGAAACACCCTTGATGGCGTGGATGGCGCCGTAGTACACATGAATATCATCAATTTTCAGCATCGTACTCATGCGTCAGCCTCCTTCTTCTTACCAAGGTATGCCTCGATCACCGCGGGATTGTTCTTGATCTCCTCGGGGGTGCCCTTGGCGATGATCTTGCCGTAGTTGACCACCACGATGCCCTCGCAGACGTTCATGACCAGGTTCATGTCGTGCTCGATCAGGAAAATGGCGATCTGGAAGGTATCCCGGATCCGGCGGATCTGATGCATCAGCTCGGCGGTCTCGCTGGGGTTCATGCCCGCGGCGGGCTCATCCAGCAGGATGATGGCGGGATTGGATGCCAGGGCCCGGCAGATCTCCAGACGGCGCTGGACACCATAGGGCAGGCTGCCCGCCTTCTGATCGGCGATATCCGCCAGACCCATAAAGTCCAGCAGCTCCATGGCCTTCTCATTGGCCTTCTTCTCGGACTTATAGTAGGAAGGCAGATGCAGCAAGGATGCCAGGAAGGAGCACTTGATCTCATTGTGCATACCCACCTTGACATTATCCAGCGCGGTCATGTCGTTGAACAGGCGGATATTCTGGAAGGTACGGGCGATGCCCAGCTTGTTGACCTTGGCAGTGTTCATGCCCTTTGTATCGATGCCCTTCAGCAGGATGGAGCCGCGGGTGGGCTGGTAAACGCTGGTCAGCAGATTGAAAATGGTGGTCTTGCCGGCGCCGTTGGGGCCGATCAAGCCGGAGATCTCCGTGGGACCGATGGTCATATTGAAGCCGTCCACAGCCGTCAGGCCGCCAAAGTCGATGCCCAGATTCCGGACATCCAGAACCGGGGGCTTGCCCGCGTCCTGCTCACGGAACAGGTTGACGCTGGAGACCTTGATCATTTTTCTGGAATACTCATTCATTGTTCACGGCCTCCTTCTTGTTTTTTCTCAGCTTCTCCTGAACCGACGCGGTGACGCTCTGAACGGCGTTCTTCACGCTGGGAGACCAGGTGAACAGCATCACGATGATCAGGACCACCGCGTAGAGGATCATACGCAGGTCATCCAGACCACGCATGGCCTCAGGCAGGATATACAGCACCGCCGTGGAAATGACGGAGCCCAGGATATTGCCCATGCCGCCCAGGACCACGAAGACCAGCACGTTGATGGACGCGTTGAAATTGAACTTGGACGCCTGCAGGGAGGAGAAATTCAGGCCGAACAGAGTGCCCGCCATGCCGGCCAGGAAGGCGGAGACCACAAAGGCCTTCATACGGAAGGCGGTGACGTTGATGCCAACGGATTCGGTAGCGATCCGGTTGTCACGCACCGCCTTGATGGCCCGGCCCTCCTTGGAATTGATCAGGTTCAGCACCACAAACAAGGTGAACAGGATCAGCACGAAGCCCATGGGGAAGGTGGACAGCTTGGTGATGCCGGTGGCACCCACGGGGCCGTCCAGGATCATTCTGCCGCCTTCGAGCAGCTGAACCTTGCCGGTGCTGACGGCCATATGCAGGCCCTCGGAATCCAGACCCACATAGAGGTTGCTGAAGATGTTCTTCAGGATCTCGCCGAATGCCAGAGTAACAATGGCCAGGTAGTCGCCCCGCAGGCGCAGCGCGGGAATGCCGATCAGGAAGCCGAAGATACCGGCCATGATGCCGCCGGCAAACATGGCGACCACCAGCAGGAGCGTATCATTGGGGATCGCGTCCTGCAGCAGCGCGGCGATGACGATGCCGGTAAAGGCGCCGATGCCCATGAAGCCCGCGTGGCCCAGGCTCAGCTCACCGCAGACGCCGACCAGCAGGTTCAGGCTGACCGCCATGACGATATAGGCGCAGACAGGGATCAGATAACCCTTCATGGCGCTGCCCAGCTGGCCAAAGGAGGACATCAGCTGCATGACGACGAAGGCAACAGTGACCACCAGATAAGTCGTCAGGTTGGTCCGGGTGGTTTTGTTGTTCCAGAGTTTCTTCATAGCCCGCACCTCACACTTTCTCCTGGACCTGCTTGCCCAGAAGTCCCGTGGGCTTCACAAGCAGGATCAGAATCAACACAGCGAAGACGATGGCGTCGCTGAACTCGGTGGAAATATACTTCTTGCTGAAGGTCTCAATGATGCCCAGCAGGATGCCGCCCAGCATGGCGCCGGGGATGGAGCCAATGCCGCCGATGACCGCGGCGGTAAAGGCCCGGATGCCGGGCATGGAGCCGGTGGTGGGCTGCAGAGTCGGGACCGTGGAGCACAGCAGCACGCCGGCGATGGCAGCCAGGGCGGAGCCGATGGCGAAGGTCATGGAAATGGTCTGATTGACATTGATGCCCATCAGCTGAGCGGCGTCCCGGTCCTCCGACACGGCACGCATGGCCTTGCCCATCCGGGTCTTGCCGGTGAACAAGGTCAGGCCCACCATGATCAGGACGGAAGCGGCAATGGTGATGATCACCTCGCCGGTGATGACCAGCGCGCCGTCCGCGAAGGAGAAGGGCTTGAAGGTCACGATGCTGGTGAAATTCTTGGGTGCGGTGCCCCAGATCAGCTGGGCCGCGTTCTGCAGGAAATAGCTGACGCCGATGGCGGTGATCAGGACCGCCAGGCTGGAGGTGCCCCGCAGGGGCTTATAGGCCAGCTTCTCAATGATGATGCCCAGGACCGTGCACACCGCCATAGCCGCGATGATGGACACAATGGCGGGCAGCCCCAGGTAATTGGTGACACAGAAGGAAATATAGGCGCCCACCATGATAACGTCACCGTGGGCAAAGTTCAGCATCTTGGCAATGCCGTAGACCATGGTATAGCCCAGGGCGATGATCGCGTACACGGAGCCGATGCTGATGCCGTTGATCAGATACTGTATGATTTGCATATGCTACCTCTCTTTCTCGACAGCCTATGACGGCGGCTCATATCCTCCGGGCCTTGCTCGGCCGCTCTCATGGACTGTCGAAATACGTTTGGGATGGGAAGGTTTCCCTCCCCATCCCAGTATGGAACTTTGTTAGAATGCGACGTACTTGCCGTTCTCGATGATCACAGCGGCGGGGACCTTGGAGATCATGCCGGCTGCGTCCCAGGTCATGCCGGAACCGGTCAGACCGTCGAAGGTGTAGGTAGCGAAGTACTCTTCCAGCTTGGCGCAGGCGTCAGCGGCGGAAGTGGTGCCGTCGATGCCGGTGGCGACGCAGGCGTTGTAGATGGAGTAGATGACATCGTAGCCGTCAGCGGCGAACTGGTTGGGAACCACGCCGTCCATCATGTCCTTGTACTTGCTGACGAAGTCCTGGGTCTCTTCAGCGTCGGGGTTGAAGGGGGTCATCAGGACCAGGCCCTCAGCCAGAGCGGTGTCGAAGCCGTCGATGGTCAGAACGCCGTCCATGCCGTCGCAGCCGAAGAAGGTGGGCTCATAGCCGATCTTGTTGGCGTAGGTCAGGACCTGAGCGGCCTCGGTGGCATAGAAAGGCAGGAACACGAAGTCACAGCCGGCGTCCTTGCACTGGGTGACCTGAGTGGACAGGTCGCTCTTGTTGTCGGAGGTGAAGGAAGTCTCGCAGACGATGTTCAGACCCAGCTCAGCGCCCTTGGTCTTGAAGCCGTCGACCAGACCCTTGGAGTAGTCGTCGGAGGAGTCGTAGATGATGCCGATGTTGGTGGCCATTTCCTTCTCAGCAACCAGCAGAGCGGCGTTGGCGCCCTGGTTGGGGTCGGTGAAGCACATCTGGAAGATGTTGGAGCCGGTGTTGGCGATCTTCTCGGAAGAGCCGGAGGGGGTCATCATGAAGACCTGGTCCTCAACGGCCTGAGGAGCGACAGACAGGCAGGGGGCGGTGGTCACGCAGCCCGCGAAGAACTGCATACCCCAGTCCTTCAGGGTGTTGTAGGCGTTCAGGGCCTTCTCGCCGTCGTGCTCATCGTCGGCGGACTTGAACTCAATCTTCAGACCGCTGTCGCCAGCGGCGGCGTTGATCTCTTCCACAGCGATCTTCATGCCAGCCTCAACAGCAGTGCCGTAAACGGCAGCGCCGCCGGTCAGAGGGCCGGTCATGCCGACCTTGATAGTACCGGCGTCGGCAGAGCTGCCGGAACCGCAGCCCGCGAACATGGCAGCGATCATCGCGGCTGCCAAAACGATTGCAAATACCTTTTTCATAAGTAAGTCTCCTTTTCCCTTTTCTATAAAAAAGCGGCTACGCATTTCGTAACCGCTTCTTCATACATCCTGAATCCCGGTTACTTCATTCCTCCGCATACTCGCAGGATAATGACGAAAATGGACACTACCGCAATGATAGTGTCCATTACCGGGCGAATTCGCGCAGAGGTACATGCTGCTGCAGAAGCGGCGCAGCAGTGGGTATACCGGGATGCGGAAACAAACCGATCAGCCATTTCTATGTACCTCCTCCTGAATTTGTAGCTATTGTATCTCGTGGACGGACATTTGTCAATCATTGAGATTACAAAAGTTTGACAGAGGTTTTGATTGTATTTTTGTGCATTGTATACAAGGATTCATTACTTGTCCAATTCCGCCTTGCACGCTGCCAGCACCTTGCTCAGAATGGGGACGCAGGTAGAGCTGCCGTATCCGCCATTTTCCACAACAACAATGAAGGCCAGGGGGTATTCCGCGTCGGTCACGAAGCCCCCGAACATGGCGTTGGAGGTCTGTCCGCCGCCCAGCTGGCTGGTGCCGGACTTGGCGCAAACCGTCAGACCCTTAAAGTTGCCCGCGCCGTAGACGGCTTCCACATTGTTGCGCATGAAGGCCCGGATGGTCCCGGCGGTTTCCTCGGACATGATCCGCTCCGTCATGGTGGTTTCAGCGGTGTAGGTGATCTCCTCCCCCACGCTGACCTGGGCCACCAGATAGGGCTCCGCGGCGGTGCCGCCGCCGGCAATGGCGCCCATGAAGGTCATGTAGCGGCAAGGGTTCACCAGGTCCGTATGCTGGCCGATGCCGCTCCAGGCCAGCTCCACTGCGGCGGCATCGCTGACATCATAGTTGCCCCTGGCGGTGGTGATGCCGTCAAATTCCACAGGCTCCGTGACGCTGAACTGCTTCACATATTTGACCATATTCTCCTTGCCCACCAGCTCCACGATCTGGGCGTAGGCGCAGTTGCAGGAATTGGCCAGGGCCGTCCGGATGGACTGGGTGCCGTGCTTTTTCTCGCAGGTGACCTTGTCGTTTCCGTAGGCATAGGAGCCGGTGCAGGTAAAGGTCCGCTCCTGGATATCTGCCACGGATTCCAGCGCCGCGGCGGTGGTGACCACCTTGAAGATGGAGCCCGGCACATAGGAAGACTGGGTGAAGCGGTTCAGGTAGATGCCCTCATAGGCGCCGGAGGTATCCCCCTCGATATCCGGCACATTGTCGGGATCGTAGGTAGGTGACGTGACGGCGCAGAGGATCTCACCGGTTTGGTAATTATAGACGCCGATGGTGCCCTTCCGGTCACCCAGGGCCTCCAGCGCCACCTTCTGGATGTCAGAAGACAGGGTCAGCACCGCCTGTCCGGCATTGCCGCTGTAGGAATACAGGCCGTCGATCAGGTCGTAGCCGGTCATTTCCCTGGCGTAGTGGGACACGGCGGGGGCGCTGATCTTGCCCTGCCGGTCACCCAGCCAGTGCAGGGTGGACTTTCGGATGGTCTGATCTCCCGCATAGACCCGGGAGGCGGTCAGATCCAGCAGCATGGTGCCGCTTCGGTCCACCACCTGGCCGCAGCCGATGTTGGTGCTGTTGTAGACATGGGGTGAGCCGGCGGAGACCACCCACTGGTCCGCCGTGGTGCAGTATTCATAGAGGAAGAATCCCAGGCCGCCCAGCAGGACGACGATCAGCAGAAAGACCGCGGAAGCGCGGTTAGATACTCTGTTCATCCGGCTCCTCCTTTCTTCTCTTCAGCAATCGCACCGCGAAGCTGGCATTCTGCCGGGTGTCCGCCGCCTTGATAAAGGCCAGCAGTCCCCAGGCGCAGATCATGCTGGAGCCGCCGTTGCTGAGGAACGGGAAGGTGACGCCCGTCAGTGGCAGCACGTCCACCGTGCCCAGGCAGTTCAGAATCGCCTGGGTCAGCAGGATGGCCGCGGCGGTGCAGGCGCCGATGATGTAAAAGCTGCTGCGGGCCAGCGCGGCGGTGCGGATGGCGAAGATGGCAATGGCCACGACGCAAAGCACCGCCAGAATACCCAGGATCAGGCCCCATTCCTCGGAAAGGGACGCGAAGGCCAGGTCGGAATCCGCCGCGAAGACATTTTTCAGCTTGCCCCGGCCGGCGCCCAGTCCGAAGAGGCCGCCGGAGGCGATGCACATGATGGCCCGGGTCTGCTGATAGCCCAGATTGAAGGGGTCTTCCCAGATGTGCCGCCAGATGGAGAAGCGCCGCAGGGCGTGGGGCGCGATCTTGATGGCGATGACCCCGGCAAAGCCCAGGGAGGTGCAGGCCAGAGCGATGGTGCCCACACTGCCGGAGCGGAGATAGGCGATGACCAGGAAGGCCACGAAGAAGATCAGGGCCGTGCCGAAGTCATTCATCAGGGCCAGGAAGCCGCAGATCACCACGGAATAGCCGATGAACAGGATCAGGTTCCGCTTGTTCATGATCCGCTCCATGGTGGACGCGCCGGCATAGACGAAGCAGAGCTTGCTCAGCTCCGAGGGCTGGATGGTAAAACCGCCGATCAGCAGCCAGTTTTTGGCGCCGTGGTACTCCTGACCGAAGAGCAGCGTGATGACCAGAAAGCCGATACCCATGGCGGTGGCCAGATACCGGACCTTCTTGGCCCGCTCCAGATCCCGCAGGGACCAGCCCACCGCGATGAAGGTCACCAGACCGATGACCATGGCGATCAGCTGCTTGACCGTCTCAGTGGGGTCCACCGTGGCAATGACCGCCATGCCCAGCGTGCACAGGAAAAACGCCACCGTCTCCAGCTCGAAGGAGCTCCTTCGGATCAGGGCATAGAAGATCAGCAGCAGCCACTGGCAGGCCGCGATGCCGCCGAAGCCCATCAGGATATGGCTGAAGTTTTCCGCCTTGCCGCCCATCATGAAGGCCAGGCTGAACAGACACTGCAGCAGCGTCAGGAACAGCAGATTGGCCACGCTGTCGAAGCCGTTGCCGGCCTTGGTCCGCAGCTGGCTCATCAGCTGCTCCTGCCGGGCCGTAATGGGCACCAGCGTCATCTCAATGCCGCCCACGGTGATCACATCCTCCGGCTCCAGGGCGCAGATCTGGACGGGCTTGCCGTTGACCAGAACGCCGCTCTTGGAATTTGCGTCGGAAATGGTCCAGCTGCCGTCGTCATACCGGGTCAGGACCGCGTGGTTTCGGGAAACCGTGGGAAAATCGATGCACACATCACTGGATTTATGGCGGCCGATGACATTCTCCCAATGAGTGATGGCATATTTGGTGCCGTCGTTCAGGTACAGCCAGGCCCAGATCTCCGGCTCCCGCTTGAACCACAGCAGGGGCTTGAAGCACCGCCAAAGCAGGATCAGCGACAGCGCCGGGACCAGATACCGCAGAATGCCGAAATAGACGTTCACATAGGTATCCTTCGCCTCCGCGAAAAAGGCCAGGGCCTGATTCAGCTGTTCCATATCATCACCGTCCTTTCTTTATACCTTATAAAATGACATAAGATTTCCATTCTGTCAAATGAATAAATCTTTAAGATTCCATGCTCCGCAGCAATTCGATCTCCGCCCGGTAGCCGGGCAGTTCGTTGGGGGTCTCCAGGATCATGGGCCTGTCCCCGATCAGCGGGTGGTTAATGATGGCCCGGAAGGTATCGAGACCCAGGCTTCCCTGACCGATGCACGCGTGCCGGTCCTTATGGGAGGCGAAGGGATTTTTGGAATCGTTCAGATGCAGCGCCTCCAGCCTGTCCAGGCCGATGACCCGGTCAAATTCCGCCAGAACACCGTCCAAATCCTTCACGATATCATAGCCGCCGTCATAGACATGGCAGGTGTCGAGACACACGCCCACATGGTCGCTTCCCACCGCGTCGATGATGGCCTTCAGCTCCTCAAACCGTCCGCCGATCTCACTTCCCTTTCCGGCCATAGTCTCCAGCAGCACCGTCACGGGATAACCCGGTTCCAACGCCTTCTTCAAAGCGTCGGCGATATAGCCGATGCCCGCTTCCACGCCCTGACCCACATGGGAGCCGGGATGGAAATTATAGTACTGCCCCGGCAGCGCGGCCATCCGCCGAAGATCGTCGCAGAGGACTTCCCGGGCGAAGGCCCGGGCATCCGGGTCGGCGGTGCACAGATTCATGGTATAGGCGCCGTGGGCCACCAGCGCGCCGAAGCCCTTCTCCCCCAGCGCCGCCATGGCGGCGGCAGCGTCCGCGGGGTCTTCCTTTTTGGCTTTGGAGCCCCGGGGATTGCGGGTAAAGAAGGCGAAGGTATTGGCACCGATGGATTCCGCCGTCCGCACCATGGCAAGATTCCCCGCCGACGCGGACAGATGACAACCGATATATTTCATAGGAAACACCTCCTGAAGGTTACAATATACCACATAACACGAAAAAATGCAAATTTCCGTTCCCCGGGGCCCGGAACTGTGCTATAATGGATCCATCTGTACCGGGAGGTGCCCTTATGCCAAAATCCGACAATCAAAAGCTGAAGATCTTCTATATTCTGGACTATCTGCAAAGAAACTCCCACGAGGATCACCCCGTAAGAGCGGCGGAACTGATCGATATGCTGGACAAGCAGCATAACCTGCTCTGCGAGCGGAAGACCATCTACTCCGACATCGCCGCCCTGCAGGAATACGGTGTGGATATCGTCTCCATCCCCGGCAAATCCGGGGGCTACTACATCGCCTCCCGGAATTTCGAGCTGCCGGAGCTGAAGCTGCTCATCGATGCGGTCCAGTCCAGCCGCTTCCTGACCGAGAAAAAGTCCCGGGAGCTGATTGAGAAACTCTGCAACCAGTGCAGCGTCCACGACGCGAAGCTGATGCGCCGGGACGTGCTGGTCTCCGGCCGGGTCAAGAGCATGAACGAGTCCATCTATTATAATGTGGACCGGATCCAGGAGGCCATTGCCGAGGGAAGGCAGATCGCCTTCCGCTACTTCGACTGGGGCCTGGACGGCCAGCGCCGCTACCGGGAGAAGGACTACAGCGCCAGCCCCTACGGCCTGTGCCAGGACAACGAAAACTGCTACCTGCTGGCCTATTCCGAGCGCCACGGCATCACCTCCTACCGGGTGGACCGGATGGCGGATATCGCCCTGCTGGACGACCCCAGAGTCCCCTGCCCTGAGCTCACCGGCAAGAAGCTCGTGGAGCACGCGGGCCGGCTGTTTCAGATGTATGCCGGCAAAGCGGTGGATGTGAAGCTGCGGTTCCACCGGAGCCTGGTGAATGTGGTCATCGACCGCTTCGGCACGGACACCATGCTGATCCCCGACGGGGACGAGCATTTCGTCTTCACCGTGAAGGTCGCCGTCTCCCCCATGTTCCTGAGCTGGGTCATTGGATTTGGAAAGAAGGCGAAGATCCTCTATCCCCAGTCCGTCATCGACCAGTGCCGGCAGATGTGCCTGGACGCCCTGGAGCAGTGCTAGGAGACCGCAAAGGTCTCGAACATCCCGTTCCAGATCTCCCTGTACTGAGAGGCGCTGTCCGCATCGATCATGGCGGTGAGCACATAATGGTAGCTGCCGTCGTCCAGGATGGCCGCCCGGCCCACCTGGTCGCCGAATTCCCCGGCGGTGGTCCAGACGAAATCACTGCGGGTAAAGGCGCCGTCCTCGGTCTGCATCACCGTCAGCTCGTCAGGGCTGTAGCCGGAGATCTCCAGAATGGTCTTCCGCAGATCTCCCCCATCCAGCGTCTGGATAGCTACATCGTAGTCCCTGCACATGTACAGCACGCCGCTGTCGCTCTCCATGGCCGGGAGCACCGCCTCCTCCGGCAGGTCCACATGGATCTCCTTCGGCTGCGCCGCCACCGACAGCACCGCTTCATCCGCGATGGTTTCCAGAGTTTCCTCCGCGCCGCAGCCGGCAAGGAGCAGCAGCGCCATCGCCATGACCGGCAACATTTTCCTCATAAAATCCCCCCAAGAAAGGAATTGATCCTTTGAAAATCCTGCTTTGGTATCTGTTGATAATCAATGCGCTGGGCTTCGCCGTTATGCTTGCGGACAAGCGGAAGGCGAAGAAAAACAAATGGCGCATCCCGGAAGCCCGGCTGATGGGCGTCGCTACCATCGGCGGCAGCATCGGCGTCCTGGCTGGAATGTACGTCTTCCGCCACAAGACCCAGCACCCTAAATTCACCATCGGCGTCCCGGTGATCCTGGCGGCGCAGATCGTGCTGGCCGTTTTTTTGATCAGCTGGTTCAGCAAAGGCAGCCTATAAAAGCAGCGTCCCCCGGAACAGCGTTCCGGGGGACGTTCTCATTATACCTTTGTAGGGACCGGCCTCCCGGACGGTCCGCAGCGTGCAGACTTCGAGTTTGCCGAATAAGATGCGAAAGTGCGGCGTATTGCTGCCGGACCGTCAAGGACGCCGGTCCCTACGGTTCTTTATAGCGGATTTACCATCATCACAGCCGTGACCACCATGCTCAGGCCCATCAGCACCATCAATACGATCATGCCGGGACTGGAAAAGAAGCACTTCACATACAGCCCGTTCAGCCGCTCCCGGCGCAGGTACGCGCCGATCCGCTTGCGCCTGACGATCAGCACCACAACGGCCCCGATGGCAAAGGCCCAGATGACGGCAGAGATGATCAGATCCGCCGCCATGGCGGGCAGGCTCCCGGTGAGCCGGGTCAGCAGGTCCGCGATGACCAGATTGTTGATCATGTGCAGCACCATGGCCCAGGCAATGGAATATTCCCCTGCCACATAGCCCAATACCAGACCTACCAGGAAGGCATAGGGCGACTGCAGCAGATTGCCGTGGAAAATGCCGAAGGTGAAGGCGGAGCAGAAAATGGCGAATTTCTTGCCGTAGGGCGCCAGGGACTTCTGGATCAGGCCCCGGAAGAGGAGCTCCTCCGCAATGGGCGCCAGGATCCCCACATAGAGGAACATGCCGAAATTGTCAGTTTCCACCGCCAGGGCGTTCATCCCCTCCAGCATCGAAAGGCCGAGGCTGTTGAGGATCAGCTCCACCGCCGTGGCGATGATCTGATAGACCGCCTGACAGCTGAGGAATACGCAGAGGATCCCAAAGAAGGAACCGGGCTTCATGGGCTTTCCCTTGGCCCAGATCTCCTCCTTCCAGAACCGGGGCTTCTTCCAGCACAGCAGGATGACCAAACCGATGGCCGCCGCCAGAAAATAGCCCCAGGCGCTGCCCGCCGCCTCCATGGCCGCGGACGCGATGGCGTCGTAGTCAAAATTCCCGGTGGTCAGCGTTCCCATGACCCGAAGGATGGTCTCCACAAATACCGTCAGGAACACGGCTCCGTTCATGATGAGATAGTAAACCACCAGCGTCCAGCCGGTGGGGCTGAAGCTCCGGCGCAGCTGCTTTTTCTGCCACCGCTCATAGGTCATTTCCATGTGATCCCCCCTTCAGGGTCTCGATCAGCGCTTCGGCGGACAGGATGCCGTCGATGGCGGCGGACATGATGCCGCCGGCATAGCCAGCGCCCTCGCCGGTGGGATACAGGCCCTTCAGGGCGGACTGCCGGTCTTCTCCCCGGATGATCCGCACTGGGGAAGAGCTGCGTGTCTCCGGCGCGGTAAGCACCGCGTCAGGATCCGCAAATCCTGCCAGATTCCGGTCCAGCTGGGGCAGCGCCTCCTTCAGGCACCGGCTGATCTTCCCGGGCAGGACCGTGTTCAGGTCGCACCAATGGACGCCGGGACGGTAGGTGGGCAGGACGCTGCCGGGGCTCTCACTGGGCCTGCCCGCCAGGAAATCCCCCACTCTCTGGGCCGGGGCCCGGTAGCTACCGCTGACCCGGTAGGCCGCTTCCTCGATCTCCCGCTGCCACTTCATGCCGCCCAGAGTCCCCTCATAAGGGAATTCCTCCGGGTTCACCGTCACCAGCAGTGCCGCGTTGGCGTTCTCGCCGTCCCGGTCCGCGTTGCTCATGCCGTTGGTGACCACTCTCCCCTCCTCCGACGCCGCGGCGACCACATAGCCGCCGGGGCACATGCAGAAGGTATAGACCGTGCCGTCCTCCAGATGCTTGACCAGCTTATAATCCGCCGGGGGCAGAACGGGATTGACGCAGCCATACTGAGACCTGTCCACCATGGCCTGGTGATGCTCGATCCGAACGCCCATGGCGAAGGGCTTGGGTTCCATGGGGATCCGCTTTTCATGGAGCATCTCAAAGGTGTCCCGGGCGCTGTGGCCAATGGCAAAGATGGCGTGATCGCAATCGATGAACTCCCCGCTTTCCAGCTCCAGCCCGGTGAGCTTATCTCCGTCGGTGCGGATATCGGTGACCCGCGCGTTGAAGCGGACCTCGCCGCCCAGGTCGATGATGGTCTTCCGCAGGTTCTGGACCACCGTCAGCAACACATCGGTGCCCACATGGGGCTTGGCGTCATAGAGAATATTCTCCCTGGCGCCGCATTTGACAAACTGCTCCAATATCCAGCCGATCCGGGGGTTGTTGACGCCGGTATTCAGCTTGCCGTCGGAGAAGGTGCCAGCGCCGCCTTCGCCGAACTGGACATTGCTCCGGGTATCCAGGACCCCGGTCTCCCAAAATTGCCGCACCTTTTCATGGCGGCTCCGGGCGTCCTCGCCCCGTTCCAGCACCAGCGGTTTTAATCCGGCTCTCGCCAGGATCAGGGCTGCAAACATGCCAGCCGGACCGAAACCCACCACGACAGGCCGCTTTTCGGGGACTACGCCGCATTTCGGCACCTTATAGTAAGAAACAGGGGCGATGGAAGCCCGCTTGCAGCCGGACTTGCGGATGATCTTTTCCTCGTTGCCGTCCACCATCACGTCGATGGTGTAGATGATCTTCACCTCCGGCTTTTTCCGGGCGTCTACGGATTTCCGCACCAGCTTCAGGCCCCGGACCTTGGAATTGGGGACCTTCAAAAGCTGCGCCGCCTCAAACTGGAGCTGACTCACATTGTGCTCCGGGGGCAGCGCGATATCTCGAATTCTGATCATAGTTTCCCTCCCGCGTGAAGTCCCGCGGCTCTGCCGGAGCTCCACGCCCATTGCAAATTATAGCCGCCGCAGTCGCCGTCGATATCCAGCACCTCGCCGCAGGCATAGAGCCCCGGCACGATCCGGCTTTCCATGGTCGCCGGGTCGAATTCCTCCGTGACGATGCCGCCGGCGGTGACCTGGGCGCTGTCCATGCCCATAGGCTCCGTCAGGTTCACCTCAAAGCCCTTCACCGCGGCGCAGACAGCGGCGATCTCCTCGTCTTCCAGCTGGGCGATGGGAACATAGCCGGAGATGCCCACGGACTGCACGATCACCCGGCCCAGCCGGTTGTGGAGGATGCCTGTGAGCAGATCTTCCGCTTTCCAGTGGGTCTCCCTGCGGCGCAAAAGCTGCGCGCGCAGCCAGCTTTCCTCTTTTCCCGGCAGGAAATCCAGGCGGCAGACCCAGTCTCCTCCACCCTGGCAGGCATCCCGGGACACTTCAAAAATCACCGGGCCGGAGAGGCCGTATTCCGTAAACTGCAATTCTCCGTCGCTCCAGCTGTGCAAAACGCCATCCCGAAAAATCTCCGCCTTGCATTGGGCCCGAACGCCCTTCAGGGAAGCGCAGAGGGGCCAGGAGGATTTCAGCTGCACCAGGCTGGGCCGCAGCTTGGTGCATTTATGGCCGAAGGACCGCAGCAGCTTATAGCCGGACATGCTGCCCCCCAGCTTGGTGCCCGCAAGCCCGCCGCAGGCTACGATGAGCTTGTCGCAAAAAACCGTATCTTCCATGCCCTCGACCCGGAAGCCCTGCTCGGTTTTCTTCACCTTTTGAACTTCAAATCCGGTCAGAAGCTGGATATTGGGCTTTTCCAGGGCATACCGCAGCACATCCACCACAGAATTTGCCTGGTCGGAGTACGGGTACACCCTGCCCCAGTCCTCCACCACCGTGTAAAGGCCCAGAGAAAGGAACCAGTCCATAGTGGCTTGTACATCAAAGGCCTTCATGGCGGGACGGACGAACTCCGGGTCCTGGCCGTGATAACCCATTTTGTCCGAATGGATGTTTGTTAAATTACACCGGCCATTTCCGGTGGCGCTGAGCTTTTTACCCACCCGGGCCTGCCGCTCCATTATGATCACCCGATTCGCGGGCTCCTCCGCCGCGGCCAATGCCGCCGCCATGCCGGATGCCCCGGCGCCAATGATGCCAATAACCATATTATTTCCTTTCAGATTGCGGTTTAGCGCCCGTAGCGCAAAATGCGAAATGCTGAATGCAAAATTATGGTATTTCCTGCGGAAATAATTTCAACCGTGCGCTTTGCGCACACCATCATTCTGCATTTTGCATTTTGAATTTTGCATCGCGATGCTGCAGGCAGAGCGATAAACTCCAATTCCCAAATCTTTTTATACATTATACTCCAGAATCCCCGGGCACACAAGAAAAACTTATTTGCATCTATCCAAAGATGTGCTATAATGCTAACTGGTGATATGATGGACCGAAGTAATATTGAAAAAATCGCCCACAGCCCGGAGGACCGGGTCCTTTTGGCCAAGCTGTGGGACAAAATAAACGCCGGCATCCGGCGGAATATCCCCGCCAATACCTGCTTCCTC
Organism: Oscillospiraceae bacterium; assembly: GCA_017473225.1. Lineage (GTDB taxonomy): Bacteria > Bacillota > Clostridia > Oscillospirales > Oscillospiraceae > Faecousia. Next base: position 16,397 of record JAFUMG010000003.1, on the reverse strand, counting down.
TCCCCCCGGGAGCTGGAGATGGCCCGCTACCTCTTTGGCGACGAGCCGGGGCTCACCGCCTTCGGCGGCTACGGCGACGCAGAGCGGAAGATGCTCTGCTACCTGCCGGACTATCTGGAAGCGGACAGCCTTTATGAGGAGGACGGTCCGCTGGTCTGCCTGCGGGCATCCTATTTTGAAGGGGATGACCTGAGCCACCGGGATTTTCTCGGGGCGCTGATGGGTGCGGGCATCGGGCGGGAAACCGTCGGCGATATCTGCGTGGGCAAGGGCTCCTGCGATTTCTTCGTGACGGCGGAAATCGCCCCATACGTCCTGCAGAATTTCATCTCCGCCGGCCGCACCAAACTCCGTCTCTCCCGGATTCCCCTTTGCCAGGCCCAGATCCCGGAGCCGGAGGTCAAGGAGATCAAAGATACCCTGGCGTCACTGCGGCTGGACAGCGTGATCTCTTCCGGCTTCCGCATCGGCCGAAGCCTGGCGGCCCAGTATGTGACCGCGGGCAAAGCGGCTGTTGACGGTCTGCCCTGCGAAAAGCCGGACAAGCCGGTCACCGAAGGGGCGAAGATCTCCGTCCGTGGGCTGGGCAAGATCAAGCTGCAAAGCGTCAACGGCCAGACGAAAAAAGGCCGCGTTTCCGTGACCATCCATCGATATATTTGAGGTATTATTTATGAACATGAACGAAGTCATCGCCAGGATCAATGAGCTGGCAAAGAAAGCAAAATCTCCCGAAGGCCTGTCCGCCGAGGAACTGGCGGAGCGGGATAAGCTGAGAAGGATCTACATTGATTCCGTCAAGGCCAATCTGGTGGGCCAGCTGGAGAACACCTACGTCATCGGCCCCGATGGCAAGAAGAAAAAACTGGAGCACAAATAACGTCATTTCCCGGGTTGCACCTTTCGCCGCAACCCGGGCTTCTTTATGCCCCGGGGATGAAAGGAGCTGTTGCAAAATGAGCAATATCTGGTACTTAAGTCCCTCCAACCAGTCCGCCAATGTGGGCATCGACGGCTACGGCACCGAGAAGGCGCAGATGAACCTTCTGGTGGACGCCATCACGCCCCATCTGGACCGGGCGGGGGTATCCTTCCACCGGGGCGACCCGGATATCACCATCCAGAAACGGGCAGCGGAGTCCAACGAAATGGGCGCCTGCTTCCATCTGGCCCTCCACTCTAATGCCGGCGGAAAAGGAAAAGCCTGGGGCCCGGTGGCGCTGTATTACTCCGACACCGGGAAGGAATTCGCTCAGAAGCTGGTGACCTCCCTCCTAGCTCTGGGCCAGCAAAACAACCGGGCGTCCAACCTGACCCAGAACAAAGCCCTCTACGAGCTGCGAAAAACCACAGCCCCCGCTTGTCTTTTGGAGGTGGATTTTCACGATTCCTCCGTGGGTGTGGCCTTCCTGACCAAGCGCCGCGCCGATATCGCCGAAGCCATCGCCCGCTGCATCATCGAAGCGGACGGGAAGGAATTCGTCCCCGTCACCGCCGGGGAGAGCGCCGAGCTGTGCCTGAACTGGGGCCTGCTGGACCTCAGCGACGGACGAGGCTGGAATGTGGCCATGACCCGGAAGGAGGCGGCTGTTCTGGCAGTCCGCCTGAAGAAGCTGATCGAGAAGGAGGTGAAAAAGGGATGAAGCAGTGGATCTGTACCGCCGTCGGCGTCATCGGCGGCGCGGCCGCCTGGGCCTTCGGCGGCTGGGACACGGCCCTGGCCGCCCTGACCATCTGCATGGGTGTGGATTACATTTCCGGCAGCATCGTGGCGCTGGTGTTCCACAAAAGCACCAAGACCGAGACCGGCGCCTACAATTCCGCCTATGGGCTGAAAGGCCTGTGCAAAAAGGGACTGATGCTGCTGTTCGTGTTGGTGGCCGTCCAGATGGACCGGCTAATCGGCAGCGCCTATGTGCGGGACGCGGTGTGCATCGGCTTCTGCGCCAACGAAGTGCTGTCCATCGTGGAGAATCTGGGCCTGGCAGGCATCCCCATGCCCCAGGCCGTCACCAAAGCGCTGGAACAGCTGCAGAAGAAGTAAATTGTAGTTTAGCACTCTGCCTGCGGCATCGCAATGCAAAATGCAGAATAGTGGTGTGCGCCAAGCGCACAATTTAAATGATTTCCGCAGGAAATACCACAATTTTGCATTTTGCATTCAGCATTTTGCATTTCGTGTAATGACGCGATAATCTACAATTCCACACTCCAATCACAAGGACGTGCCTTTTAAGGCACGTCCTTTTTTTACTCTTTTCTTTCCCGTTCTTTTCTGGTATAATGACAAAAACCATTCTATCGGAGGTAGGATTATGGAATTTCTGCCCATTTGCAAACAGGATATGATCGATCGCGGCTGGGAGCAGTGCGATTTTGTGTATGTCATCGGCGACGCCTATGTGGACCATCACTCCTTCGGCCACGCCATCATCAGCCGCGTTCTGGAAAGCCACGGCTATACCGTGGGCATCATCTCCCAGCCAGACTGGAAGAATCCCAGATCCATCGATATCTATGGCCGCCCCCGGCTGGGCTTCCTGGTCTCCGGCGGTAATATGGACTCTATGGTCAACCACTATTCCGTCACCAAGCATAAGCGCAAGACCGATGCCTTCACCCCCGGCGGGGTCATGGGCAAGCGGCCCGATTACGCTACCATTGTCTACTGCAATCTGATCCGCCAGACCTACAAGGATGTCCCCATCCTCATCGGCGGCATCGAAGCCAGCCTTCGCCGCCTGGGCCATTACGATTACTGGTCCGAGAGCATGAAGCGCTCCATATTGCTTGACAGCCAGGCGGACCTGCTGATGTACGGCATGGGCGAAAAGAGCATCGTGGAGATCGCCGACGCCCTGAACTCGGGCCTTGACGTGAAGGACATCACCTACATTGACGGCACCGTCTTCAAGACCGCCGAGCTGGACGAGAGCCTGCCCACCATTGTGCTCCCCTCCTTCGAGGAAGTGAAAGCCAATAAGCGCAAGTACGCCGAATCCTTCAAGATCCAGTACGGCAACTGCGACCCCTTCACCGCCAAACGGCTGGCGGAGCCCTATAGCAATTTCTACGTCGTCCAGAATCCCCCTCAGAAGCCCCTGACCACCGAGGAAATGGACGCGGTGTATGAGCTCCCCTACTGCCGCACCTACCACCCCAGCTACGAAAAGGAAGGCGGCGTCCCCGCCATCGAGGAGGTCAAATTCAGCCTGGTCTCCAACCGGGGCTGCTTTGGCGCCTGTTCCTTCTGCGCCCTGACCTTCCATCAGGGCCGCATCATCCAGGTCCGCAGCCACGAGTCCATCCTCCGGGAGGCGGAGCTCATGGTCAAGGACAAGGACTTCAAGGGCTACATCCACGACGTAGGCGGCCCCACCGCCAATTTCCGCCACCCCGCCTGCGACAAGCAGCTGACCAATGGCACCTGCGGCGGCCGGCAGTGCCTGTACCCCACCCCCTGCAAGAACATGAAGGCCGACCACTCGGACTACATTGCCCTCCTTCGCAAGCTGCGGAAGATCCCCGGTGTCAAGAAGGTCTTCGTCCGCAGCGGCATCCGCTTTGACTATCTGCTGGCGGACAAAAAGGATACTTTCTTTAAAGAGCTGGTCCAGTACCATATCTCCGGCCAGCTGAAGGTCGCCCCGGAGCACGTTTCCGACGCTGTCCTGTCCCGGATGGGCAAGCCCCGGAACGCGGTGTACAATCAGTTTGTGGATAAGTACTTCGCCCTGAACAAGCAGTATGGCATGAACCAGTATCTGGTCCCCTACCTGATGTCCAGCCACCCCGGCTCCACGCTGAAGGAAGCCATCGAGCTGGCGGAATACATCCGGGAGATGGGCTACAACCCCGAGCAGGTCCAGGACTTCTATCCCACCCCCTCCACCCTGTCCACAGTCATGTACTACACGGGTCTTGATCCCCGGACCATGGATAAGGTCTATGTTCCTACCGATCCCCATGAGAAAGCCATGCAGCGGGCCCTGATCCAGTACCGCAATCCCAAGAACTACTATTTGGTGAAGGAAGCCCTCATCAAGGCCCACCGGGAGGACCTCATCGGCTCCGGCCCCAAGTGCCTGATCCGTGCCGTCCCGCCCCGCGCCGGCGGCTACACCGCGCCCCCTCCCAAGGCGCCTGCCAAGGGCAGACCCGCAGCAAAGAAGCCCGCCGCCAAGGGCGCGGCGAAGAAGCCTGCCGGTAAAGCGCCTGTCAGAAAGAAACGATAACGCAATTATCGTGGCGCAACCGATAATTGCGCGATAGTTGGTGGACGCAACCGCTGATTTTTGCTATGTTTATGGCGTAAAAATCAGAAAGGAGTAACCCTATGGAATCTATAACCGCACAGTTCGTACGCCTGGTCCCGGCCGCCATTCTTGTTGTTCTTATCAACCTGCTCCTATTGGCAGGCATCATCTACCTGTTTGTTCTGCTGGTGAAAGCCCTGCGGAAATACCTGAAGTCCGGCGAGGTGCGCAAGGAAAAGGCCATTATCCGCAGAACCCTGGGTGAAGCCCTGAAGGAGCACCGGGTACGGTGCAAAATGACTCAGGAATTCGTCGCCGAGCGGCTGGGCGTCAGCCGTCAGGCAGTGAGTAAATGGGAGAACGGTTCCTCCGATCCTTCCACCTCCAACCTGCTGGCCCTTGCGAAGCTCTACGGTATCGACCCAGAAGAATTATTAAAGGAAGTACAGCAATGATTGGAAAGACTGTAACTGTCACCGTGGACCGCCCCTTGGGCAGTTATCACCCCAGGCATCCCGATATCTATTATCCCATCAACTATGGCTTCGTGGAAGGCATCCTTGCCCCCGACGGCGAGGAGCAGGATGTCTACATTCTGGGGGTGGATTTCCCCATTGAAACATTTACCGGAAAGGTCATCGCCATCATCCACCGCCAGGACGATGTGGAGGACAAATGGGTCGTGGCCCCCGAGGACATGACCTTTACAAAAGAAGAAATCGAAGCAGCCGTCCATTTTCAGGAGCGGTATTTCGATTCTGAAATCCGAATATAAGGAGTGCGCGACATGGAAATCACCTACCGCGAAGCCCGGCCCGGGGATGCCCAGGCCCTGCTGGAATTTCTGAAAGCCGTCGGCGGTGAAAGCGATAATCTGACCTTCGGCTCCGAAGGCCTCCCCTTCTCCGCAGAGCAGGAGGAAGCGTTTCTGGAAAGCCGGCAGAACAGCCCCCATTCCAGAATTCTCCTCGCCCTGGACGGCGATCAGATCGTCGGCAATGCCACGCTCGACGGCAGCGACAATCCCCGTTTCCGCCACCGTTACAGCTTCGCCATCACGGTCCGCAAAAGCCACTGGGGCAGGCAGATCGGCTCCGGCCTGATGGAGCGGCAGATCGCCTTCGCGAAAAAAGCGGGGGCCGAAGTCATCGGTCTGGAGGTCCGCTCCGACAATGACCGGGCCATCGCCCTTTACCGCAAGTTCGGTTTTGAAAAATATGGCACCTATCCAAAATTCTTCAAAATCAACGGCGAATACTTTGATATCGACTATATGAATCTGTATCTGTAAAACAGAACGCCGACGGCTCCCCAGAAGGGGAGCCGTTTTCCTTTGTTCTGTTTCCGCGGCCACCGCATAGGATGTTCCATACATCTGAACTTGAGGTGGTACTATGGAACATACGGAAAACCAGATTCGGCTCCGGGGGAGCCTGCAGGCACTCCCCTATTTTTCTCACGAAAACCATGACAAAAAATTCTACCGCTTCCTTCTGGAAGTGCCCCGGCTGTCCGGGGCTGTGGACATTCTGCCAATCGTGGCAGAGGAAGCCGTCCTGAACCGGCTGGACCTCTCCGGGGGTGAAATGCTGACCGTCACAGGCCAGATCCGCTCCCATAACGTCCGCACCGATGGGGTGCGGCATCTGCTGATCTTCGTCTTCGCCGCCAGCATCACAGCCGAGGACGGGGACCCTGTCAACGACGTGATCCTGGAAGGGCCCCTGTGCCGGGAGCCGGTCTACCGCCGGACCCCTCTGGGCCGGGAGATCTGCGACGTGATGCTGGCGGTGCCCCGGGCCTTCCGCCGGGCGGATTACCTCCCCTGCATCCTCTGGGGCTCCACAGCACAGCAGGCTTCCCGCTGCCATACCCGGGATCAGATCCGCATCATCGGCAGGCTCCAGAGCCGCGTCTACACCAAGATCACCGAGGACGGTCCCGAGGAGCGGACCGCCTACGAGATCTCCGCCCTCACCGCGGAGATCTTACAGGACGAGACGGAGGATCAGACATAATATGACCCCAACAGCGGTCGGCAGTGCAAATGCCGCCGCTGTTTTCGCTTTGCTGCCGGTCTCCCGGTATACGGTCATCAGCGTCGTGGCGCAGGGCCAGTGGAACAGGGTGAATACCATGGTGCACACCGCCATCTGCCAGGTTATGCCCCATTGGACCAGAAGCGCGCCGCTGTCCCCCGCCGCGCTTTGCAGGCTCCCGCCGCCGGTGATGGCCATGATCATCACCGGGATCACCAGCTCATTAGCCGGCAGCGCGCAAAGAAACGCGGTCAGAATGATCCCATTCATCCCCAGCAGCCGCCCCGCCGGGTCCAGAAAAGCGGTGATGCTCCCCAACCAGGAGGTATTCGCCAGAATCCACAGCAGCGCCCCCGCGGGCGCCGCCACTTTGATCGCCCGGAGGGCGATGTGCAGCGTCCGGTCCAGTAGAGAACGGACCAGGATCTGCCCGAGCCGGGGCCGCCGGAAGGGCGGCAGCTCCATCACGAAGGTGCTCTGCCGGTGGCGCAGCGCGGTCTTGCTTAAGAGCCCCGACGCCCCCATGGCTCCCAGGATCCCCAGCACCACGCAGGCCGCCACGACGAGAGCCGCCCCCGCCCCCGGAAAGAACAGGCTCCCCAGCAGGATCAGGGTCGGAAACCGCCCGTTGCAGGGCACCATGGCATTGGTCAGTATCGCCGCCAGCCGCTCCCGGGGGGAATCGATGATGCGGCAACCCATGACCCCCACAGCATTGCAGCCCAGCCCCATGCACAGCGTCAGGGCCTGCTTGCCGCAGCCGCCGCAGCGGCACATGGGCCGGTCCAACAGCAGCGCCATCCGGGGAAGATATCCTACATCCTCCAAAATCGTGAACAGCGGAAAGAAAATCGCCATGGGCGGCAGCATCACCGCGATGACCCGGGCCGCGGTCCCATAGAAGCCATCCACCAGAATGCCGCTCAGCCACCATGGCAAGCCCGCCGTCCACCCCTTGAAAACCACATAGATCCGGTCGAACAGCCCTTCCAGCAGCGGGGAGGGATAATTGGCCCCCCAAACCGTCAGCCATACGATCAAAAACAGCAGCATCAGCAGGATCGGGATCCCATGCCTGCGGCTCAGGAGCACCCGGTCCAGAGTTCTGCGCCAGTTCTGGGCAGCATCCTCCCGCACCGTGACGCACTGCCGGGTCAGCTCCTCCGCGGCAGCCACCGGGTCCTCATAGAAATACGCCGGGTCAGGCAGCTCCGGCGGATGGAGCATCGCATTCAGCAGCCGCTCCCGGCTCTCCCGGTCCCCGGCGGCGGTCAGTACCACCGGCACCCCCAACAGCTCCTCCAGCCGCTTCCCGTCCACCCGGATCCCCCGGGCCCTGGCTTCGTCCATCAGATTCACGCAGAGGATCACATGTTCCCGCCGCTGGAGGATCTGAAGCGCCAGGATCAGCGACCGCTCCAGCGCGCTCCCATCGCAAACCGCCACCACCAGGTCCGCTTCCTCCCGGTCCAGCGCCACCGCGGCCACCCGCTCCTCCTCACTCCGCCCGCAGAGGGAATAAGTACCCGGAAGATCCGTCACCTCGATGGTCCGGTCCCGGCAGCGGACGACGCCCCGGGCCAGACCGACGGTTTTTCCCGGCCAGTTTCCGGTGTGCTGGTGGAGCCCCGTCAGGGAATTGAACAGGGTGCTCTTCCCCACATTGGGATTGCCCGCCAGCAGGACCTTCTTTGGTGCCTCCCCCGCCCTCATACCCGTACCCGGATGCGTTTCAGATCCCGGGTCCGCAGGGCCAGCAGCGTCCCCCGAAAGCCGAGCACCGTGCCGTGGCCCCCGGGGCTGCGGTATTCCGGGCAAAGGACCGTCCCCGGCACCAGTCCAAAATCCTCCAATCTCCGCTTCAGCCCCTCATCCGTATCCACAGCCGCCACGGCGCACCGGCAGCCAAGGCGTACGCTGTCCAAATTCATGAGCATTTTTCTCCCTCCCAAACGGATGCTACGGCATTTTACGCCGGGTCCCAGCATTTGGTGCGGAAAAACCGCTTTTCATTTTGCCAGCCGTGTGATAGAATAAAGGCAACCGCTAAAAAGAAAAAGGAGTTGCGCCATGCAGGAAAAAGTACGCTCCATCATTGACATTTTGAATGCCCGCTACCCGGACGCCCTGTGCGCCCTGCATTATTCGAAGGACTATGAGCTGATGATCGCGGTCCGGCTCTCCGCCCAGTGCACCGACGCCCGGGTGAATATGATCACACCCGCCCTCTTCGCCGCCTATCCCACGCTGGAGGCCATGGCCGCAGCGGATATCGCGGATGTGGAAAACTATGTCCACTCCTGCGGCTTTTACAAGCATAAAGCCCGGGACATCGTCCTGGCCTGCCAGATGCTGCTGACCGACTACGACGGCAAAGTCCCCGGCACCATGGAGGAGCTGCTAAAGCTCCCCGGCGTGGGGCGGAAGACGGCGAATCTCCTGCTGGGCGACCTCTACGGCGTCCCCGGCAGCGTGGTCTGCGATACCCACTGCATCCGCATCTGCGGCCGTCTGGGCCTGAGCACCGGCAAGGAGCCGGAGAAGGTGGAGCAGCAGCTGCGCAAGATCCTCCCCCCGGAGGAAAGCTCCGACTTCTGCCACCGGATCGTCCTCTTTGGCCGGGACTGCTGCACGGCCAGGAATCCCAAGTGCGGAGAATGCCCCCTGGCGATGCACTGCAAGGAGTTCAATCCCTGATCGGAGTTCTACTCCCCCCTTGTCCTCATAGACTGTGGACAAGGGGGGATCATTTTGTCCAGAAAACTTCCGATCTTCTATTCCGCCCTGCTGCTGACCGGGGTCAACCTGCTGCTGCGGCTGGTGGGGACTTCTTTTCAGGTGTACCTGTCCGGCCGCATCGGCGCCGCGGGTATCGGCCTGCTGCAGCTGACCATGAGCGTAGGGAGTCTTGCCATGGTGGCCGGGATGGGCGGCATCCGAACCGCCACCATGTACCTGACCGCCGAGGAGCTGGGGAAGGGCAAAGCCAGGCATGTGGCCCCGGTGCTGTCCGCCTGCCTGCTCTACAGCATCGCCTTCAGCGGCGCCATCGCCGGGGCGCTGTACCATTTCGCCCCCTGGCTGGCGGACAACTGGATCGGAGACATCCGAATTGTGGATTCCCTGCGGCTCTTCGCCGCCTTTCTGCCGACGGTCTGCCTGTGCGGCGTCATGACCGGGTATTTCACCGCCGCGAACCGCATCGGGACTCTGGCGGCGGTGGAGGTGGCCGAGCAGCTGTGCTCCATGGTCATCACCATGGGGGCTCTGGCCTTCTGGGCGGGGCAGGACCCGGGGAAGGCCTGCCTTTGCGTGGTGCTGGGGAGCAGCCTTGGGGCCTGTCTGACCCTGGTCTGCCTGGTGGTCCTGCGGCTGCGGGAGCGGGCGTCCACAGATGCCCGGATCCCCATCCGCAGCCGACTGTTCCAGACCGCGTTCCCTCTCGCCATCGCCGACGACCTGCGCACCGGAATCAACACCGCCGAAAATCTGATGGTCCCCAAGCGGCTGGCTCTGAACACCGCCACCGCCGATCCGCTGGCGGCCTTCGGTCTGGTCAGCGGCATGGTATTCCCGGTGATCATGTTCCCCGCCGCCATCCTTTTCGGGCTTAACGAGCTGCTGATCCCAGAGCTGGCCCGCTGCTCCGCCGCAGGGAGCGGAAAACGGATCCACCATCTGGTCCGCAAAAGCCTTCGGGTGGCCCTCGTCTATGGGCTGGCCTGCGGCGGATTGCTGTTTCTGCTGGCGGATGCCCTGTGCCAGTCCCTCTACGGCAGTCTGGACGCGGCAAAATTCATGCGCTGGTACGCGCTGCTGGTGCCGATGCTCTACTGCGATTCCGTCACCGACGCCATGACCAAGGGGCTGGGCCAGCAGAAGGTCTGCGTTCGCTATAATATCCTCACCTCCGCGCTGGATGTGGCGTTTTTGTACATCCTTCTCCCCCGGTATGGGATGGAAGGGTATTTTGTCAGCTTTCTGGCGACCCATCTGCTGAATTTCTGCCTGAGTCTGCGCCGCCTTCTGAAGATCACCGGTCAGGCCATCCCATTCCATATCCCGGCGCTGTCGGCTTCGGCCATGCTATTCGCCATCTTTGCGGCATCGTTCCTGGCCGTCCCCGCCCAGCGCGCCGGGGCATATCTGCTGATCCTGGGGTGCCAGCTGTTTCTGATGAAGATCCTGACCCGGGCGGATATCCTCTGGGTAATGGGACTGCTCCGCAATGGCTGACGATTTGTAATTCAGGGTTCCGTTCTCGAACGCCATTGTAGGGACCGGCGTCATCGACGGTCCGTCAAAAAATTCGACCTCGATGGGCAATTTTTTGCAACAGCACCCGGACCGTCCGGGAGGCCGGTCCCTACAATTCGATCGAATAAAATGCCCCCAAATTAGCACGTCATTGCGAACCAGCCCGCATTGAATTGTGGTATGGCTGCCACCGGCAGCCATCATAATCCTGATTCGCTGCGCGGAGCACCACTAGTGTGGCAATCCCGTAAATAGAGGGGAAATGCTGTAGTCTACGGCTGAAAATGTTTGAAAATCGACGGGATTCCAACGCCAGTGTGCGCACTGGCTCGGAATGACGTGGTTATTTCACACACTCAAAAAGACCTCACCACAAGGTGAGGTCTTTTCATCATACTTTCGCTTTTATCCATTTGACCAGCGCCCACAAGAAACAGCAGGCCGTCAGTGCCAGCAAAATTGCGGAGATCAGGTTCATTCCCGGAATGCTGAGCAGCATCATAAAAAACAGAGACACACCGCCGGCATCTACCGCCGTCCCGGAGGAAGCTCCGGGAAGCAGAAGGACGCAGAGCTCCGCCAGAAATGCCAGCAGCTTCAATCCCACCGCGGCAGCCGGAAGAAGCCACCATTTCCTTGGCAGAAAGTCCCAATAGACGATCCTTTCTCCGGGGACTTCCTCCTCCGGGGCGTCCTCCCTGTTTTTCAGCAGGTCGTCCAGCGTCACGCCGAACAGGTCGCTCATGGCGATCAGATTCTCCACATCTGGCATCGCCGTCCCCTGCTCCCAGCGGGAGACCGCCTGACGGGAGACATTCAGCTGCTCCGCCAGATCCGTCTGGGTCATGCCCGCAGCTTTGCGGAGGGTGTATAGTTTCTCGTGAAATTTCATTCGCAGCTCCCCTTTCGGCCCTATTGTATCAGTTCAGGCCCCAAAAGGGAACCGCACAGACTTTACATTCCTGTCAACCGGCGGTTGCGCGGAGCTCAGAGGGCCTTCAGGACCTCCAGCAGGAACTTCCAGGTCCGCTCGGTGGAAGCGATCTCCAGCTTTTCACGGCTGGTGTGGATGTCATGCATCTGGGGTCCGATGGAGACGCAGTCGAGACCGGGCAGCTTCTCGCCCAGCAGGCCGCACTCCAGGCCGGCATGGATGGCCAGCACCTGGGGCTCCTTGCCGAACATTTCGGTGTAGGTCTTAACCATCACGTCCCGCAGCTTGGAATCGGCCCTGTACTCCCAGGCCGGGTACTCGCCCATCTGAGTGTAGGACGCGCCGTAGAATTCCGCCAGCTCCTGAAGCTTCTTCAGCAGCGCCTCCTTCTCGGCATTGACGGAGCTTCTGACGGAGAAGGTCAGGCTCATGCCGCTGCCCAGCTTGGCGTTGCCCAGATTCAGGCTGGTCTGGACCAGGCCGGGCATATCCTGGCTCATGGCCTGGACGCCGTTGGGGCAGGCGCACAGCAGGGCGATGACCTTGGCGGTCACCTCGGTGGTCAGGCCGTTGCCGCCCAGCGCGTCCACATCGAAGGCCTGGACCGTGGCTTCCGGCTCGTCGTACCGCTCCCGGACCTCTGCCTGGAGCTTTTCGGCAATGTCATTAATCCGCTCCAAATTGATGCCCATGGCCACCATATTGGCCTGGCAGGAGCGGGGAATGGCGTTGTCCTTGGCGCCGCCGCTGAAGGAGGTCAGGCACAGGGGCATCAGGGCCTGGATCCGGCTCATGAACTCGCCCATGATCTTGTTGGCGTTGGCACGGTTCTTGTGGATCTCCGCGCCGGAATGGCCGCCCTGCAGGCCGTCCACCACCAGCCGGATGCAGGGGCCGTAAACCGCCCGGCGCTCCTCCGGCAGGTTGATGGTTGCGGTGGCGCCGCCGGCGCAGGACACGGTGAAGATGCCCTCCTCCTCGGAGTCCAGGTTGATCAGGGTCCGGCTCTTCAGCTGGCTCAGATCGATGACATCCGCGCCCAGCATACCGATCTCCTCATCCACGGTGATGATGACCTCCAGAGGCGGATGGGGAATGGTAGTATCGTCCATCAGCGCCAGCGCGTAGGCAATGGCGATGCCGTCATCGCCGCCCAGGGTGGTGCCCTTCGCGAAAACACTGGTGCCGTCGTGGGTCACATCCAGACCGTCCACCGCCATATCCAGCGGGCAGTCCGCGTCCTTTTCGCAGACCATGTCCATATGGCCCTGGAGGATCACCGGCTCATGGTCCTCATAACCGCAGGTGCCGTCCTGAAAGATGATCACATTGTTGGCGTCATCCTGAATATATCGCAGATCCCGCGCCTTCGCGAAGGCGACCAGATAGTCACTGATGGCTTTCGTATTCCGGGAGCCATGGGGGATCGCGCAGATCTCTTCAAAAAATCCAAATACGGAAGCAGGTTCCAGGCCTGCCAGTTTCACAGCATCCATTTGAAACACTCCTTGTCATATGATTACATGGATATATTACCACAGACTGGAAAAAAAGTCCATCCCGTTACCCCATCATAAAATAAACAAAGACCACAGGAAAATCCTGTGGTCATATGTTTCAATTGTCTATGGATCACACCAGGCTCAGAGACAGAGTCAGCAGGATCCAAACCAGGGCGATCCACTTGGTGGAGGATGCCAGGACCTGGTCCATGCCCTTCTTCTTGCTCTTGCTCAGATAGGTCTCAGAGCCACCGGCGATGGCGCCGGACAGGCCTGCCTCCTTGCCGGACTGCAGCAGAACGACAACGATCAGAGCAATGCTGGCAATGGCTTCCAGAATCGTCAGAACGGTTTCCATTGTGTTTACCTCCCTCCGCTTTCTCGCGGTAAAAACCGGATAAATCGCTCAGAATTATGTTTGTACTCTCAAACAGCCTTCCTAGTATAGCATATCCGCTCAGAAATTGCAATAGGCTTTCGATCTTTTTTTATTTTTTAAGATCGGGAATTTCCGTATTCTTCCTGCTTTTTCCCCGGTTCCGCCAGCCGCCGTAAAGCACCGCCGCCGTGGCGATGGAGCAAATACAGGCGCAGGCCGCCAGGACCGTAAAGGGCGCGCCCACCAGAAAGCCCATCATGGGGTTTCTCCGGTCCAGATAGATCACGATCAACAGCGCGATATTCAGGGCAATGGACAGATTGGGCAATGCCGCTCTCCAAAATCTCATGCTCCATCCTCCTGTTCCGCCGCGGGCTCCCGGATCACCAGGATATCACCCAGGCTCCGGTCACCGCCGTTGCTCTGCTGGCTGTAGCGCTCATGATTGAACACCATCACCGCACTGCCGCCGCCGTCCAGATTGTAGGCGCTGGCGCAGCCCAGCTCCTGGAATACCGCTGCCAGCTCCGGGATGGTCATGCCGTTGGAATAGCCCTTCTGCCGGCCGTCCACCACCACAAAGCAGTAATGTCCCGGCTCATAGTAGCCGACAGCGCTTCTGGGATTGGTATAGCTGACTGCCGTGGAAACCTTGTAGCTGTCCCGGACCATGCCGTTTTCATCCAGCAGGTTGGGGCCGAAGCTCCACACCTGCACCGCACCCCGGGCAGTGATGTCCTCGATGGTGTATTCCTTGCCGTCGTAGGTCTCCATGGAGCCGTCCTCAAACAGCACGCACAGGCTGTTGGCATTGGAATCGGACACATAGACCTCCCGGTTGCGCATCAGAAAGCCACTCTTCTGGTAGGTCAGGAAATCGCCGCTGATGGACAGGATGGCGTTGGCCGCTTCGTCCATCTCCATGACGTCCTGAGTGCCGAAATAACGCATTTCGTTGTCAGCGGTATAGGTGGTGAAGCACTCCGGGCTTCCGATATAAATATCCGCCACATGATAGACCACCCGGTCGTCTCCCTCACCCTCGGTGACGGTTTCGATGGTGATGGAAACATTGGGGCTGCTGTAGGAATTCTCCGTCACCACCACCTCGTCGGTGAAGTGCTCGGCGAATTTGATCTGCCATTCGGTGCGGTCATCCACCGGGGGCTCGGTCTCCTCCGTAGGTGGCTCCGTCTCTTCCGTCACCGCGGGGACCGGCTCCGTCTCCGGCGCGGCGGTCTCAGGCGGCTGGGTCTCGGGTGCCTCCGTCACGGTCTGGAGCTGCTCCCGGTGGGCCAGCTCATTGGTGATCGCCGGGAGCACATGGTGGAAAAAGGCAAATACCACCAAAATCAGTCCCACCAGCAGCGCGTCCGTCAGGATCAGCAGCGGCAGGGACATTTTCTTCGGCTTTCTGCGGCTGGCGCTGAATTTTCCTTCTCTGTTTCTCAGATAACTCATACCTTTTAAACCTTATCTGCCGGTAACGCCGACAGCGAAAATGCCGTTATTTTACTTCTGGACCCAGTTGCCGGTAGCCAGGCAGTTCAGATAGGACTCAATGAAGGGATCCAGCGCGCCGTCCATCACCGCGTTGACGTTGCTGGTCTCGCAGCCGGTGCGGGTGTCCTTGACCAGAGTGTAGGGCATGAAGACATAGTTGCGGATCTGGCTGCCCCACTCGATCTTCTGCTGGACGCCCTTGATGTCGGCGATGTTGGCCAGGTGCTCCCGCTCCCGGATCTCCACCAGCTTGGACCGCAGCATCCGCAGACAGGTCTCCTTGTTCTGGAACTGGGAGCGCTCGGTCTGGCAGGAGACCACGATGCCGGACTTGTGGATCAGACGAACAGCGGAAGAGGTCTTGTTGACCTTCTGGCCGCCGGCGCCGGAGGAACGGTAGACCTGCATTTCGTAATCCTCGGGCTTGATCTCGAAGTCCTCGGACTCGTCCTCGATCTCGGGGATGACTTCGATGGCGGAGAAGGAGGTCTGGCGGCGGGCATTGGCATCAAAGGGGGAAACACGGACCAGACGGTGGACGCCGTTCTCGCCCTTCAGGAAGCCGTAGGCATTCTCGCCCTCGATCATAATGGAAGCGGACTTCAGGCCGGCCTCGTCGCCCTCCTGGTAGTCCATGATCTTGTAGGTGAAGCCGCTGCGCTCCGCCCAGCGGGTGTACATCCGGTAGAGCATCTGGCACCAGTCCTGGGCCTCGGTGCCGCCGGCGCCGGCCTGGAAGCTCATCAGGGCGTTGTTGCGGTCGTATTTGCCGGTGAGCAGGGTCTCCAGACGGCAGGCTTCCATCTTGGCGGTCAGCTCCGCATAGCCTTCCTTCAGCTCGTCCAGCATGGAGTCGTCGTCCTCCTCCGCTGCCATCTCGCAGATGGTCACCAGGTCATCCCAGCTGGCGCACATATTCTCGTACTTCTCGATCTTGGCTTCAGTCATCTTGGCCTTCACCACGATCTTCTGGCTCTTCTCGGGGTCATCCCAAAAGCCGGGGGCCTCCTGCATGGCCTGCAGACGCTCCAGCTCATTTTTCAGGCCTTCCAGATTCAGGGATTCCGCCAGGCCGTCCAGGGCGGGCTTGCACTCATTCAGCTTCTGCTTATAGGTATCAAATTCAATATTCATAGACAAATCTCTCATTTCGTCAAATTTACATAGTTCATCTTATTATATCCGAAAGAGAGAACTCTGTAAAGGGGGAAATTACACTTTTCCCACCCTGCCCCTCCAAATTCTTGCCAGCGCGCCTTGACAGACGGGGTAAAATTGAGTAGAATGTACAAAGCAAACACGCACCAGTAGCTCAGCAGGATAGAGCGACCGCCTCCTAAGGTGGCGTTACAACGCTCACCTCTCAAAAACTTCATACAGGATTCAAGTTCGAGTTTCTTCGGGCTTAATCATATAAATTAGCCATGTCGCAATAGCTCAGTTGGATAGAGCACACGCCTCCTAAGCGTGGGGTCGGGGGTTCAAGTCCCTTTTGCGACGCCAGCTAACAACGCCGAAAGCCTTTGT
>JAFUMG010000066.1 GCA_017473225.1 Oscillospiraceae bacterium | reverse complement strand
CAGTACGAATTCGCCGAAATGTTGGAGGTTATTTCAGTCTTCTGCTGCACAATCCCCCAGTCTCGGCTATCGCCGAGCCAGCCCCCTTTACACAAGGGGGCCTTGGGGTGCGGCAGACTACTGACAGATAAACTACAATTTACCCTCTCCACGCAAACGCAAAAAGCGTGCCGTTCATCGGGAACGGCACGCTTCTTTTATTCATTTTCCTTCAGCAGATCCGCCAGGGTGATGCCTTCGAAAAACTCGTCGACCATCCGGTCCAGCTTCTCCCACATAGGGAGGGTCTGACAGCAGGTGGAGCGGGAGCAGGCCGAGGCGCCCTGGGTGGTGCAGGACACGGTGGCCAGGGACCCCTCCGTCAGCTTCAGGATGGAGCCCACGGTGTATTGCGCCGGGTCCCGGTTCAGGCGGTAGCCGCCGCCCTTGCCGTGGACCGCGTCCACAAAGCCCGCCTTGCTCAGCACCGTCATGATGGATTCCAGATATTTCTGGGAGATCCCCTCGGATTCCGCGATCTCCTTCAGGGGGATGTACTCCTCCCCGCCCCGCTGGGCAAAACATACCATAACCCGCAGGGCGTAGCGTCCTTTGGTTGATACGATCATAGGCTTACTCGCAGTGAGCGCAGTGCTCGCAGTCAGGGAACTGGGATTCGTCGTAGGCGATGTTGTTCTTCTGGTAGTAGTCCTTCAGGGCGGACTTGATGGCCTCCTCAGCCAGCACGGAGCAGTGCAGCTTGTGGGCGGGCAGACCATCCAGCGCCTCGGCAACGGCCTTGTTGGTCAGCTGCATGGCTTCGGAAATGGGCTTGCCCTTGATCATCTCGGTGGCCATGGAGGAGGAAGCGATGGCGCTGCCGCAGCCGAAGGTCTCGAACTTGACATCCACAATGATGTCGTTCTCAATCTTCAGGTAGATCTTCATGATATCGCCGCACTTGGCGTTGCCCACCTCGCCGACGCCGTCCGCGTTCTCGATGACGCCGACATTCCGGGGATGGGTAAAGTGGTCCATAACAACTTCGCTGTAAAGTGCCATATCTAAAACTCTCCTTAAATTTAAGAAATCCCACGTCATTGCGAGGAGGGCTATGCCCGACGTGGCAATCCCCCGGACATTCCGGAAACCTTCGGAGATTGCCACGCCAGTGTGCGCACTGGCTCGCAATGACATGCGTTTATTTTACAGAATATATTCTCTCTTGCCGTTCTGGAGATCTCTCCACACGGGGCTCATGTTCCGCAGGTACTGGACCACCTCGGGAACCACCTTCAGCATGTGGTCCACTTCTTCCATGGTGTTGTACTCGGAAAGGCTCAGGCGCAGGGAGCCGTGGGCCACGTCATGGACACGGCCGATGGCCAGCAGCACATGGCTGGGGTCCAGGGAGCCGGAGGTGCAAGCGGAGCCGGAGGAGCCGCAGACGCCATGGGCGTCCAGCAGAAGCAGCAGGCTCTCGCCCTCGATGCCCTCGAAGCAGAAGCTGACGTTACCGGGCAGACGGTTGACGGGATCGCCGTTCAGGGCACAGTGGGGAACCTTGGACAGGCCCTCGATCAGCTTGTCCCGCATGGCGGCGACCTTCGGCATATTCTCGTCCATATGGGCGCAGGCATCCTCCAGCGCCGCGGCCATGCCGCAGATACCGGCGATATTCTCAGTGCCGGCCCGCTTGCCCCGCTCCTGGGCGCCGCCCTCGATGACGTTGGTCAGAGGGAAGCCCCGGCGGCAGTACAGCGCGCCCACGCCCTTGGGGCCGTGGAACTTATGGCCGGAAAGGCTCAGCATGTCGATGTTCTGCTCCTTGACGTTGATGTGCAGGTGGCCCGCGGCCTGGACGGCATCGGTGTGGAAGGGCACGGCCGCTTCCTTGCAGACGGCGCCGATCTCGGGGATGGGCAGGATGGAGCCGATCTCATTGTTGGCATACATGGTGGTCACCAGGCAGGTGTCCTCCCGGATGGCATCCTTCACCTGCTGGGCGGTGACATTGTGGCCTTCCTTCACATCCAGATAGGTGACTTCAAAGCCTTCCTTTTCCAGCTTCTGCAGGGTGTGCAGCACGGCGTGGTGCTCAAAGGCAGTGGAGATGATGTGCTTCTTCCCCTTCCGGGCGCCCACCCGGGCGGCGGAGATGATGGCCTGGTTATCCGCCTCGCTGCCGCCGGAGGTGAAGTAAATCTCCCGGGGCTCGCAGCCCAGGCACTTGGCGACCTTCTCACGGGCGGCATCCAGGGCTTCCTTGCCCTCCTGGCCGACGGAATGCAGGCTGGAGGGATTGCCATAGATCTTATCAAAATAAGGCAGCATGGCGTCAATGGCCACCTGGCTCATTTTGGTGGTTGCAGCGTTGTCAGCATAAACGTGCATATCGAAAACCTCCTTCAAGGTATTTACCTAGTAATTCCATGGGTAAGTATAGCACCATTTACCTACTCTGTCAATAGGCAGGTATATACTCTGATGATTTCTGTTTCAAATTCTAGTTGGTAATATATAAGCGAGGGTTTCAAAGCCTTCGCTTTTCTTATATGATGAAGGGGACCGGTCTAACGGAATTTCAAGTTGGGACACCACGCCCGTAGATAAATGTGTTAGCCACCCTTCATCATTCTGCATTCGATT